>CAKTOK010000014.1 GCA_934589835.1 uncultured Oscillospiraceae bacterium | reverse complement strand
ACGCCGATGCGCTCGCAGAAATTGCGGATGGACGCGGCGGTATAGCCCCGGCGGCGCAGGCCGCACAGCGTGGGCATACGGGGATCGTCCCAGCCGGAGACATACTGCTCCTCCACCAGCCTGCGAAGCTTCCGCTTGGACATCACCGTGTGGTCGATGCCCAAACGGGCAAACTCGATCTGGCGGGGACGGGCGGGCAGCTCGCAGTGCTCGATGACCCAGTTGTACAAGGGGCGGTGGGCCTCAAACTCCAGCGAGCACAGGCTGTGGGTAATGCCCTCCAGCGCGTCCTGAATGGGATGGGCGAAGTCGTACATGGGATAGATGCACCACTTGTTGCCCTGCCGGTGGTGGCTCATGTGGTTGATGCGGTAGATCACGGGGTCCCGCATATTGAAGTTGCCGCTGGCCAGGTCGATCTTGGCCCGCAGCGTCATGGCGCCGTTGGGGAACTCTCCGGCCCGCATACGGGCGAACAGCTCCAGACTCTCCTCTATGGGCCGGTCGCGGTAGGGGGACACGGCGGGGATGCCGATGTCGCCGCGGTTCTGCTTGAACTCCTCCGGCGTCAGCTGGCACACATACGCCAGCCCCTTCTTGATGAGCAGCACCGCCTGACGGTAGTCCTCCTCAAAGTAATCCGAGCCGTAGAAGAACCGGTCGCCCCAGTCGAAGCCCAGCCAGTGGATGTCCTGCTTGATGGCCTCCACGAACTCCTCATCCTCCTTGGTGGGGTTGGTGTCGTCCATCCGCAGGTTGCACAGGCCGTTGTACTTCTCGGCGGTGCCAAAGTCGATGGTCAGCGCCTTGCAGTGCCCGATGTGCAGATAGCCGTTGGGCTCCGGCGGGAAACGGGTGTGGACGGTCATTCCCTGGAACTGACCACCCTCTGCGATGTCCTCGTCGATGAAATTCAGAATGAAATTTTTGCCGGACTCCTCCGTCTCGGGGGTCTTGATTTCCTCGGCCATGATCCTTCTCACACTCCTTGATTGCAAATCATTCTGCGTAAAAACAGGTATTTATTATACGCGGCGGCGGCGGGAATTGCAAGAGGTTTACGGCGCATCCCGCAAAAATCCGCACAGTCTGTCGAATTCCTCCCGCGTCACCAGCAGGTCCAGCGC
Source organism: uncultured Oscillospiraceae bacterium (assembly GCA_934589835.1). Taxonomy (GTDB): domain Bacteria; phylum Bacillota; class Clostridia; order Oscillospirales; family Oscillospiraceae; genus Vescimonas. The sequence goes on along the minus strand of CAKTOK010000014.1, from coordinate 30,013 downwards.
CTCCAGCAGGCCGTTGGCCGTCAGACGCGACGGCAGCTCCAGCTTTTTCTGGAGCGCCGCCCTTCTTTCGGCGGAGCCCGGGCCGATGAGGCCCTTTTCCAGCAGGTCCGCCTTGGTCAGGCCCGCCCGCTGCGGTATGGCGTCGCTGTCCTCGAAGGTGGCGCCCGCCCGGCGCAGGGCCTCCAGCAGCACCTGAGGCGGCATCCCCTCCACCCCCAGCTTGCCCTCCTTACCGCCGGTGCGCTTGCGGCGCTCCTTGCCGTATACGTCCGGCACATAGGCCTGCTTCAGCTTTTCCGGCGGCAGCACGCTCTTGAGGCGATTGCGGATGACGAAGCCCGCGCCGTCAGGGTCCGTCAGCAATATCAGCCCCCGCTGCTGCGCCAGATTGCGGAGATAGGCGGTCTTCTCCCCATCGTTGAAGACGGCAAAGCCCCCCGTCTCCACCACGGCGGCGTCCACCACCTGCAAAAGGGCGTTTTTATCGTAGCGGCCCTCCACCACGATGACCTCGCGGATGCGGGGCTTCATCGCGCACCTGCCAGTTCCATGAGGAACAGCTTCAGCTCGCCCTCACTGTCCATGTTCCGCTCGCTCTTCATGCGGCGATCCAGCGTCTGGCTGCGCTTCACCGCCTGACGGCACCAGGCGTGGTCCACCTTCCTCGCCGCCTGCAGCAGCAGCTTGGCGGGATAGTCGCTGCTCATGCTCCACAGCTCCTTGAGCCAGATGCGGTCCTTGCCGCCGTCCAGCGCCAGACGCGCCGTGTACAGCCGCCGCAGCTCCTTCCCCAGCGCCGCCAGAATGACGATGGGCTCCGTCTGCATCCGCAGCAGCTCGCTGAGGATGGCGGCGGCGCGGTCGTAATCCCGCGCTGTCACGGCGTTGGTCATGTCAAAGATGCGGGCGTCCAGCACCGGCTCCGCCACGGCGTCAATGTCCGCCACGGTGATGCGCTCCCCTTTGGCATAGGCGGCGATCTTCTCGATCTCCGGTATCAGCCCCCGCATCAGGCTGCCGCAGGTGAACAGCAGATGATCCGCCGCCGTCTGGTCGATGTCGTGGCCGGTGGCGGCAAACCGCCGCTTCAGCCATTTCAGCAGATCCGACCGATCCTGTTGGACGAATTCCACCTCCTGCACATATTCGTTCAGCGCGGCGCACAGCTTCTTCATCTTGCCGTCCCGCTTGTAGGTCACCTGTTCATACAGGAACACCAGCGTGCAGTAGGGCGGGAAGTCCGACAACAGCTGGATCAATGCCGTGCGCTGGCCCTCGTCCAGCTTGAAGATATCCAGATCTGTAACCGTGATGAGCGTATGCTCCGCCATCATGGGCATGGCCTCCGCCGTCTCCGCCAGCTCCTGTACCGTCAGGCCCTTGCCGGTGAGCCGGTGGTAGTTGAACTCCTCGAAGCTCTCAGGGATCAGCAGGTCCTTCAGCTGCTGCGCCATGGTCTGGAGCAGGTACCGCTCCTCGCCGTAAAAGATATAGAGATTGGCCGGTACGCCCGCCCTGATGGCGGCGCGCAGCGCCTCGTAGCCGCCGCTGCGGCCGCGTCCGTCGTTTTTCGCCATATCAGTTCCCTCCGTTCACGGTGATACGCACCGCGCCCTGTTCATCCGTGCGCCAGACGGACGCGCCCGCCTCCGTCAGCCGGTCCAGCGTCTCCTGCGCCGGATGGCCGTAGCTATTATCGCCCACGGAGATGACCGCCGTTTCCGGCCGTATCGCCTGCAAAAATGCGGCGTCCGAGCTGTAACGGGAGCCGTGGTGGCTCACCACCAGTACCTCCACATCCGGCAGGTCATAGATCTCCGCCAGCCTCCGCTCGGTGCTGCCCGCCATGTCGCCGGTGACGAGGATGTCGAACTCCCCTGCCGTGCCCAGCACCGACAGGCCCTGCTCGTTCAGGTCGCCCGACGCCGTCACCGGCGGGTAGACCGTCAGCATCATCTTCCCCAGTGTCAGCACGGTGGTTCGCTCCACGAACACCACGTCTGTGCCCTTTTCCTCCGCCAGCGACACCAGCCGCTCCCGCACGCCGTACTCGTCCTCGATATCCGGCAGGTACAGCTTGTCCACCGGCAGACGCTCCAGCACCTCGTACAGGCCGTTGGTGTGGTCGGCGTGGTAGTGGGTCACGATCACGCATTGCAGCCGGTGCAGGCCCATACTCTCCAGCCGGTCCGCCGCCACACCGCCCGCGTCCACGTAGCTGTTGCTGCTGCCGCAGTCCACCAGCACCGCCTGTCCGTCGGACCAGAGGGCCACGCTCTCGCCCTGCCCCACGTCCAGCGCCAGCGCGCTCATAACGCCGCCGCGGCTCTCGCTGCTGCCAAGCCAGACAGAGAGCGCCAGCGCCAACGCCGACAGCACCGCTGCCGCCGCGTACTTGCGCCGCCGGTCCTTTGTGACGGCGCAGCCGATAAACGCGGCGTAGCTGTACAGCATCCAGTAGATCAGATAGCGGTTGTCGAAATATACCGCGTGGAACGGCAGGGCCGTCAGGCCGTGGGCCGCCAGCAGGATGTACTTCACCAGCACCCACGACAGCCAGCCCAGCACCCGCCCCAGCGGCAGCCATGCAAAGCTCAGGAGGGTGGTGACGAAGGTCGCCATGAAGCTCCAGCCGGCGGCAGGCACCGCCAGCAGCCCTGCCAGCGGGGAGACCAGTGAGAAACTATTGAAATACCATGCGATCAGCGGCACGGTGAACACCATAGCGCCCAGTGTAGCCGCCAGATTAGCCGCCGCAAATCGGACAAGCCAGCCCGCCACGGGGCTGCCGCCCCGATACCATCCGGCAAGCGCCCCGTGGAGCCGCGGCGCCAGCAGCACCATTCCCAGCGCCGCGGCGAAGCTCAGCTGCAAACTGACGCTCCCCGCTGCAAAGGGGTTGACCAGCAGGATCACGCCCAGCGCGGCGGCGAGACTGGTCAAGCCGTCTCCGTCCCGCCGAAACAGCGGCGCGATCAGCAGGAAGAGCTGCATGATACAGGCCCGCACCACCGACGGCGACAAGCCCACCATCACCATATAGAACAGCAGCACTGGCGCCGTCACAGCGCATAGCGTTCTGCGCCGTCTCGTGGGCAGCAGCAGGCTCAGCAGCGTCACCAGAAAGCCGCAGTGCAGGCCGGACACCGCAAAGAGATGGGCCAGCCCCGTCTCCTGCATGGCCACGGCGTCACCCTCCGGCAGCGCCGCCTTGTCGCCGGTGAGCTCCGCCGTCAGGAAGCCCTGTACCGACGGATCCTCCCAGAGTACGGAGATCTGCCGGCGAAACGCCCTGCCGGCCCGCAGCGGCAGCCATTGCAGACCGCCGCTGCTGCCGTCTGATACGGCCGTGCTCTCGCCCCGCTGGTATAGCAGAGCATATACGCCGCGGGCGGTGAACTGGGTGAGCGCCGTGCCGCGGATGCTGGCGGCATTCTGCCACCATGCCGTGCCGGACAGCTCCTGCCCGGGTATCAGTGACAGCACCTCGTCTCCGCCGTAGTAGACCGCCTTGGCCCCACGCAGCCCGCGGAGCCGCACCGTGACCCGTCCGCCGCGTCCTGTTTCCTCCGGCCATCCGCACACTATTGCTGTAAAGTCGTTTTCCTTGCCACACATTTCCAGCACAGGCTGCTGCACCACCGCCTGATAGACGGTGAAATACGCCAGCGCCGCTGCCAGCGGCCACAGCACCAGCAGGCTCCGCCGGAGATACCGCCAGCGCCGCGCCCACAGCCTCAGTCCCACAGCAGCCAGTGCAAGACCCGCCGCGGCCCAGAGATACCAGCCGGACCATGGCAGCAGCAAAACAAGGAACAGCCCCGCCGCAAAGGAGAAAGCAATGGTGGCCAGTACGCGCATAGGCTCTCTCCTCCTGTCTTCGGCGTTAATTAGGACATTATACCAGATGCCCCGCAATGCCGCAAGAGGCCGCGCAAAAAGGATGAGAGGGCCGCCGGAGCAGCAGCTGCCCCTGACGCAGAAGAACGGCGTGACCGTGAAGGTCACACCGTTCTCTGCCCAGTCGCAAGGCGTACCCCGCCTTACGGCTTTTCATCCGTTGGTATATTTAGGGTATATCAGGCTTTTACCGCTTCCTCCACCGCCACGGCCACCGCCACGGTGGCGCCGACCATGGGGTTGTTGCCCATGCCCAGGAAGCCCATCATCTCCACATGGGCGGGGACGGAGCTGGAGCCGGCGAACTGCGCGTCGGAATGCATACGTCCCATGGTGTCGGTCATGCCGTAGCTGGCGGGACCGGCGGCCATGTTGTCGGGATGCAGCGTGCGGCCGGTACCGCCGCCGGAGGCCACGGAGAAGTACTTCTTTCCCTGCTCGATGCACTCCTTCTTATAGGTGCCGGCCACAGGATGCTGGAAGCGGGTAGGGTTGGTGGAGTTGCCGGTGATGGACACGTCCACGCCCTCGTGGTGCATAATGGCCACGCCCTCACGCACATCATCCGCACCGTAGCAGCGGACATCGGCGCGCTCCGTCTCGGAATAGCGGATCTCACGGACAATGTTGAGCTTGCCGGTGTAGTAGTCGAACTGGGTCTGCACATAGGTGAAGCCGTTGATGCGGCTGATGATCTGTGCGGCATCCTTGCCCAGGCCGTTCAGGATCACGCGCAGCGGCTGCTTGCGGGCCTTGTTGGCGTTTTTCACGATACCGATGGCGCCCTCGGCGGCGGCGAAGGACTCGTGGCCGGCCAGAAATGCGAAGCACTTGGACTCATCGCTCAGCAGCATGGCGCCCAGATTGCCGTGGCCCAGGCCCACCTTGCGATCCTCGGCCACGGAGCCGTCGATGCAGAAGGACTGGAGGCCCACGCCGATCTTCTTGGCGGCCTCAGCGGCGGTCTTTACGCCGGACTGGATGGCGATGGCCGCGCCCACGGTGTACGCCCAGCAGGCATTTTCGAAGCAGATGGGCTGGATGCTCTTGACGATCTCATAGGGGTCGAAGCCCTTCGCCTTGCAGATCTCACGGCATTCCTCCACGGAGCCGATGCCGTACTGCGCGAGGACGCCGTTGATCTTGTCGATTCTTCTCTCGTAACTTTCAAACAGAGCCATTTTTGCCGTCCTCCCTTCTTACTCCTGACGCGGGTCGATATACTTCGCCGCGTTCTCCCACTGGCCGTAGTGGCCGGTAGCCTTCTTCAGTGCCTCGTTGGCATCGTCGCCCTTCTTGACGAAATCCATCATCTTGCCCAGACTGATGAACTCGTAGCCGACGATCTCATCGTCCTTGTTCAGTGCCAGACGGCTGCAATAGCCCTCGGCCATCTCCAGATAGCGGGGACCCTTGTCCTTGGTGGCGAACATGGTGCCCACCTGAGAGCGCAGGCCCTTGCCCAGATCCTCCAGAGAAGCGCCCACGGCCAGACCGTCCTCGGAGAAGGCGGACTGGGTGCGGCCGTACACGATCTGCAAAAACAGCTCGCGCATGGCGGTATTGATGGCGTCGCACACCAGATCGGTGTTCAGTGCCTCCAGAATGGTCTTGCCGATGAGGATCTCGGAGGCCATGGCGGCGGAGTGGGTCATGCCGGAGCAGCCGATGGTCTCCACCAGCGCTTCCTCGATGACGCCGTTTTTCACGTTCAGCGTCAGCTTGCAGGCGCCCTGCTGAGGCGCGCACCAGCCCACGCCGTGGGTAAAGCCGGAGATGTCGGAGATCTCCTTGGCCTGCACCCACTTGCCCTCTTCGGGAATGGGCGCCGGACCGTGGTAAGCACCCTTGGCCACGGGACACATATGCTGAACTTCAGTCGTATAGATCATAGCAGCGATCTTCCTTTCTCTTATATAATTACCATCGGTGGAATCAACTGAGGACAGTATAGCAGAACGCGGCAAAAAAAGCAAGAAACATTCCAAACATTCGGTGTAATCACCAGTTGCCGGTGCGTCCTCTGCCGCCGGCGCATATTTTATCACAAATTTGCACCGCACGCAGCGGAATGTCCCCTGTCCTCCTTGACTTTTCCCCCATTTGAAATATAATAAACTGGTATTTTTGTAAACACTTCAGGAGGTCGCCCGATGAGTATGGATATGACGTATTTTGACGAGATGGAATCCCGCATCCCACACGGCAGGGTCCGCACCCGCTTCGCCCCCTCCCCCACCGGCTATATGCACGTCGGCAATCTGCGGACGGCGCTGTACACATGGCTCATCGCCCGCTCTCAGGGCGGCACGTTTATCCTCCGCATTGAGGATACGGATCAGGGCCGTCTGGTGGACGGCGCGGTGGATGTGATCTACCGCACCATGGCCGAGTGCGGCCTTACCCACGATGAGGGCCCCGATGTGGGCGGCCCCGTGGCCCCCTATATCCAGTCCCAGCGCCGCGATACCTATGGGAAGTATGCCCGTCTTCTGGCGGAAAAAGGCGGCGCGTACTACTGCTTCTGTGAAAAATGTGCGTCGGAGGAGGACTCCGGCGACTTTGACCGCGCCGTCGACCCCTGCCGTGACCTGCCGCTGGAGCAGGCGCTGGCGCGGGTAGCCGCCGGCGAGCCCTTTGTCATCCGCCAGAAGATCCCTGCGGAGGGCACCACCACGTTCCACGACGCCATTTTCGGCGATATCACCGTAGAAAACAGCACGCTGGACGATCAGGTGCTGCTGAAGCGGGACGGTCTGCCTACCTATAACTTTGCCAACGTCATTGACGACCATCTGATGGGCATCACCCATGTGGTCCGCGGCAGCGAGTACCTCTCCTCCGCCCCCAAGTATGACCTGCTGTACCACGCTTTTGGCTGGGAGGTCCCCACCTATGTCCATTGCTCCCCCGTCATGCGGGACGCGCAGAATAAGATGTCCAAGCGCCACGGCGACCCGTCCTATGAGGATCTGAAGGCGGAGGGCTATCTGACCGAGGCCATCCTCAACTATGTAGCGCTGCTGGGCTGGTCCCCCAGGGGCGAGCTGGCAGAGCAGGAGATCTTCACGCTGCCGGAGCTTGTAAAGGCATTTGACATGACAGGCATTTCCAAGTCTCCCGCCATCTTCGACCGCGCCAAGCTGGATCATTTCAACGCCGTCTACCTGCGCGGCATGGCGCCGGAGGCCTTCGCCAGAGTGGCCGAGCCCTATATCCGCCAGACCGTGAAGGATCCGCGCTTTGACACGGCCCGTATCGCCGCGCTGCTGCAGGCCCGCTGTGAAAAGCTGACGGAGATCCCCGAAAAGGTGGACTTCTTCGACGCCTGCCCCGCCTATGATGTGGCGTTCTTCACCAACAAGAAGTCCAAGACGGACCCCGCCGTCTGCAAGACCATGCTGGAGGCCGCCATCCCCATGCTGGAGGCGCTGCCCGACTGGACGGATGAGGCCATCCACGATGGGCTGGTGGCGCTGGCGGAAACGCTGGGCGTGAAGAATGCCACCCTCATGTGGCCGGTGCGTATTGCCGCCGCCGGCAAGCTGGTGACGCCCGGCGGCGCCGTGGAGCTCTGCCAGATCCTGGGCCGTGACGAGACGCTGCGCCGTCTCCGCGCCGGTCTGGAGAAGCTGGCATGAAAAAGCAGCTCCGCGCCATCGGCGCCTTCTGGCGGGAGGAATACGGCCGCTTCGTGGGCATGACCGCCGCCGCGTTTTTGGTGCTGATCGTGCTGTCCTACGCAGCCGGACGCCTTTTTCCCGACATCCCCGTGACGGTCATCGGCTATTTCAACGAGGCCATCGCAGGCTCCGGCATCGTGCAGGACGACGGCAGCTTCAACGTGCTGGCGCTGTTTCTCAACAACCTGCGGGCCATGGTGCTCAGCGTGCTGTACGGCTTCATCCCGTTTCTGTACCTGCCCGCCCTGTCGCTGGGCGTCAACGCCGCCATCCTCGGCATGATCGCCTCCATGGTGGAGGGCCGGTGGCTGCTGCTGGCGGCGGGCATCCTGCCCCACGGTATTTTCGAGCTGCCGGCACTGTTTCTCAGCCTTGCCGCCGGCCTGTGCCTGTGCAAAAACATCAACGCCTATATCCGCAAAAACGAGAAGGGCGTGATGAAGCCCCTGCTCCTGAACCTCCTCCGCGTGCTGGCGCTGCTGGTGCTGCCCCTGCTGGTGATCGCGGCGTTCATGGAGGCGTATGTGACCCCCGCCGTCATGCAGCTCTTTCTGTGAGGACTGCGTTTGCAATTTGATTTCACTTTGAAAGGAATGATCCAGATGTGTGAGAAGAAGATCGACGTTCCCGCTCTGTTCGGTAAAATGGTGTTTGGGGAGCAGCAGATGCAGCAGCGTCTCCCCGCCGCCGCCTACCGCGCATGGCAGCAGTCGCTGGCGCTGGGAACGGCGCTGGATCGTTCCACCGCCGGCGAGATCGCCAGCGCCATGAAGGACTGGGCCATTGAGAACGGCGCCACCCACTATACCCACTGGTTCCAGCCCATGACCGGCTTCACCGCCGAGAAGCATGACAGCTTCATCACCCGCGACGGCAAGGACGGCGTGATGATGGAGCTGAGCGCCAAGGAGCTGAGCAAGGGCGAGGCGGATGCCTCCAGCTTCCCCTCCGGCGGCCTGCGCGCCACCTTCGAGGCCCGGGGCTACACGGCGTGGGACCCCACCTCCTATGCGTTCATTAAGGATGACACCCTGTATATTCCCACTATTTTCTGCTCTTACAGCGGTCAGACGCTGGATAAAAAGACGCCGCTGCTGCGCTCCATGCGGGAGCTGGACCGGGAGTGCGTCCGTATCCTCCGTCTGTTCGGCAACACAGATGTGCAGCACGTCACGCCTCAGGTGGGGCCGGAGCAGGAGTATTTCCTCATCGACCGTAAGATGTACGAGCTGCGGGAGGATCTGAAGCTCTGCGGCCGCACGCTGTACGGCGCACGCCCTCCCAAGGGGCAGGAGCTGGACGACCACTACTACGGCGCCATCAAGCCCCGGGTAGCCGCGTTTATGCGGGAGCTGGACGAGGAGCTGTGGAAGCTGGGGGTGCTGGCCAAGACGGAGCACAACGAGGTGGCCCCCGCCCAGCATGAGATCGCGCCCATCTACTCCGACGCCAACAGCGCCTGTGACAAGAATCAGCTCACCATGGAGCTTCTGAAGAAGGTGGCCGCCCGCCACGGGCTGGTTTGCCTGCTGCATGAGAAGCCCTTTGCGGGCATCAACGGCAGCGGCAAGCACGACAACTGGTCCCTCCAGACCGATACCGGCGAGAACCTGCTGAAGCCCGGCGGCACCCCCAGCCAGAACGCCCAGTTCCTGCTGTTTCTGGCGGCCTTCATCAAGGGTGTGGACGAATATCAGGAAATGCTGCGCTGCTGCGTGTCCTATCCCGGCAACGACCACCGTCTGGGCGGCAACGAGGCCCCTCCCGCCATCCTCTCCATTTTTCTGGGTGATGAGCTGACGGCCATTCTGGATTCCATCGTGCAGGGCACAAAGTATGTGGACATCACCAAGAGGAAGCTGCAGATCGGCGTGGACGCCATGCCGGAGATCCCCCAGGACACCACGGACCGCAACCGCACCTCCCCGCTGGCCTTCACCGGCAATAAGTTCGAGTTCCGTATGCTGGGCTCCTCCCAGTCCATCGCCAGCCCCAACGTGGTGCTCAACACCATCATGGCCGAGGAGCTGGGACAGTTCGCCGACCGTCTGGAGCAGGCGCCGGATTTCCAGTCCGCCCTGCAGGAGCTGCTGCAGGAGACGTTCACCGCCCACCAGCGCATCATCTTCAACGGCAACGGCTACGATGACGCCTGGGTGGCCGAGGCGGCCCGCCGCGGACTTTCCAACCTGCGGGATACCGTGGATTGTATGCCCGCCTACATCGATCAGAAGAATGTGGACCTGTTCACCCGTCACGCCGTCCTGACGGAGACGGAGATGCGGGCCCGCTACGAGATCCATCTGGAGAACTACTGCAAGGTCACAGCCATCGAGGCCAACACGCTGCTGGACATGGCCCAGCGCCGCATCCTCCCCGCCGTGGCCCGCTACACCGGCGATCTGGCCAAGGGCATGGCCCACAAGCAGGAGGCCGATCTGGCCGGCTTCTGCCGCATCGAGGACTACACGATCCGCCGGCTGGGCCTGCAGGGCGGGCAGCTTCTGGATGTCTGTCAGGAGCTTTCTCAGGCGCTGGAGAACGCCCCTGCCGCCGATGGCGGCATCGACGCCGCCCGCTGGTACCGCGCGGAGATCGCCAGCCGCACCCAGAAGGCCGGCGATCTGGTGAGTCAGCTGGAGAGCGCCACCGACGCGTCCTACTGGCCCTATCCCACCTACGCCGATATCCTGTTCAGCGTGTAAAGTATTATACCATTACATAGCTCATATCAAGAGGTCCGAAGCCAATGGCTTCGGACCTCTTCGACTCTTCTTCTGTTTATGCCGGCGTCTTTTCCCGTTTCCGGCACTGTACGAAGTGGATCACCACACACACCACGAACACGATGCTCAGATAGCCGAAAATGGGATAGACCACAGCGATGATCTCGCCGAAGCCCAGCAGGCTGGCCGCCCATGCCAGCAGGCAAAGCCCCGCCAGCACCGGTTTCTTTTTGGCCCGCACAAACCGCGCCTTCTGCTCCAGATAGGAGACGAGCCCCACCAGACTGGCCAGCGCGTTGCAGAACATGGCCAGCAGCAGCATCAGGCCGTACACCGTGCCCAGCGCACCGTTGAGACGGCTGGCCAGCGCCACCATGGGCAGCTCCGCCTGCACCGCCTCGGGACAGGCGGCAAGGCTGGTGAGGATGCTGCCCGCCACCGCCAGCAGCATCAGGCCCGACAGCGCGATGCCCATGTAGATATGCTTCTTTTGCCGGACATACTGTCCCACCGGCGACATAATGCCGATCCCGCCCAGAATGTTATAGGAGACGAAGGTCAGCGCCGCAATGAGCCAATTTGGCATCAGCGGATTGGTATTGACGTTGGTCAGCTGGAAGATGCCGTCTGTGCCGAAGGCAGCATAGGCCCCCACCGCAAAGGCCGCCGTGGCCGCGATCAGCACGGGGATCAGCGCGGAGAAGGCGTTGACCATGCCCGTCACACCCAGCAGCGTCACCAGAAACACAGCCGCCATGAACACGGCGCTGCCCAGCCATGTGGGCACGCGGAACAGCTGGGTCAGCATGGCCCCCACACCGGCGGACATGGAGACCACCACGAAAAACAGGAACACCGCGCCGATGGCGCCGGAGGCGCCCCGCAGCCACTTGATATCCCACGGCACCAGCAGCCGGTCCATATCGGAGCACTGTGTCATCTGGGTCAGCCGCACGAACAGGACGCCGATCACCGTGAACAGCACCGCCGCCAGGGCGAATCCCACATAGCCCCAGTTGCCGAAGCTGCCGAAAAACTGCCACAGCTCCTGTCCCGAGATAAAGCCCGCCCCCAGAAAGCACCCCACATAGGTGAAGGCCAGCGACCACGTTTTGATCTCTTTCATGTCTCACATACCGCCTTACATAGTATACCGCACCAGTTTATGCGATGCGGCAGATTTCGTCAACCCCTGCCGAAATTTCTTTGGCCGAACGATTCGGTTTTTGTTGACGCTCCGATTGCGCTGTTGTATAATCGTACCGAAGGCTGCCTGTCCTCGCGTGTGACCGCACAGGGGGACGAGGGCTCACACATATTGTAAGGAGGAGATCGCCACATGGTCAATCAGACATTTTACGAGCTGGGAACAGCCCCCTCCGTCATCCGCCAGCTCTTCGCCTATGGGCTGGAGCAGGCCGCAAGGATCGGCGCTGACAAGGTCTACGACTATTCCCTGGGCAATCCCAGCATTCCCGCCCCCCAAAAGGTCAACGACTCCATCCACCGGATCGTGGACGAGACGGACTCCATCCAGCTCCACGGCTACTCCATGGCCCCCGGCTTTTCTGATGCCCGCGCCGCTGTGGCCAAGGATCTGTCTGACCGTTTCGGTCTGGATGTGAAGGCCGATGAGCTGTTCTTCACCTGCGGCGCCGCCCCCGCGCTGATCGCCGTCATCAAGGCTCTGATCACGGACAGCGATGCTGAGATCATGGCCGTGGCCCCCTTCTTCCCCGAGTATCGCCCCTTCGTCACCGCCAACGGCGGGAAGCTGGTGGTGGTGCCCCCCGACACCGAGGCCTTCCAGATCCATCTGGACGCCGTGGAGGAGCGCATCACCGCCCATACGCAGGCCATCATCATCAATTCGCCCAACAATCCCTCCGGCGTCGTCTATACCGAGGAGACGCTGCGGGGGCTGGCCGCTCTACTGACACGCAAGAGCGCCGAGTACGGCCATCCCATCTACATCATCGCCGACGAGCCCTACCGCGAGCTGGTATACGGCGGCGTGAAGGTCCCCTTCATCCCCTGCCTGTACCGGAACACCATCGTCTGCTACTCCTATTCCAAGTCCCTTTCCCTGCCCGGCGAGCGTATCGGCTACGTCTATGTCCCCGGCTTCGCCGACGACAGCGCCGCAGTGTATGCCGCTGTTTCCGGTGCCTCCCGTGCCATGGGCCACGTCTGCCCGCCCACGCTGATCCAGAAGGTCATCCAGCTGTGCGCCGGGGAACGCCCCGACCTGGCGGCTTACGACGAGAATCGCAACCTGCTGTACAACAGTCTGCGGGAGATGGGGTATCAGTGCACCAAGCCTGACGGTGCGTTCTACCTGTTCGTCAAGGCTCCCAACGGCGACGCCAATGCCTTCTCCGAGAAGGCCAAGCGGGACTACAACCTGCTGGTTGTGCCCGCCGATGGCTTCGGCTGCCCGGGCTACCTCCGCCTGAGCTACTGCGTGTCCAACGACATGATCCGCCGCAGCCTGCAGGCCTTCCGCGCCATGATGGAGTCCTGCCGGTAATCGACAAACGGATAAACCGTATAAAAATGTCCCTCGATGGTATCGAGGGACATTTTTATACAAAATTTTCTCCGGTAAGGAGATGTAATTTTGCAAATATTCAGCTTGCAATTCCCCGCCGCACCGCCTATAATGACAACATATTTTTTACAAAAGAGGTGTTTCACGCATGAGCAAATTGACGATCCCTGCCGGTTACAAAACGCCGCTGTCCACCTATGAGATGCAGCGTGCTATCGAGTTCATCAAGAGCAATTTTCAGGTGAATCTGGGGCAGGCGCTGAATCTGCGCCGTGTTTCCGCTCCCCTGTTCGTGGAGGAGAATTCCGGTCTGAACGACAACCTCAATGGCGTGGAGCGCCCTGTCTCCTTTGACATCCCCGATGTGGGCGCCACCGGTCAGGTGGTCCACTCGCTGGCCAAGTGGAAGCGCTTGGCGCTGAAGCGCTATGACTTCAAGCCCGGCAAGGGCCTGTTTACCGACATGAACGCCATCCGGCGCGATGAGGAGGTGGACAACCTCCACTCCGTCTATGTGGACCAGTGGGACTGGGAAAAGGTCATTGAGCGGCAGGACCGCAACGAGCAGTATCTCCGCCAGACTGTCCGCGCCATTGTGGGCGCCGTGGTGGAGACCAACGACGCCCTGCAGGTCGCGTTCCCCAGCCTGCACACCGTGCTGGACCGCGAGGTGTACTTCGTCACCACTCAGGAGCTGGAGGATCGCTGGCCCGACATGACCCCCCGCCAGCGCGAGGATGCCATCTGCCACGAGCATCACACCGTCTTTCTCATGCAGATCGGCGGCCCGCTGAAGCGCAGCGGTCAGCCCCACGATGGCCGCGCCCCCGACTACGACGACTGGTCCCTGAACGGCGATATCCTCATGTATAACCCCGTGCTGGACCGTGCCTTCGAGATCTCCTCCATGGGTATCCGCGTGGACGAAGCCTCCATGACCTACCAGCTGGAGGTTCGCGGCTGCACCGAGCGCCGCGAGCTGCCGTTCCACAAGATGCTGCTCAACGGCGAGCTGCCCCTGACCATCGGCGGCGGCATCGGCCAGAGCCGCCTGTGTATGCTGATGATCGGCACCTGCCACATCGGCGAGGTGCAGGCCAGCCTGTGGGACAAGGCCACGATGGAGGGCTGCGCCAAGGCCGGCGTTATGCTGCTGTAAGCGCCGCGTCCGTGTGCATCAAAACGCCCCGCGCCATTTCTGGCGCGGGGCGTTCTCTGTTCCCTTGAACCGCTGCTTATTCCGACTGGTCAATGGTATCCTCCAGCCGCCGGAGGGACTCCTCAAACTCGTCAAAGTGTCCGAGATCACACGCCTCCACAAGGTGCTCCGCACGGTGCAGCTGCTGCAAAACACCCTCCGTCATGCGTTCATACGCGCCGCGCTGCTCGGCGCACCACTGGCGCTGCTGGCCGATCAGCTGCCGCAGCGTCTCCACCGCCTTGGCGCGGAACTCCTCGGTGCGGCGGTGGGCGCTGATCTCGATGTCCGCAATGTGGTCCTTCAGCGACTGGTACTGCGCGGCAGGCTCCCGCAGGGCATCGTTCTCACGGCGCAGCGCCTCCGCCTCCGCCTGCAGCTCCCGCACCTGACGGCGCAGGGCAGCCTCGTCGTCCAGTTGGGCGATCAGCTCCTCGTTGCGGGCCCGCAGCGCCTGATTTTCCGCGTCCGCAGCCTGCTGTGCCTCGCGGAGCCGCTGGTTGTCCGCCGTCAGGACGCCCAGCTTTTCCTGCGTCTCCGCCGCTGTTTTTTCGATGAAGGAGATCACGTCTCCCCGATCAAATCCTCCGAATACACACGTTTTGAAGCTGGTTTCCATGTCCCCGACCCTCTCTGTCACGATTTTAAACTCATCATACCACAAGCGCCGCCGCTTGACAAGAGGCATCCGGAACGCCAGCCAGTGCAAAACAAAAGCCAAAGCAGCCTGCGCTCTCACAATTTTGTGTGTAAATCCGTGTATAAAAGCGCAGGCTACGTGTGCCCGAAACGCCCATTATATATCTGAAGTGAGACAAATATTTCCAACGCAAAAAAGCCAGAAACCCTTGCAAATAAAGGAAAACCCGCAACCACAAGGGGTTGCGGGTTTTCTGCCGAATGGCACGCCGTGAGGGATTCGAACCCCCGGCCTTCTGGTCCGTAGGTTGTATCAAGCACAAATTGGAGCCGAAACGGCTCCAATTTGTGCTTTTTACCGCCGCCCGCTCGGAGGATTTTCCATTGCTTCCGTCCAGCCCTGTCCGCTTTTTTCGGATTCTGGGTCAAAACTGGGTCAAACACGGTGCGCCCGTACCCACGCTGTCCACGGCTTGTATGGACTGCTCAGTTGCCTGCAAAGAGCTCGTTGGTGGCGTTGAGGGTTACTCGAAGGTAGGGACCGATGTCAGCGATGCCGGTATAGCCGGTCTCAGCGGTGAAGCGGTAATAACCGTCACCGAAGTTCCTGCCGTGGATGGGGCCGTCAGCCAGAGTGACGGTCAGCACGGCGTTGTTCCCATCCTGACGCAGATCCGCATTCTCGATGAGGGTGCAGCTTCCCGCCAGCTCCCCGGCGGGGAAGCTCTCTGGGTAGAGGGAGCCATACTCCTTCAAAAAGTCCAGGTCTACATCCTTGGAGAGGGTGCCGCTGCTGAGGAAGGTGTCGTGCATGGTGACGGTGAGGGTCATACCGTCCTCCGAGAGAGCCACCTCGGTATAGGGGATCTCGCAGTAGGCGGCCACGAAGTCGCTGCCGTCCGCCAGGGGCGCGAAGGCCACAGTGAGGCCGCCTGCATCGACCTGGGCGGAGCGGATGGCCTCCCGGCGGCCCTGCATGCCCATGGGATAGCTCTCCCCGGCCCCGGCCCAGTAGATTTCAGAGCTACCAATGCCGGGAGAAACATAGGGATCATAGCCTCGGTCGCGGCCCTGCTCATCGTAGAGAAGGCTCAGTGTGGCCAACTCCACGCGTGGAAAACCGGGGACGCCGTTATAGATGTTAGGCCCGCCAGTGACCACCCGGACGGATGCCTGGGACTCGATCTCGCACCGAAGCAGGGGCGTATCCAGCCACAGCATCCGACGGCGGATGCCGCTCTGGCCGTAGACCCAGTCCAAGCTGGGGCAGTCCTCGTCCGTTCCCAGTTTCACCAGGAAATCTCCCTGGTACGCCTCGATGGAGGTGATAAGGCTTGCGTCGTCCCCATAGAGAGCCCGAACTTCCGCCTCCGTGGTGACGGGGCTGAGGACGTCCGTCTGAGAAGACCCGGCGGAAGAGGAGACATCGCCGGAGGACCCGGAGGAACTGGGGGCGGGACCATCCCCGCAGGCGGCAAGGTTCAGCAGCAGGAGGACCGCCAGAGCCAAAGAGATGAGTTTCTTCATGGGATAGCACTTCCTTTCTGTTGTTCGGGGCGTGGCCCCGGTGAGGAACTTGCAATTGCAAACGGGAATTTAACGGCATAATTGTTCTGAAATTCTTCCAATTCCTTGGATTTATTGTACCATAGCGCAAAAGTGTTTGCAACTGGAACTGCCGACAGAAAATTCTGTATATTCGAAAAAAATAGGCACTGCGCAAGGAACGCTGCTCACCCGACCTCAGAAAACGGCAAGTTAGCCGCTTTGACAAGCGGCCGTCCGGCGTTTCAGCAGCACGTAAAGCGCTCCGAGGGTAGTGATACCACCCCCACCCAAAACGCCACCTGTTTCGCCGTGTAAGCCGCTGTGTGCGCGGTTCAGGGCTGGGGTGGCGTGTGTACCCGCTTTCGCCCACGAAAGCGAACGTGGGCTATTTGTGAGAGAAGTTGAAAATCGGGATGAAAAATGGTTTGGAACAGCGTTGTGACGGTAACTTTTTGGCGATATTTGCGGGAGTATCTATTGGCGAAAAACCGAACTTTACAGGGAGGTTTTTCGAGTAGCGAAGGTCGTTCGATAAAAGCACAAGATAAAGGACCGCAGTCGCAAGCACCCGCAGCCCGCCCACAAAGCTCCGCAGTGCGGGGCTTTCCGGGGTTTTGAAACCGCAGTCTAAGGTGCACCTTGAGAGGCGTTTTCGCAGTCATAGGTGAACATGAGGGGCATCAGGCCCCAGCAACAGCAGACTTTTCAAGGTGAACGTTCCGCAGGCGGTTGATGAATCCACCGTTTTCAACCACTCAAAAAAGTGCTTTTTATGCAGCGGCGATTTTCAGCGCAGATCGTACATATTTTGCGCCGCTGTAGTCAATAAAAATGGCTTTTCATCCGTTCAAAAATCGCACCGCTGAAACCAAAGAAGCGTCCCCTCCGGCAGCGCAAGAATTGCGCCGCAATAGGCAAAGATAAGGCCCTCCACTTGAGGGAGCACAAAGGAATGGCCGACAAACTCGCAAGCTGTCTGAAAGACATTTGAAAGACATCGGCGTTCTTTCCCCGCCCCCCCCAAAAGGCATAAGAAAACCCCGAAGCCGTTGCAGTGCAACGGTTTCGGGGTGGCACGCCGTGAGGGATTCGAACCCCCGGCCTTCTGGTCCGTAGCCAGACGCTCTATCCAGCTGAGCTAACGGCGCGTGTCTCATCGACAGCTTGATAATAATAGCACAGCACACCTAAAAAAGCAAGAGAATTTTTTCAAATTTTTACTTTTTTTCGCGGCCGGTGCACGGTCCCTCTCCTCTGCCTGTACGCGCCGATCAAAGCGCCCTGCGGCCGCGTGGCCGCAGGGCGCCTTCTGCGTCAGCTTTCCACGCTGTACAGACCTGCTACGTCGTCCAGCGCCACGGAGAACACCACGGACTGGGCTTCGGACTGAGCTCCTGCCTTCTCCATGATGGCCTGCATGATAGCCGCCCGCTTCTCCGCCGGTGTCACCAGCAGGATCATCTCCCGCTCCTCCGTGATGGCCATGCCGAAAAACTTACCGGCATTGGCCGCGTCAGTGGCGCGGGTATGCAGCACCGTGCCGCCCTGTGCGCCGGCGGCGGACGCCGCCTCCATCACCATATCGGAATAGCCGCCGTTGGCGATGGCGACCACCAGCTCATATCCGGAATTGTTCATCAGTTCCTCCTCCTTCACGGTGAGCTCCGGCTCTGCGTCTGCGCCGCCGGAGATCAGATAGTTCATGGCGGACCGTCCGCCCACGCTGCTCAGGTGCAGGCATACGGCGATGCCGCTGCCCGGCCGGTCGATGTGCATGGTGTCCACCAGCTCCCGCATGAGCACGTCCTTCACCTGCGGCGTCACCACCGAGAACAGCACGGACTTCTCCGTAGCCTCCAGTCCCAGATAGCTGAGGACATCATCGCTGGCGGTGCCGCGCCCCAGCGCAGAGAACACCACCGGTGCGCCGAACGCCCGATAAAAGTCGAGAAAATGCTTGCTGCCCATCACGCGGTTGGTGATGGTGATGATGTAATACAATCTGCTGCTCATCCTGTCACCTCCGTCAGCACAGCTCGATAATGGGTTCCACCGCCACCGCCGGTGCTGCCGGCGCCTTGGCGCGGTTCAGCTTCCGCTGATAGCTGACGCCCAGCAGCTGGATGGTCACCAGCGGCGTCATGGCCACCATCGCCACCACGCCGAAGGCATCCGTCACCAGATTGCCGCCCACGGCGTCGCAGGCGCCCAGCGCAAAGGGCAGCAGGAACGTGGCCGTCATGGGGCCGGAGGCCACACCGCCGGAGTCGAAGGCCACAGAGGTGAAGATATGCGGCACCACAAAGCTCAACGTCAGGCTGATGGCGTAGCCGGGGATCAGGAACCACATGATGGAGATACCCGTCAGCACCCGGATCATGGCCAACCCCAGCGACAGCGCCACGCCGACGGACAGCGCCATGTTCATGGCGTGGGCGGGGATGGCGCCGGCGGTGATCTCCTCCACCTGCTTGTTCAGCACGTGGACGGCAGGCTCCGCCTGCACGATGAAGTAGCCGATGACCATGGCGATGGGGACGAGGATCCAGTTGTACTCATGGCTGGCGATGCTGCCGCCCAGAAAGCTGCCCACGGGCATAAAGCCCACGTTCACGCCCATGAGGAAAACGGTCAGTCCTATGTACACATACACAAGGCCGATGACCATGTGTACGATCTCCTTGCGCTTGAGCCGCCGCGTCACCAGCTGGAACAAAATCAGGAACGCGCCGATGGGCAGCAGCGCCGCGGCCGTCTCCTTCAGGTAGTGGGGTATCTCGCTGAGATACAGGTCGAACATCTCCACCGTGTCCTTGGCGTCCGGCATGACGGCGGCGGTATAGGCGCTGCCGTCCGGCTTGTAGAGAAGTCCCAGGATCAGCACCGTGATGATGGGGCCGATGGAGCACAGCGCCACCAGGCCGAAGCTGTCGCCCCCGGCTTTTTTATCGCTTCGCACGGCGCAGACGCCCACGCCCAGCGCCATGATGAACGGCACGGTCATGGGGCCGGTGGTAACGCCGCCGGAGTCAAAGGCCACCGCCCAGAAGTCCGGCGAAACGAACATAGCAAGGCCGAACACCAGTACATAGAACCCGATCAGCAGCCACCGCAGCTGGATGCCCAGCAGGATACGCAGCAGCGCGATGACCAGAAAGACGCCGACGCCCACAGCCACCGACCAGATGATGACGCGATTCTGGATGGCGGGTACCTGATTGGCCAGCACCTGCAGATCCGGCTCCGCCACGGTGATGATAATACCGATAAGGAAGCTGATGCCCACAATGATCCAGACCTTTTTGGAGCGGGTGATCTCGCTGCCCACCGCCTGTCCCAAGGGGATCATGGACATCTCCGATCCCAGTGTGAAAAGCCCCATGCCGCCGATCAGCAGCACACCGCCCAGCAGAAACGCCATCATAGCGTTGTTGGGTACCGGCGCGATGGTGAAGCCCAGCGCCAGCACGATCAGTATGATGGGCAGCACCGAGGTCAGAGACTCGTGCATCGGCTTTTTGAAGATAGAGAAAAAGCCCTGTGCTTTTTGCCGTTTTTTCCGCAGACGTGCCTGCTCCTCTTGTACCGTTCTTTTCGTCAAATTACCAATCCTTTCCTGAAAAAAATGGCGTATCTGTCCAATTTTGGGCAGATACGCACTTGTATCTTCAGGTATCAGTATAGCAGATTTCACGCCGCCGCACAAGGGATAACCTGTGAACATTCCGTTAAAATCCCCTGTCATCGTCCTGTCAATCTGCGGGGAATGCTCAAATCTCCTGCCGCGGGCCGGGGCGAAATTCCTCCGAATCCACGGTCACGGCGATGCTCCCCGCCGACAGCTCCGTCAGCCGCTCCTGCAACGCGTCCACCCGCTCCGCCGGCAGGGACACTGTCAGCCGGATATCTGCGCCGTACTCGGTGTCGTCCACCGTGCCGTCCTGCGCCGCCACCTCCAGCTTCACACGCTCCAGCATGGCGTAGGTGCAGGGGATGGACACCACCGCCCACTGTCCCATCACCGCGTATCCCGCGGCGCACAGAGCGTCCCGTGCGCCCTTGGAATACGCCCGCGTCAGTCCTCCGGCGCCCAGCAGGATGCCGCCAAAGTACCGGGTCACCACGCACACCACATTGGTCACGCCCTCCCGCTGGAACACGTTGAGCATGGGCTGGCCCGCCGTACCCTGCGGCTCCCCGTCGTCGCTGTACCGGACGATGTTCTCCCCGATAAGGTAGCACCAGCAGTTGTGCCGTGCATCGTAGTACTGCTTCTTCACCTGTGCGATGAACGCCCGGGCGTCCTCCTCCGACTCCACCGGCAGCAGGTGGCTGATGAAGCGGGAGCGCTTCTCCACGAACTCGCTGTCCGACGCCTGAAACGGCACACGAAATGTCTCAGCCACGGCGCACCTCCTTCTCCCAGTCCTCTCGGTCGATAGCATAGTAGCAGGTAGGCCGCTCCTGCCCGTCAGGCCACAGCACGGGAGGGCCGTCGCAAACATAGGTGAACCCGCACTTCTCGATGACGCGGCGGGACTTGTCATTCCCCGGGGAATGGCCGCACCAGACACGCGCCGCGCCTCGCTCCATAAAGCACCAGCGCAGCAGCTCCCGCACCGCCTCAGGGATGAGCCCCTGCCCCCAGAAGGGCCGTCCGATCCAGTAGCCGATCTCCGGCTCGCCCTCCCCATCCGGCGCTTCGGTAGGAAATACGCCCACGGAACCAATGGCCTCCTCCGGCCGCTCCCGCAGCAGCACCGCCAGTGTGTCCGGCTGGGACAGCACCGTTCGGATGATCTGGCGACTCTCCTCCACGGACTCGTGGGGCTTCCACCCTGCCGCAGGACCCACCTGCCCGTCGCAGGCATAGCGGTATAGGCTCTCCGCGTCCGACTCCCGCCAGAGCCGCAGCACCAGCCGCTCCGTCGTCCGCGTCATTCCCAGTCCTCCTTGGGCTCCGCCCAACCCTCGATATAGTCCTTGAGCTGTCCCATGACCCGGGGCGTACACACCGCCGTCACGTCCACCGTCTCGCCGTAGGCCACGTTCTCCACCTTGGCCTCGCGGTACAGACCGTCCAGCAGTCCCGTCTTGTCGTAGGGCAGGTGGATAACCACGCGCTTGGTACCCTTGTCCAGCTTCTTGTCCACGGCGGACAGCAGCGCGGGGATACCCTCGCCGGTCTTGGCGGAGATATACACCGCGTCCGCCTCCCGCTCCTGCTGGGCGGTAAACGCCACGTCGCACTTGTTGTATACGCGGATGCAGGGGATCTGCTCCGCTCCCAGCTCCCGGATCAGCTCATCCACGATGTGTGCCTGCTCCCGCCACTCCGGGTTGGATGCGTCGATGACGTGCAGCAGCAGGTCGGCGTACTCCAGCTCCTCCAGCGTGGCCTTGAACGCCTCCACCAGCTGGTGGGGCAGCTTGCGGATAAAGCCCACCGTGTCGGAGATCACCACGTCCAGCGTGTCGCTGACCGTCAGCAGACGGGTGGTGGTATCCAGCGTGTCAAACAGCCGGTCATTGGCGGGGATGCCCGCGCCGGTGATGGCGTTGAGCAGCGTGGACTTGCCCGCGTTGGTGTAGCCCACGATGGCCACCACGGGGATCTCGTTTTTCATCCGGCGCTGCCGCTGGGTGCCACGCACGCGGCGCACCTCCTCCAGCTCCTCCTTCAGCTTGTCGATCTTCCGGCGGATATGGCGGCGGTCCGTCTCCAGCTGCGTCTCACCGGGGCCCTTGGTGCCGATGGGCGAGCCGCCGGTGCCGCCCTGCCGCTCCAGATGCGACCACATACCGATCAGCCGCGGCAGCAGATACTGGTACTGTGCCAGCTCTACCTGCAGGCAGCCCTCCTTGGTTTTGGCGCGCTGGGCGAAGATGTCCAGAATGAGGCCGCTGCGATCCAGCACCTGCACGCCGCAAAGCTCCGTCAGCACCCGGATCTGGGAGGGCGACAGGTCGTTGTCGAAGATGACCATGGTGGCGTCGCCGTTTTCCACCATGCGGCGGACCTCCTCCACCTTACCCTCGCCGATAAAGCTGTGAGGGTCCGGCTTTTCGCGGCTCTGGAGGATGGTGCCCACCGGCTCGCCGCCGGCTGTCTCCACCAGCGCGCCCAGCTCCGCCAGACTCTCCTCGTCGGCGCTGTCCGCTCCCAGCACGGGGGACCGCAGCCCCACCAGCACCGCGTAGTCCCGCTTGTTTTCTTTGTTTTCCTCGATGGTCTTTCGTTCCATAGGGTCCCCTCTCGCTTCGTTTTCCCATAGTATAGCGTATTTTCCGGCATTTGTAAACAAACAGGACCCGCACCAGACGGTACGGGTCCTGTGATGTGACGTGTCTCTTTTACTTGTCCAGACCGAAACGCTTGTTGAACTTGGCAACGCGTCCGCCGGTATCCACCAGCTTCTGCTTGCCGGTGAAGAAGGGGTGACACTTAGAGCAGACTTCCACGCGAATATCCTTCTTCGTAGAACCTGTCTCAATCACATTACCGCAGGCGCATTTAATAGTAGTCTGCTGATAATTGGGATGGATTCCTTCCTTCATTGCTCATGTTCACCCCTTTCTGGTTCACTCGTCGCTGTGGCCCAGCCACAAACGCAACTGTGATGATAGCATATATTCCGCGGAATTGCAAGCACTTTTCGCGGCATTTACAAAGAAATTTCCCTTCCGCACCGGAAAAAGTACAGGATGCGCGCGGCCACCGGTTTTTCCATGATGCGGCTCAGGGCGTCGCTGTACGCCTGCAGCTGCCCGCGGTAGACCTCCGCCCGCTCCGGCGCTTCCTGGGCGGTCACGCGGTCCGTCTTGAAATCCACCACCGTCAGCACGCCGTCCTTCTCAAACACGCAGTCGGCCACGCCCTGCAAGAGCATCTCCTCTCCTACCGCCTCCGGCGCGTAGCGCTCCGCCGGCATCAGCAGCGCAAAGCGATACTCCCGCCATACGCGGTCTGCCTTGCGGATGCGCTCTGCCAGCGGGGAACGCAGGAACGACGCGATGCATCGGGTGTCCACCGCCTCCGCCTGCGCCGCCGTCAGCAGCCGCTTTTCCCGCAGCGTCGCCGTCAGCCGTTCCACCGCCTCCGCCTCCGGCGCCGTGTCCAGCGGCAGATACTGCATCACCAGATGGAGCGCCGTGCCCCGCTCGGCGGCGGACAATCCCTGCGTCTCCTGCAAAAACAGGGGCTTCTCCGGCGCGGCAGGCCGCCGCGCCGCACCGGCGCCGCCCGCCACCTCCTGGTCCAGCTCCCTGCCCTTCAGCTGCGTGGCCGTGATTTTGGCGGGTACCTCTGTCACCGTCCGATAGGGGTACACGAAGCCCAGCGCTTCCCGATCCGGCTGGGTGTATGTCCTCACGTCCCGCGGCTCCTCGGCTGGGATTGCAGCCGTCTCCGTCTCTCCGCCGCCCTCCTGCCACAGCCGGACGGTCCAGCCCGCCGGCGCGGGCGTCAGCACCTCCGGCCGGATACCGGCCAGCCGGTGGAGCGCGCCGGCTCCCGCCGTGTGCAGCAGCGACAGCAAAATCCAGTCCCCCGGCGAATTGGCGGCGGACACCGCCTCCGGCGTCACCGGCGCACCGGTCATCGCCGTCAGATCCCGCAGCCGCTTGTCCATGTGCTTGCGGCAGTCGATGAGGATCAGCTTCTCCTTGGCGCGGGTCATGGCCACATAGAGGATCCGCATCTCCTCGGCCTTGGCCTCCCGCTCCAGCCGCAGCGCCAGCGCCGTCTTGGAGATGGTGTCGTAGCGGATATGCCGCCGGCCGTCCACCCGCTCCGTTCCCAGCCCCAGCTGGGGATGCACCAGCACGGGGCGGTTCAGATCCTGCCGGTTAAAGCTCTTTTGCAGATCTGCCAGAATGACCACGGGAAACTCCAGTCCCTTGGATCGGTGGACGCTCATGAACTGCACACCCTCCGCCGCCTGTGTCACGGACAGGGCGGGCGCATCGTCCTTTTCCAGCAGCCGCCGCAGATGAGTGATAAAGTCGAACAGCCCCGCTTTCCCCCCCTGCACCAGCTGCCGCGCGTAGTCGTACAGTGCCGTCAGCCGCGCCTGCCGCTGGGCGCCGTCGGCCATGGCGCCGAAAATGGCCGTCATATGGCACCGGTCATAGAGATACCACAGCAGATCATCGGCGGCCAGCTCCCGCGCTGCCTGCCGCAGCTCCGACAGCAGCGCCAGAAAGGCGCTGCTGTCGGGCTGCTCGTCCCGACACAGCGCGTCGTAGTAATCGCCCTCCGGCTGCAAGGCGCGGATCTCCGCCAGCCGGTCCGGCGTCATCCCCACCAGCGGCGAGCGCAGCACCGCGATAAGCGGCACATCCTGCCGCGGATTGTCCACGATCTCCAGCAGCGACACCGTCACCGCGATCTCCATGGCGCTGAAAAAGTCGTCCCGCTCTCCGCCGCCGCAGGGGATGCCCTCCCGCGCCAGCGCCGCAGAGAATGCCTTCAGCCGCGCTCTGGGCGACCGCATCAGCACCACGATGTCCTCCGGCCGCACCGGATGCACCGTCCCGTCTGCCCCCTGCACGGGGAATTGCTCGTCCAGCAGCTGCCGGATGCGCCGCGCCGTGAAGCGGGCCTCCACCTCCGTCCGGTCAAACTGCTGATCCGGCGTATCCTCCACGCTGACCACGTGCAGCTCCGTGTCGTGTCCCGCCGTCTCCGCATAGTATGCCGCGCCGAAATACAGCCGCTCCGCGTCGGTATAGTCCATCTCGCCCATTTCCTCGGACATGATATCCTCGAACACGAAGTTCGCGGCGTCCAGCACCTCCCGGCGCGACCGGAAGTTCCGGCTGAGTACCATACGCCGCGGCTGGCCGTCCGCGGCCTGCGCCGCATCGGCGAACTGCCGGTACTTCTCCAGGAAGATGGTGGGATCCGCCAGCCGGAACCGGTAGATGCTCTGCTTCACGTCCCCCACCGTAAACAGGTTCCGTCCCTGACGGGAGATGGCCTGAAAGATGCAGTCCTGCACCTCATTGGTGTCCTGATACTCGTCCACCATGATCTCCTGATACCGCATAGACACCTGCCGCGCCAGCGGCGACGGCGCCCCGTCCCCGTCCCGCAGCAGCAGCACCGCATCGTGCTCCTGATCGGAGAAATCCATGGCGTTGCGCCGCACCTTCTCCGCCTGATACCGCGCCGTCAGCTCCTCCGTCAGCCGCAGCAGCGCCCGCATGGCCGGCGCCGTGGCCCGCAGGTCCTCCAGATGCGCCTCCTCCGGCGTCTCGTAGGGCGCGGTCAGCTTCTTCAGCGCATCCCTGCACTTCCTCAGCACCGCCTGCGCCGCCGCCTTTGCCTCGCCGTTCTCCTCGCCCCGCACGGCTCCCATCCGCCGGAACGCCGGCTGTACGCGGCCCATGGCCGCCCAGCCCTCCTGCGCCGCCTGCCGGTACTGCCGCAGCTGCCCCGCCGTCTCCAAAAACCGGCCGGCGTAGGCGTCGTACACCGCCTGACAGCCCTCCATGGCCCGCACGGCCCGCTCCAGCTGCTCCGCCCAGAACAGCGCCTGCCGCACCGTGTGCGCCATCACCGTCCGGCCGTACACGCTGTCCGCCAGCGTATCAGGCAGCTGCCGCCACCCCTCCGCCGCCTGATGCAGCCAGCGGACGGGGTAGGGGTGGCTCTGTATCTTCTCATGCACCTCCAGCACCAGCGAGGCCAGAGCGCGGTCATCCCGTCCGGCTCCCAGCGTCCCCGCCAGCAGCGCGTACTCCTCGTCGCCGCTCTCGATGGCCTGATAGAACGCCTCCAGCGTCCGCTCCAGCGCACGGTCCTTCAGCAGCGCGGCCTCCGCCTCGTCCAGCACCCGAAAATCCGGTGTCAGACTGCGGCCCTCCACCGGCTCCAGCAGGTGGATATGCTCCCGCAGCAGCGACGCGCAGAAGCCGTCCACCGTCTTGATGTCCGCCTGATACACCCGAAACAGCTGGCGGCGCAGATGCCGGTCCTCCGGCTGTGCCGCCACCCGCGCCGCCAGCTCCGAGGCCAGCCGCGCCCGCAGCTCCGCCGCCGCCGCACGGGTGTAGGTGATGATGAGAAAATCATCCACGTCGCAGCGCTCCTGCGCCAGGTAGGAGAACACCCGCTCCACCAGCACCTTCGTCTTGCCGGAGCCGGCGGCGGCGGACACCAGCAGGCTGCCGCCGCGGTCATAGACCGCATCGTGCTGCTGCTCCGTCAGCTTGACCTCAGCCATGGCGCTCCACCTCCTGATCTACTGTCTGCCAGAACTCCTCCGGCGTGGTCTTTTTCCAATAATGGGCCTTGTCGTTCCTCTCGTCGAACCAGCAGGCCGACCGGAACGCGCACCAGGCGCAGGCGCTGTCCTGCGGCCCGCGGATGCAGGGATCCGCGTCGATGTTGCCGCCGCCGATCTCCCGTGCCACGCGGTGCAGCAGGCTGTCGATATACCGCGCCATCTTCCCCATCTGCGCCGCGTTCACCAGCACGCTGCCGGCAAACCCCGTCACCGCGCCGTCCTTCGTCACGCCCACCGGCAGATAGCACGGCGCCTCCAGCGCGCTGTGCTCCATGGCCGTCAGCACCTCCGGCTCCTCCAGCAGCATACCGGTCCGCCGCAGCTCCCGCCGCAGCATGGCCTCCAGCTTCTCCGGCGGGATGGCCCTGTCCGCCCGCAGGATGATGTCCTTGGCGGGCATATACAGCACGCCCGCCGGCTCCACGGGACTGCCGAAATAGCCGCTTCCCGCCCTTTGCAGGGCGAACAGATACAGCAGCATCTGGATCCCCAGCCCGTACCGGAGGTCCGACAGGTCAAAGGCCTTCTGGCCGGTCTTGTAGTCCACCACCCGCAGATAGAGCTTTCCGTCCCTGAGCCAGCCGTCCACGCGGTCCACCTTGCCGCTCACGGACAGCGCGGTGTCCCCCTCCGTCACGGTGATGGCCGGCAGCTTGCCGTCCCTCCCGCCGAATCCCAGCTCAAAGGCAATGGGCCGGAAATCGGACACCGCCATCTCGTCGGCGATGTTCTCCACGATGGCGCAGGCCGTCTCCCGCAGCCGCGTGAACAGATACCGGAACCGCGCGCTCTTCTCGGCGTAGCCGTCGATCTGCGTGCGGGCATATTCGTCCACATAGTGATGTACCAGCTGCCGCAGCGCGGGCCGCTCTACCCTGTCATAGCCGCCGCGCCCGCACACGTCGCGGTTCACGTTTTCCAGCAGATAGTGGATGAACGTCCCCACCTCCGGCGCCTCAAAGCCGGCGCTGGTGCGCTCTCTGGCCCGCAGGCCGTATTCCATGAAATACCCGAAATGGCAGGTCTTCAGCCGGTCGATGCGGGACGCGGACATGGCGATGCGCCGCCCGTACAGCGTCTCCACCGCCTGCGGCGACAGCCGCCCCCGCCCCATGGCGCGGGCCTGCTCCATCCGCGCCAGCAGCGGCTTCTCTCCGTTTTCTGCAAAATACTGCCACAGCGGGCCGCCCATCTCCTCACCGGCCAGCGCCAGCGCCGCCGCCGGCAGCTCCCTCCGGTAGCTCCCGTCCTCCCGCGCCGCCGTCACCTGCGGGAACAGGCGGCAGATGCGGCTCACCACAAAGGACGGCAGCAGCTGGCTGCCCGCCGCGTCCGTCGCCGGCCACGTCACCGCCAGCGACGCCGTGGGCTGGGCCAGACAGGCGTAGATATTCTGCAGCTCCGCGCTGAGCGGGTCGAACGTGGCGTCCGACAGCAGAATGCCCCGCTGCTGCAGAAGCGCCCGCTCCTGGGCGTCCAGAATGCCGCCGCCCTGCTCCACCGTGGGCAGCACATTGTCGTTGGCCCCCAGCAAAAACAGATGAGCCACCGTATGCCGGTCATTGCGGGTGATGGGCGTCACCTTCACCTGATCCAGCGTGGCCGGAATGGTGGCCACGGCGTACTGGCTCAGCACCAGCCGCAGCAGGCGGGCGAACTCCGGCCCATCCGCCTCCATGTCGCCCAGCAGCTCCACAAACTGGTCCAGCACGCCGCAGAAGATGGTCCACAGCTGGCTGTACTCCTCCGCCAGCTGCACCTGCCCCCCGTCGTACAGCGCGTCTGTCTGCTGCCGCAGCGTCTCCGGCACTCCCGCCAGCTCGGCGAATCTGTAAAGTGCTTCTGCTTTATCCCGTATGGTTTCTCCGGATTTTAAGCCATCGTGCAAAGCTGCCAGCAGGGCTCGCACCTTGCGCCGCACCGCGTTGACCTCCGCCAGCCGCTGCCGCCGCGCCTCCGTCATTTCCCCGCCGTAGCCGTCGGGATCGGCGGTCCAGTCCGTCTCCCGCAGCCACATATTGCCTCGGATCTCCCACCGGATCACATAGTTCTCCAGCACGTCGCACTCCGCCGCCGTGATACCGGCCATGCCGGTCTTCAGGCAGCGGAACACATCCTCGTACTCAAACCCGCCGGTGACGGCGTCCACCGCCGACAGCACCATGGTCAGCACCGGCTTTTCCAGAATGTCGCTGCGGCGGCTGATGTACGCGGGGATGCCGTCCCGCCGGAACACCGCCTCCAGCAGCGGGCCGTAGACCTCCATGTTCCGCGCCGCCACGCCGATGTCCCGCCAGCGGCAGCCCTGACGGGCCAGCCGCCGCACGCAGGCGGACACGTACTCCACCTCGGAGAAGGCCGTCTCCGCCTGATACAGACGGATGGGCGGCGTCTCCCCCTGCCACGGCGCGTCGCCGCCGAAAATGCCGCGCTCCAGATATCCCAGCGCGCCCTCATTCTTACCCGCAAGCGTTTCCGCTTTACAGGCACAATGTACAGCTGCCGCCATCCGCTTCAGCCGGTCTCGCTGACGCAGGGCGTTCTGAAACAGCTGCGGGTCCGACTCGTCCCCCAGCAGCGTCACCGTCAGGCTGCTGCCCTGCCGCAGCGCCGTGGCCAGAATGTCCTCCTCCACCCGATTGAAGTAGGAGAACCCATCCACATAGATGTCCTTCCCCGCCAGATAGTCCGACTGAGGCAGGGCGTCGCACAGCTTCTGCACGCGGGAGCGGGCGTCGGCCCCCTGCCCCCGCAGATGGGCGTCGTAGGCGCCGTAGATCAGCGCGGCCGAGCGCAGCTTGTCACCGGCCGCACCCTCCATGTCCTCCACCTGCGCCAGCAGCATCTCCGGCGTCACCTGATAGGCGTACAGCTCGTCCGCCAGCGCCACCAGCTGCCGCAGGAATGCCGGCCGCTGAGAGGGCCGTGCGAACACCGTCAGCCGTCCGCTCACCTCCTGCAAGGCCCGCCGCATGGTCAGCAGCTTGCCGCCGTTATCCAGCGTCACGTCCGCCAGTCCGCCGGTCTGGGCCAGCACGCGGGTGGCCAGATTTCGGAAGCTCAGGACCTCCGCGTCGCGGCTGGCCGTGGGGCCGCAGGCGCGGCACAGGTCCAGCTCCGCCTCGTGGGAGGCGTGCTCCGGCACCAGCAGCACCTGGGGCCGCAGGCGCCGCCGCTCCTCTATCGTCGCCAGCACCCGCCGGCTCTTGCCTGCTCCGGCCCGTCCCATCCAGATCCGCAGCTCCATCCCGTGTCTCCCCTCTCTCATTTCACCGTGTTCCCGGACTCTCTTTCCCGCGTCTCCGCATCCCGCCTGCGGTTTGCTTTCCCGCGTCTCCGCATCCCGCCTGCGGTTTGCTTTTCCGCCGCACCGACGTTCCACCCTCGCCTTGCTTTCCTGCCGCGCCGACGTTCCGCTCTCCTCTTGCTTTCCCGTCGTCTCCGCATCCCGCCTGCGCCTTGCTTTCCCGCGTCTC
>CAKTOK010000013.1 GCA_934589835.1 uncultured Oscillospiraceae bacterium | reverse complement strand
CCGATATGGTGGATATACCGCTGGATATAGAGCTTCATCTCCAGCGCGCTGTGCCAGTTCTCGAAGGCGAACATGGTCCGCCAGTACAGCCAGAAGTTGCTGTTGAACACCTCGTCGTCAAAGAAGTCGGTGATGCGCTTGTCCTGCAGCTCCTCGTTGGGGGTGAAGAACAGCTTCATGATCTCCATGGCGCCCTTGTCGGAGATGTCGAACTTGCCGTCGGTGTGGGCGTCCTGCCCGCGATTGACGGTGGCGCGGCACAGGGAGTAGTTGGGGTCGGCCTTGTTCAGCCAGTAGTACTCGTCCAGTACGCTGACGCCCTCCGTCTCGATGGAGGGGATGGAACGGAACAGATCCCACATGACCTCGAAATGGTTGTCCATCTCGCGGCCGCCCCGCATGACGTAGCCGATGTTCTCAAATTTCCAACCGTCGCAGGCGCCGCCGGCGGTGGGACCCTTCTCCAGAATGTGGACGCGCTCTCCCTTCATCTGGCCATCGCGCACCAGATAGCAGGCGGCGGTCAGGGCTGCCAGACCGCTGCCCACGATATAGGCGGACTTGTTGTCCACGCCCTGGGGCTTCTGGGGACGGGCAAATGCTTCATAGTTACCGCTGGAATAATACATAATGCAAACCTCCTGTTGGCTGTATGTTTTCCTTTGTTGACAAAACCATACCGCGCTGCGGCAAAAACCGCAATCGACAGCGGCCGCCGGATGATGGAATTTTGGGCACGCCGGCGTGGTCTGTTTTGTTTTTGGGCATTCCGCCGCCCATGTCCAAAAAACGCCGCAGGAGGACGTACCGGCCGGTGCGTCCTCCTGCGGAAAAAAGGGGGGAGGTAAGATCCGTATGGCGTTATTGGGCGGCGCGGTCAAAGACCAGCTCGCCGTTGAGATAGGTCTGCAAAACGTCGATATCCTTGATGGCGTCCGGCGCCACGGCAAGCAGGTCCGCCGACAGCACGGCGAAGTCCGCCACCTTGCCCGGCGTGATGCTGCCCTTGCGGTCCTCAGAGAAGGAGGCGTAGGCGCCGCCCATGGTGAAGCTCTCCAGCGCCTGCTCCACGGTGATGCACTGGTCGGGCCGCCAGCCGCCGTCGGGCTGTCCGGCCAGCGTCTTGCGGGTCACGGCGGCGTAGATGTTATCCATGATGTCCAGCGATTCCACGGGGCAGTCGGAGCCGCCGGAGATGGGGATCTCCTTGTCCAGGAACTCCTTCCAGTTGTAAGAGGTGGAGGCCCGCTGGGCGCCGATGCGGTCGTCGATGATGCTGATGTCGTAGTTCAGGAAGATGGGCTGGATATAGGCGATCAGGTCCATGGCCTTCATGCGGTCCAGCTGGTCGTGGTGCGTGACCTGGCAGTGGATGATGCCGTGGCGCTCGCCGGTGCGGGGATACTGGCGGCGGGCCTTCTCAATGGCGTTCATCACCATGTCCATACCGGCGTCGCCGATGGCATGGATGGCGATCTGCATACCGGCGCGGTGGGCCTCCAGGATCAGGGCGTCCAGCTCCTCCTGACTGAAGAAGGGGATGCCGCGGGTGGTAGGTACGTCGGTGTACGGCTCCCGCAGATAGGCGGTGCGTGCGCCCAGCGCGCCGTCGGAGATGACCTTGAACGGCCCGATGCGGAACAGCTCGTCGCCGTAGCCTGTGTTGTAGCCGCGGCCCAGGAAATCCCGCAGCTTCTCCAGCACCGGCAGGTTGCACTGCTCATACACGCGGATCTTCAGATTGCCCTCGCGCCGCAGCTGCTCATAGACGTCGATGACCTTCTGGAAATTGGTGGGCACGTCCTTGAAGTCGTCGGACTGGATGGTGGTCACGCCGTGGGCCAGCGCCTCCTGCGTGGTCAGCAGGATCAGCTCCCGGATCTCCTCGGCGCTCTTTTCCGGAATGGCGTCCAGCACCAGCTGCCGCGCCTGCTCCCGGAAGATGCCCAGCGGCCGCCCGTTCCCGTCCACATCGATCTGCCCGCCCTCGATCTGCCGGGCGCTCTCGGTCATGCCGATGAGCTTCAGCGCCGCGGTGTTGACGGAGATCACGTGTCCGCAGGTGCGGGTAAACGCGATCGGGCAGTCCAGCGAGATGCGGTCCAGATCGTCCCGCGTCAGGAACCGCGCCTCATCCTGAAACTTATCGTGGTTCCAGCCGCGGCCGCGGATCCAGGTGCCGGCCTGAATGTGATGCTCCTTGATATAGGCGCGGCCCCGCCGCACCACCTCCTCGATGCTGTCCGCCGTGTGCAGGCTCACATCCTTCAGGAACATCCCCAGCGACAGCACGTGCATGTGGGAATCGCAGAACGCCGGCGTCACCGTGCGCTGCTGCATATCGACGCGCTCTGCGTCACCGGCGGCCTCCGCCAGCTGGGCCAGCGTGCCGACGGCCTGAATGGTGCCGTCCTCCACCAGCACGGCCTCCGCGCGGGGCAGCTTTTTATCGACCGTAATAAAATTGCCGTTATAAAAGAGTTTTTTCATTGTTCCGCTACTTCCTTTCGCTTCTCAAGTGAGCCACAGCACCAGATATCTGCACAGGATGTGCAGCACGGTGGGGCACAGCAGGCACCCCAGCCCCAGATAAAACGTGGCCATCATGGCGCCGTAGGGCACCAGCGTTTCATCGGCGGCCGCCAGACCGGCGGACACGCCGCTGGTGCTGCCCATCATGGCGCCGTAGATCATGGCCGATTCCGGATCGTGCAGGCCGATCTTTTTGGCCACCAGCGGCGTGCCGATCATGATGGTGATGGACTTCACCAGCCCCGCCGCGATGGACACGGCCACCGCGCCGGACTGTACGTTCAGGGCTGTGGCCGTCACCGGTCCCACGATAAACGTGACGGCGCCGGCGGCGATGACGGTGATCTCCTCGGCGTTGCGGTAGCCGAAGGCCAGCGCCACCACCATGCCCATCACAAAGGACAGGGCCACGCCCGCAAACAGGGCGGCGATACCCCTGAGGCCGCAGCGCCTGATCTCCCGCAGGTCCGCATGGAACGCGGTGGTGATAATGGTAAAATCACGGGCCAGCGAGCCGCCCAGCGCTCCCATGCCCGACAGAAGCGCCACGTCTGCAATGCCGTGCTCGCCGCCGGTGGTAATGCCGCCCAGTATAGCGACCGCAAGGCCCGTGACGATGGCGATGGCGGACGTATATTCCGGCCGATGCAGCAGCCTTTCCGCCGCGGCACGTGCCGCGATCATGATGACGCCCACCACGATGACGGACAGCAGGAGACTGTCGCCGATCAACAGCTCGCGGACCCATTCAAATCTCGACATGACCCCCACCTTCTCCGCGATGCGACGGCAGCAGCGCCATCACCAGCCAGACGGCGGCTACGGCGGCCACACCCGCCAGCACCGCGATCAGCCCCTCCGACAGCGCCGATATCACATTCTGCGAGCAGGCCATGGCCACCACCACGGGGATGTACATCCCCCGCCAGAAGCCGATGCTGCGGGTCATGGCATCGCTGATGCCGCCGTGCTTTTCCAGCCACGATTTTGCCAGCAGCAGCAGCACCATGGCGATGCCCACGCCGCCGATATCTGTCCCGGTGCCCATCAGGGCACCGAGACAGCGGCCGGCCAGCTTTCCCGCCACCATGCAGAGCGCGATCAAAGCCGTTCCAGTTATCATATTCTGATCCTTTTTGTCTGCGCGCAGCCCTTACTGAGCGTCCGCCTTCTTGGCGCGCTTGATCTTGATGCCGGTGATGATGTAGAACGCGCCCACGATGCAGCTCAGATAGGTGATGGGTGCGAAGGCGATGAACTGGGTGGTGCTCTCAAAGCCCAGGGTGGAGGCGTAGTACGCGCCGGACAGGCCCCAGGGGATGATGGGCGCGATGGCCGTGCCGGTATCCTCCAGCGTTCTGGAGAGGTTGGCGCGGTCCAGGCCGTACTTGTCGTACAGGTCCTTGGTCATGTTGCCGATGATGATAAAGGACACGTAGTAGCTGACCACGATGACAAACAGCACCATGTGCAGCAGGCCCACCATGATCATCATCTGCTTCTCGTTCCTGACCATGCTCTCCAGCTTGGCCACGATGACCTGCACCGTGCCGCTGGCCTTCAGGGGCGCGCCGAAGATACCGGCCGCCAGCACCAGGCCGACGGTGTCCAGCATACTCTTGAGACCGCCGCGGATCACCATCTTATCCACGATGGCAACGCCGGTGGACTCGGTGTAGCCGGAGGTCATGGCCGCCAGCGTATCGGTGAAGGAGGTGCCCTGGAAGATCATGGCCAGCACGATAGCCACCACGATACCGGCGAAAAACGTGGGCAGCGTGGGCTTTTTCAGGGCGATGAGCGCCACCACCACGACGGGCGGGATCAGCAGAACGGGGTTGATCTTGAACGTGGTGCTCAGGGTGTCCAGCAGGTTCAGATACTCTGCGCCCTCGATGGCGGAGTTGCCGTGGCGGATGCCCAGAATGATATACAGCACCAGAGAGATGACCAGGCAGGGCACGGTGGTCCACAGCATATATTTGATGTGGTCCACGATGTCCACCTCCGCCACGGCGGAGGACAGGACGGTGGTATCAGACAGGGGAGACAGCTTGTCTCCGAAGATGGCGCCCACGGTGATGGCGCCGGCGGTATAGGCCAGCGGGATCTGCAAGCCGGCGGACACGCCCATCAGCGCCACGCCCACGGTGGCCACGCTGCCCCAGGAGGTGCCGGTCATCAGGGACATCAGCGCCGTGATGAGGCAGGCCATCACCAGAAAGATGGAGGGGGACAGGATCTTCAGGCCGTAGTAGATCATGGTGGGGATGGTGCCGCAGGCGATCCAGATACCCACCATCATGCCCACGAACATCAGAATGACGATGGGCACCGTCATGGATTTGAAGTTTTCTTTCATCTGCTCCTCGATCTCGGCCCACTTGATGCCCCAGATCATGGACAGTGCCGCCACCAGCGCGGCGTCAATGATGAGAACGATGGTAATGTTGCCGCCGAGGATCACCTTTCCGACGACGATGCCCAGAATAGACACCAGCAGCAGGATCACGGCCTGCCAGGTATTGACGGTCTTTTCCGGTGTAGCAGCAGGATTCTCTTTCATCTGATCGTTTCTCCTTTTGTTGATTTTGTTGCACTCTCTCTCACAAGTTGTCGACTTACCTGTGCTTTATCGCCATAATACACTTGACAAACCATAATGTCTAATATATATATTTATATATAATCATACCTTTTTTGTTATGGATGTGAGAAAATGAACCTGACCCAGCTGGAGTATTTCTATAAGGTGGCCCACAGTCCCACCCTGACGGAGGCCGCCGCGGAGCTTCACGTCTCCCAGCCGGCGGTCAGCAAGAACATCCGCGATCTGGAGCAGGAGTTCCAGACCCGCTTCTTCACCCGCAGCGGCCGCCGGATGTATCTGAACGCGGAGGGACAGCTCCTGCTGAAGTATGCTACGGAGATCCTCTCCGCCGTAGACGCCCTGCGCTCGGAGCTGCAGGACACGCGGCGGCGGGAGGATATGACCCTGCGTATCGGCGTGTTTGCCGCATCGGCGCTGGTTCCCGACCTCATCCGCGATTTCAGCAAGGCCCATCCCAACATCAAGATACAGCTCATCATGCACGACGGCTACGGCCGGTCTCAGGAGGCTCGGGTGCTGGATATGGTGCTGGCCGCCTCCCATGAGCTGCCGGCGCAGGGCAAGGTCCATCTCCTCGTCAAGGAGCACATCAAGCTGGCTGTACCGGTGGGCCACCCTCTGCTGGAGCGGGACAGCGTCTCCCTGCGGGAGCTGACGGGAGAAGCCTTCATCAGCCTCTCCAAGGGCAAGATCCTCCGCACCATCATGGACTACTACTGCCATCAGGCGGGGCTGACGCCCAACGTGGTGCTGGAGAGCGACGACCCCTATATGATCCGCAATCTGGTGTCCTACGGCTTCGGCGTGGCCTTCGTGCCGGAGGTCACCTGGAAGTACAGCACCCGCGGGCCGCAGGTCTATCTGGATCAGGACCGGCCCTGTGTGCGCTATCTCTACTGCCAGATACCGGAGAACACCTACACCAGCGCCGCCGCCCGCCTGTTCCTGTCCTATTTGCAGGCGTACTTTCAGAACCTGTCCCTCTGATGCGCCTATCCCGTATCCAAATAAAGGAACACGCCTCCGCTCACGCGGAGGCGTTCTGTTATTGCCCTGTCAGCAGGCGCTTTCAATGGTGCCGCCGCCCAGCACCTCGTCCCCGTCGTACAGCACCACCGCCTGTCCGGCGGTGACGGCCCGTTGGGGCTGGTCAAATACCACGCGCATGGCGTGGCCCTCCAGCGGATACACGGTGCAGGGTACGTCGGTGTGCTGGCTGTAGCGGGCCTTGGCCGTGCAGCGCACCGGTCCCTCCGGCGCCGCCCCCGCGATCCAGTTGACGCGGGAGGCCAGCAGCGTGTCGGTGAACAGGTCCGCGTCGTCCCCCAGCAGGATGGTATTGTCCGCGCCGTTTTTCCGCACCACATAGACGTGCTTTCCGGCGGCAACGCCCAGCCCCTTCCGCTGGCCGCTGGTGTAGCAGGGCAGTCCTCGGTGGCGGCCCAGCACATGGCCGTCCTTATCCACAAAGTCTCCGGGCGTCAGGGCCGCGCCGTGCTGCCGCAGAAAGCGCACATAGTCGCCGTCCGGGATAAAGCAGATGTCCTGACTGTCGGACTTGTCCGCCACGGTCAGCCCCGCCTGCCGCGCCTCCTGCCGGATGGCGTCCTTGTCAAACTCTCCCACCGGCAGCAGCAGGTGGGCCAGCTGGCGCTGTGTCAGCTGGTACAGCACATAGCTCTGGTCCTTCCGCCGGTCGCGGCCCCGCAGCAGCCGCCAGCGGCCTGCCGCCTCGTCATAGTCCACGCGGGCGTAGTGGCCGGTGGCCAGATAGTCGTAGCCCATCTCCAGCGCCCGCTCCAGCAGCGCGCCGAATTTCAGCTCGCGGTTGCAGTCGATACAGGGATTGGGCGTCCGGCCCGCGCAGTATTCGTCCACGAACTTCTGCATGACGCAGGTGGAAAAACGTTCCGTTTCATCCAATAAATGGAAATCCATCCCCAGCCGCTCCGCCACAGCCCGGGCGTCGGCGGCGTTTTGAGCAGACAGGCGCTCCACCTCGGGATCTCGGGAAAGGCGGAGCATGGCGCCGCCGCAGATATAGCCCTGCTCCTGCAAAAGGGCGGCGGCGGCGGAGCTGTCCACGCCGCCGGACATGGCGATCAAAACACGCTTGGCATCGTTCTTCATCAGGAACCTCAACATAACGCAAAAAAAGGTGTATCAAACGGAAATCACTGTAAATACTACGGGGGAAGCGGCGTCCCGCCGGACGGCTCATTCGTCGGTGTGTTTCTGCAAAAACGCCTCATAGGGCAGGCCGTCCGCCAATCCCACCAGCGCCGGCTGGAACCCGCCGGCATAGTCAAAATACACGTCCTCCACAGCGTCCGCCGCCGTCTCGTCCGGCAGCGCCAGCGTCACGGCGGTGCCCTGACCGGCGCGGCTGTCCAGCACCAGTCGTCCGCCGTGGCCCTCGGCGATGCGGCGGCACAGGGGCAGTCCCAGCCCCAGCCCGCAGGGCAGCGCCTCCATCCGCTCCGGATGGAGGTAGCCGTCAAAAACCGTCTCCATATTTTGCAGGGAAATGCCGCAGCCCGTGTCCGCCACGGTCAGCAGAGCCTGTCCCCGCTCAAACCGCAGGGAGACGGCGACGCTGCCGCCGGCGGCCGTGAATTTCAGAGCGTTGGACAGCAGGTTCCACACCGCCTGCTCCAGATAGGACCTGTGGATGGCTGCCGCATGATGCGCCGCCGTGCAGGAAAAGGTCAGCGCCACGCCGCCCACGGCGAACAGCGGCTCCGCCTGACGGCACAGATCCGCCAGCCACGCAGGCAGGTCCACCGTCTCCTTGACAAAGGCCTCGTCGGACAGAAGCATCGGCGCGCTGGACAGATTATTGGCCATACGCAGCAGGGTATAGTAGCTGCTGTTCAGCATGGCCGCGTCCCGATCCAGCGCGGGATCCGTGTCCCGCCGGTCGGCGGGGGCCAGGCGGCCGACGGCAATGTGCATCCCGCCCAGCGCGGTACGCAGCTGTGCCGCCACATGGAGCAGCACCTCGTTGAGGAGCTGCTCGCGGTTCTCTTCCGCAGGCTGCGCCGCCGGTTCTTCCCGTCGGGGCGTTTTCTGTGTTTTCGCTGCCATGAGCACCCCTCCTTCCGTTGTAGTAGTGTTGCGCCTGCGGGCCGCCCGCCATGCGAGGGACCCGCTGCCTGATTATCCACACTATACCAAAGGGTATGGGAAAAAACAAGTTTTTTGTCCGGTTTTGTCGAAAAGGAAAAAATTTTCAAAAAGGGGTTGCTTTTTTCAAAACTTTGCATATAATACTAAACATACCATACATTTGATATATTCCATCAGAGAGGAAGTCTTGATTATGAGCATCAAAGTCGGTATCAATGGTTTTGGCCGCATCGGCCGTATGGTCATGCGCTGCTGCATGAACCACCCCGAGATCGAGATCGTGGGCATCAACGATCTGTGTCCCGCTGATTATCTGGCCTATATGCTGAAATATGATACGATGCACGGCAAGTTTGCCGGCGAGGTCGGCAGCGCCGAGAACGCCATCGTGGTCAACGGCAAGTCCATCCCCGTGTTTGCCGAGCGCGACCCCGCCAACCTGCCCTGGGCCAAGGTGGGCGCTGAGTACGTCATCGAGTCCACCGGCCTGTTCCTGACCAAGGAGAAGGCACAGGGCCATATCGCCGCCGGCGCCAAGCACGTTGTGATGTCCGCTCCCTCCAAGGACGACACCCCGATGTTCGTCATGGGCGTGAATCAGGACACCTATACCTCCGATATGCAGTTTGTCTCCAACGCCAGCTGCACCACCAACTGCCTGGCTCCCATCGCCAAGGTGCTGCACGATAGCTTCGGCATCGCCGATGGTCTGATGACCACCGTGCACTCCACCACCGCCACCCAGAAGACCGTGGACGGTGTGTCCCTGAAGGACTGGCGCGGCGGCCGTGCGGCCTCCGGCAACATCATCCCCAGCTCTACCGGCGCGGCCAAGGCCGTGGGCAAAGTCATCCCCAGTCTGAACGGCAAGCTCACCGGTATGTCCATGCGTGTTCCCACGCTGGATGTATCCGTGGTGGATCTGACCGTGAACCTGTGCAAGCCCGCCACCTATGACGAGATCTGCGCGGCCATGAAGAAGGCCAGCGAAAATGAGCTGAAGGGCATTCTGGACTATACCGACGAGGCCGTTGTGTCCTCCGACTTCCTGGGCAACACCCACACCTCCATCTTCGACGCCAAGGCCGGCATCGCTCTGACCGACACGTTCGTGAAGGTGGTCAGCTGGTACGACAACGAGATCGGCTACTCCGACAAGATCCTGTGCCTGATCGAGCATATGTACAGCGTGGATCACAAGTAAATCGCCAACATCCTTTCAAAAAGGTTTTCCTTCTTTTTTGTTCCGGAAACAGCGCCGTCCCACCGGGACGGCGTTGTTTCTACCCATTTGCCAAACAGAGGGAATGCGCGGCAAGGCAGCCGAAATCGTGGAAACACAAAGGTTTTATCAAAAATAGGACTATCTTTCCATTGAATTGTATGGTACAATAGGTACAACTCAGAGGAGAGGGAAAGGGACCCCCTAACATGGAAACAAATCCGATCTTACACGCGAAGCTGTCCATGGACAGCGACATCCCCCTGTATGCCCAGCTGGTGGGCATCATCAAGCGCAATATCTCCACCGGTGCGCTGACCGTGGGCGATCTGCTGCCCAGCGAGGCGGAGCTGTGCCGCTGGATGAATATCAGCCGCAATACCGTGCGGCAGGCCATCGGCGAGCTGGAGGACGAGGGGCTGGTAGTCCGCAAGCGCGGCCGCGGCACCTTTGTGGCGGACCCCGCCACCAACCGCCGCGGTGTGCGGTACTCCTTCACCACGGAGGTCTCCTCGCTGGGCAAGGTGCCCTCCTCCACCCTCATCGACTTCGATGTTGTGGTACCCGGGCAGGCCGTCTGCGAGAAGATGGAGCTGCGGGAGGGCACGCCGGTATACTGCTTCACCCGTGTGCGTAATGTGGACGGCGAGCCGCTGATTCTGGAGACCAGCTACTATCCCCAGTACATCTATCCCCATCTGACCCGCGATATGCTCCAGACCCACAGCTTTTACAGCCTCTTGTACCATGTGGGCATTGTGCCGTTTGCCGCCGACGAGAGCTATGAGGCCGTGATGCTGGATGGCCAGCAGAGCCGTCTGCTGGGTGTCAGCGCTGGGAGCTGCGCCTTCTATCACCAGCGGCGCACCCGCACCGAGGACGGGCGCATCTACGAGTACACCCGAAGCTATATCCGCGGCGATCGGGTCCGGCTGGATGTACATATGCAGAAGAGCGGCATGAACTTTGTGCGTACCATCGACTGAATAAAAGCAAAAGGGAAGCCTCCGGCTGTGGCCGGAGGCTTCCCTTTTGCTTTTATGACAGAGCGGCGGCGCCGATGATGCCCGCCTCGTTGCCCAGCTGGGCGGCTCGAAGCACCGGCTGGGGCCGCTGCTCTCCGCCGAAGCAGTTGGCGGACACATAGCGGCGGACGGGGGCCAGCAGGCGCTCGCCCTGACGGCTGATGCCGCCGCCGATGAGCACCATCTCCGGCGCCAGCGTGTTCACCAGATCTGTGATACCGGCGGCCACATAGACGTAGTACCGCTCCAGCACCGCCTGCGCGGCGGCGTCCCCCCTGTCGGCGGCGTTGAACACATCGCGGCCGGTGAGAGCGGGATAGTCGTTGAGCAGGGAGTCGGGGTGGGCTGCCGCAGCCCGCTTCCCCTGACGGATGAGGGCGGTGGCAGAGGCGTAGGCCTCCCAGCAGCCCCTGCGGCCGCAGGTGCAGGGCTCTCCGTCCAGCACCAGCAGGCTATGCCCAGGCTCGCCGCCGGCACCGCCCAGACCGGAGACGATCTTCCCGTCCAGAATGATGCCGCCGCCCACGCCGGTGCCCAGTGTGATGAGGATCATGTTGCGGCAGCCCACGGCGGCACCGGCCACCGTCTCTGCCAGCGCGGCACAGTTGGCGTCGTTGCTCAGGCGGGCGGGCAGGCCGAAATGGGCGGTGAGCATGGCGCAGACAGGCACATGGAACCAGCCCAGATTATAGGCGCAGACCACCACGCCGCGGCCGGGATCACAGGTGCCCGGGGCGCCCACGCCGATGGAGGCGCAGTCCTGCGCCGTCAGGCCGGCCTTGTCCAGAGCCAGCTCCACGGCGCGGCACATATCGGCCACCACCTGCTCCGCCGGACGCTGGGCGCCGGCGGGAACGTCAGCCTCCGCCACCAGATGATAGGCGCTGTCCACCACGCCCACGGCGATGTTGGTGCCGCCGAGGTCAATGCCGATGCGATACATAAACGGGTACTTCCTTTCGTGTATGGTACGGAAAAACAGCGGGGCAGGCTGATCGCCCGCCCCGCGCAGGTGCGTTGCTCAGAAGTGGGTGACGAAGTCGCTGTTCACTGCCACGGTCCGGCTGATGTTGGAGGAATTGATGCTGGCGAAGATGGTACGCATCACCGTCAGCGCCTCCCGGCCGGAGACCTCCGGCTCGCGGTCGTGGACCAGCGCGTCCACGAACTCGTCGATGACGCCGCTGCCGTTGTGGGGCACATCCAGGCTGTAGCTGGTGCGGTTGCCCTCCATATCGCTGACGATGATGGGGGAGGAGGTCTCGCTGTAGATGAGCATGATGCCCTTGGTGCCGTACAGGCAGGTGGACTGGCACTCGTGGCCGTAAATGGTCCAGCTGGCGGCCATGGTGCCCAGCGCACCGCCGGACATCCGCAGGATGCACAGGGCGTTGTCGTCCACGCCGATGAGCTGGCCCTCGTTGTCGCGCTTGTTCAGCGTGACCACCTTGGCCGTCGTCTCAATGACCTTCTGGCCCAGCAGGTACTGGAGCAGGTCCACCTTGTGGATGCCCATGTCGGACAGGGCGCCCATGGCGGCCTTGTTCTTGTCGAAGAACCAGGTGCCCTCGTCCACAGACCAGCCCTCGGGACCGGCATTGCCCAGCACGGCACGGAACGTGATAACATCGCCGATGATGCCGCGATCCAGCAGCTGCTTGGCGCGGCGGTGCACCGGATCGAAGCGCATATTGTGGCCCACCATCAGGTGCTTGCCGTTGCGCTCGGCGGCGGCCACCATGGACTCGCACTCCGCCAGCGTGACGGCCATGGGCTTTTCACACAGAACGTGCTTGCCGGCATACAGCGCGGCGGTGGAGATCTCCGCATGGCTGCGGTTTTCTACGCAGATGGACACCGCGTCGATGTCGCTGCGGTTCAGCAGGTCAAAATAGGTGTCGCAGACGTCGCCGCCGTATTTGGCGGCCATCTCCTCGGCACGGGCCCTGTTCTTGTCGTAGTAGGCCACGACCTCGGCATTGGGGTTCGCTGCGTACTCGGGCAGATGGCGCACCTGCGCGATCTTGCCGCAGCCGATGATACCAACTCGAATCATACAAAAGCTCCTCCTCTACTATTCTCGTCTAAATTATAACAAATGAAAGGGCAGGTGAAAAGCCTTTTTTTAGAGAATCGGGAGAAATTTTATTGCAAGCGCAGGGCCACGGTCAGGGCGCAGCCCCGCTGCATGACGTGATCCAGCACCACGCCCGCCGGTACGGCCAGACGGCTCAGGGCCAGCAGGGGGCCTTTGCCGGTCAGCTTGAACAGGGCCTCCTTGGCGGTCCACGTCTCCCAGAAGCGGGCGCAGTCGCCGTCATCGCCCACGCGGATGTAGGCCATCTCCGCCTCAGAGCAGACGCGGCGCA
Organism: uncultured Oscillospiraceae bacterium; assembly: GCA_934589835.1. GTDB lineage: Bacteria > Bacillota > Clostridia > Oscillospirales > Oscillospiraceae > Vescimonas. The sequence goes on along the minus strand of CAKTOK010000013.1, from coordinate 19,368 downwards.
TGAATTTTTCGTCGGCAGCGCGGACCACCTCCACATCCACGCCCACCGGCACACCGGCGGCGGCGCAGACGGCGTAGGGACCGGAGTGGCTGACGGAGAGGTACAGGCCCTCCGCGTCCACGGCGGGCTTGCCCGTCTCGTCCCAGCGCAGGGGAACCTCCCCCTCGCCGCAGCCCAGACGGCGGGCCAGCACCTGACGAGCCAGCAGCTCGCCGGCCACGGTGCGCTTGCGGTCATCCTCGCCGGCGATGTCGCTGACGCGGCGGCGGCGCTCCTCGTCCATCATGGCCACCGTGCGGGCCATGGCCTCCTCGTCCAGCCGGCGGATATCGTACCAAAGCAGTTCCATTTTGTCCCGTTCCTCCCGTTTTTACGTTTCTGAGGCGAGTATAGCACATCGCCGCAGAAGATGCCAGCATTTTATGCGCTTGCTTTTGTGAAAAGAAAGGGGTACACTGGGAGCGTGTGAAAACGCTTGCTCAGGAGGAGCAGATATGGTTTCTATTGTAGAAGTGACCACCAAGGCGCAGCTGCGCCGTTTTGTAGATTATCCCAACCGGCTGTACAGCGGCGTGCCGCAGTTCGTACCGGCCACCTACGGCGATGATCTGTCGGACTGGGACCGGCAGAAGAATCCGGCGTTCTCCTACTGCGACGCGCGCTGCTGGCTGGCGGAGCGGGACGGGGAGCTTGTAGGGCGTATCGGCGCCATCCACAGCCGCAAGGCCAATGAAAAATGGGGCGCCAACCGCCTGCGGTTCACGCAGGTAGATTTCATCGACGATCCCGAGGTTTCTGCCGCCCTGTTTGCCACGGTGGAGGACTGGGCGCGGGAGCTGGGCTGCACAGCGGTCCACGGGCCGCTGGGTTTCACCGACATGGACCGCGAGGGGATGCTGGTGGAGGGCTTTGACCGGCGGAGCTGCTTCTTTACTTATTATAATTATCCCTACTACATCGACCATATGGCCGCGCTGGGCTACGGAAAGGATGTGGACTGGATCGAGGAGCTCATCACCGTGCCCACAGATGAGCGGATCATCCAGCGGTGGGAGAAGCTGTCGGACTTCGTGCTCAAGCGGAACCACCTGCACATCGTGTCCCCCAGGAGCCGGCTGGGCTATCTGCCGCTGCTGAAGCCATTTTTCGAGCTGGTCAACGTGGCCTACGCTCCGCTGTACGGCACGGTAGATCTGACGGAGCAGCAGATCAGAAAGTACTCCGCCAAGTTCGCGCCCCTCATCAACCCCAACACCACCTGCTTCGTCATGGACAAGGACGGCCGGATGATCGCCTTCGGTGTGGGCGCGCCCAGTCTGGCCAACGCCCTCCAGAAGCATCGGGGCCGCCTGTTCCCCACCGGCTGGGTAGACGTGCTGAAGGCCTTCCGGAAGAACGACACGGTGGACCTGCTGCTCATCGCCGTCCATCCGGACTATCAGGCCCGGGGTGTCAACGCCGTGATTCTCAGCAAGGCCATGAAGGGGTGCCTGAAAATGGGCATCAAGCAGGCGGAGACCGGCCCCATGCTGGAGCTGAACGACAAGGTGCAGGCCCAGTGGAAGGACTTTCAGACGGAGCAGCACAAGCGCCGCCGCTGCTTCATCAAGGAGCTGTCCCCCGCCGCCGGAGAGCCAGAGAAGGCGGATGCGCCTGCCGGCGCCGCTGTATAAACGCAAAAAATGTCCGCGCACACGGTGCGCGGACATTTTTTCGCTTTTACAGGCCGTAGACCTCGGTGAACTTCTTCTCCAGATAGGCCACATAGCAGTCCGGGTCGAACTTGCCGCAGACCGACTCGAACAGTGCCACGGGATCCTTCATGCAGCCGTACTTCCAGATCTTCTCCTCCAGCCAGTTGTTGATGGGGGTCAGATCGCCGGCGCGCACCACCGCGTCCACGTCCAGATCTTTGGACATCTCCTGAAGATACTGGGCGCCGTAGGCGGAGCCAATGGCGTAGGACGGGAAGTAGCCGATGTTGCCGTTGGCCCAGTGGGAGTCCTGCAGCACGCCCTGCCGGTCATTGGGGACGTCGATGCCCAGATACTCCCTGTACAGCCGGTTCCACTCGGCGGGCAGGTCGTGAGCCGTCAGGCTGCCGTCAAACATCCGCTTCTCCAGCTCATAGCGGACCATGATGTGCAGGCAGTAGGTGAGCTCATCGGCCTCGGTGCGGATGAGGGAGGGCTCGGCCTTGTTGACCATACGGTAGAAGTCGTCCTCGGTCACCTTGTCCAGACGGGGCGCGAAGTGCTCCTTCAGCCACGGGTAGATCACGGCGCAGAAGGCACGGCTGCGGCCGATGATGTTCTCGTAGAAGCGGGACTGGCTCTCGTGGATGCCCATGGACACGCCGTTGCCCAGATTGCTGCGGGCCAGCTCGCGGCCGGTGTGCAGCTCATACAGGGCGTGACCGCCCTCATGGACCACGGAGTACAGGGAAGAGGCCACCATGTCGGCGTGGTAGTGGGTGGTAATGCGTACATCGTCCCGAGAGAAGTTGATGGTAAAGGGATGCTCCGTCTCGCCGATGGCGCAGTGGTTCCTGTCGATGGCCATGACGCCCATGATGAAGTCGGAGAACTCCCGCTGGATGGGAATGGGGAAGTCTGCGTGCAGCGGCGTGTCGTCCACGCGGCCGGCATGGGCGGTGACCCGCTGGATCAGGGGCACCAGCTTCTGCCGCAGGGCGGCGAAGAACTGGTCGCAGGCGGAGATCGTCAGGCCGCGCTCATAGTGGTCCAGCATCGTCTCGTAGGGGGCCTTATCCGGCTCCCAGTACAGGGCAAAGCGCTTCAGTGTGTCGAACATCCTCTGGAGATACGGCTCAAACAGGGAAAAGTCGTCGTTCTCCTTGGCGGTGTGCCACACGTCGTCGGCCTGTGTCGACAGGCGCTGGTACTCCACAAACTCCGCCTCGGGAATGCGGCGGGTGCGGTCATAGCTGCGCCAGTACTCCTCCACCTTGCGGCAGGTGACATCGTCCAGCTCCGAGCGGGCAGCCATCAGCGTCTCCAGCATCTCCACGGTGTCCGGCGCGGTGGTGAGCTGATAGTCGATGCGGCTCAGCTCCGCCGTGCTGTCCCCCCGAACGGCAGCGGCGCCTCTGGGGGCCACCGTGACGCCGTCGTAGTACAAAAGGCCCATGGCGTGGCCCAGCGCAAAGCTGGTCTGTTCATAGCTTTTCAGCTTTTCCCGTGCTTCGGTAACGGTCATGCTCGTCCCTCCTGTAAATTGATTGGCAACAGTATAGCACGCCGCCGCAAAAGACACAAGCCGAGAAAATGTACACAGATTCTTAATAGACTATGGCCCGCAGACATGGTAGAATAGGGGAAACACGATCAGAAAGGGTGGAGACCACCATGGATCTGAACAAAAAGACCATGCAGCGTATGATGCTGCTCATTGCCTTTGCGGTGCTGCTGTTCTGGGGATTGTACAACATTTCCGCCATCGGCAGCGTGCTGTCGAGGCTGCTGTCGCTGCTGTCCCCTCTGCTCATCGGCATCTGCATCGCCTTTGTGCTGAATCTGATGATGACGGCGCTGGAGCGGCTGTGGGACCGTGCATCGGCCAAGGGCGGCGGCAGGTGGAGCCGGCGGCTGAAGCGGCCCGTCTGTCTGGTGCTGACGATGGTGCTGTTTCTGGGCATCATCTTTGCCATCATCTTCATTCTCATCCCCCGCCTGGAGGAGGCGGCCAGCACGCTGGCGGCCAACATCCCCACCTATGTGGCGCAGATACAGGCGTGGTGGGGCAGCCTCAGCGCCTTTGCCTCCGGCCACGGCGTAACGCTGCCGGAGCTGTCGCTGAACGCGGAGAACGTGCGGTCCACCATCACCGGCTTTTTGCAGGAGAAGGGCGACTCCGTGGTGAATACCACGCTGAACATCACCACCTCCATCGTGGGGGCGCTGGTGAACTTCCTGCTGGCGCTGGTGTTCTCCCTCTACCTGCTGGCCCAGAAGGAGACGCTGCTGGCTCAGTCCAGACGGCTGCTGCGCCGTATCCTGCCCCAAAGGGCCGCCGACCGGCTGCTGCGGCTGCTGTCCCTGACCAACAATGCGTTTTCCAGCTTCGTCACCGGTCAGGTGACGGAGGCCTTCATTCTGGGCACCCTGTGCTGCATCGGGATGCTGATCCTGCGGCTGCCCTACGCCCTGCCGGTATCGGTGATCATCGCAGCGCTGTCGCTGATCCCCATTTTCGGCGCGTGGATCGGCGCGGCCACCGGCGCGTTCCTCATCGTGTTCCAAAGCCCCATCAAGGCCTTGACGTTCCTGATCTTCCTGCTGATCCTCCAGCAGGTGGAGGGCAACCTGATCTATCCCAGAGTGGTGGGCAAATCCGTGGGCCTGCCGGGCCTGTGGGTGCTGGCGGCCGTCACCGTGGGCGGCGGCGCCTTCGGCGTGCTGGGGATGCTGCTGGGCGTGCCGGTGTGCTCCGTGATCTACACGCTGGTGCAGGAGTTTATCCGCAGCAAGCCGCCGGAGGAGGTAAAGTGAATCCCCGAGGCGCCCTGCCGAAATGGCAGGGCGCTTTTCTGCGCCGGTGTTCACAAATAATTAAAATTGCGGCTATTGACATTATCTGGGGAGGGTGGTAAACTGCGTTTAGCACTCGAAAAGAGTGAGTGCTAAACGGAGAACGCTATGGAATTGACAGATCGGAAAAAGCAAATATTGAAGATCGTGGTGGACAGCTACATCAACACCGCCGAGCCGGTGGGCTCCAAGGCCATCGTGGAGCAGATGCCCGGCAAGATCAGCTCCGCCACCATCCGCAACGAGCTGGCCGATCTGGTGGAAATGGGCTATCTGGAGCAGCCTCACACCTCGGCGGGACGCGTGCCGTCCGCCAAGGGCTACCGCCTGTACGTCAACGAGCTGATGGAGCGCAAGGCCCTGTCTCCCGAGGAGACGGCCAAAATCAACAACGCCCTGTCCGGCCAGATGAAGCAGGTGGATCAGGTCATCAGTCAGGCGGGCCAGATGGTGTCCAGCTTTGTGGGATATCCCACCTATACGGTGGCGGACCACCGGACCGCCGCCACGGTGCAGCGCTTCGAGCTGATCGCCGTGGACGACGCCAACTTCATCGCCGTGGTGATGCTGTCGGACAGTCGGGTGAAGAGCCAGCTGATGCGGCTGGATCTGCCGGTGGAGGCGGAGACGCTGCCCCAGCTGAGCCACCTGCTGAACACGCATTTCACCGGCGCGGGACCGGAAAAGATGAACGCCACCCTCATGAGCCTCAGCGAGCAGGTGACGGGACAGTGGTTCCTGCTGCTGAACCGTGTCACCGAGTACGCCTGCTCCCTGCTGGAGGAATCCCAGCACCAACAGGTGTTCACCAACGGCGCCAGCCAGCTTCTGAAGTTTCCGGAGTTCCGGGACATCGACAAGGCCCACGATCTCATGAGCTTTATGGTGGACAACAAGGAGGACCTGCCGGTGCCCCAGAGCGACGCGCCCATGCAGATCCTCATCGGGCCGGAAAATGTCAACGACGCCCTGAAGGAGAGCAGCGTGGTCATCGCCAGCTACGACATCGGCGACAATATGCGCGGCCTCGTGGGCGTGGTGGGACCCACCCGTATGGATTATGCCGCCGTGGCGGCACGGCTCAGCTACTTTGCCGAGAGCCTGAGCCGGATGTTTGGTAAAAAACAGCTACCGGAGGATACACAATGAGCGAGAAGGATATGAAGGAGACCCCCATGGAGGAGACGCCGGAGACGGCGGAGCAGCCCGCAGCTCCTGTTGAGGAGACGGCGGCTGCGGAGGAGACGTTTACCGTCACCAAGTCCCAGATGGAGCAAATGGAGCAGCTGGCCAAGGTGCTGGCGGACGCCAACGACAAATACCTCCGTCTGGCGGCGGAATATGACAACTACCGCAAGCGCACCACCCGCGAGAAGGAGCACGTGTACGACACGGCCAAGGCCGACACCATCAAGCCGTTTCTGGCGGTGCTGGACAATCTGGAGCGGGGCGTGCAGCAATTCGAGGAGGGCGACGGCCACCGGCAGGGGCTGGAGCTGATCTGCAAGCAGTTCACCGAGGTGCTGAGCCAGCTGGGCGTCACTGAGATCCCCGCGCTGGGGCAGCCCTTTGATCCCGAGAAACACAACGCCGTGATGCACACGGAGGACGAGGCCGCCGGCGAGAACACCATCGTGGAGGTATTCCAGAAGGGGTTCATGATCGGCGACAAGGTACTGCGATTTGCCATGGTCAAGGTGGCAAACTGAAAGGAGCGCAAAGATGAACGGAAAGAAGCTTTATAAGAGCAGCACAGACAAGAAGCTCGCCGGTGTCTGCGGCGGCATCGCCGAATATTTCGGCATCGACTCCACGCTGGTGCGTCTGGGCTGGGTGGTGTTCAGCCTGCTGGGCGGCAGCGGCCTGCTGGCCTATCTCATCGCGGCGATCATCATGCCCGATCAGCCCTGTTAAACCCGTCAAAAAATATATGTAAGATAAACTTATCAGGAGGCAAGCATTATGTCTAAAGTGATCGGTATCGACCTTGGTACAACCAATTCCTGCGTAGCCGTGATGGAAGGCGGCGAGGCAGTCGTTATCCCCAATGCAGAGGGCAACCGCACCACCCCGTCCGTGGTGGCGTTCAGCAAGACCGGCGAGCGTATGGTGGGCCAGGTGGCAAAGCGTCAGGCTATCACCAACCCCGACCGCACCATCTCCTCCATCAAGCGTGAGATGGGCACCGACCATCGCGTGACCATCGACGGCAAGAGCTATACGCCTCAGGAGATCAGCGCCATGATCCTGCAGAAGCTGAAGGCGGACGCCGAGGCGTATCTGGGCAGCCCCGTCACCGAGGCCGTCATCACCGTCCCCGCCTACTTCACCGACTCTCAGCGTCAGGCCACCAAGGACGCCGGTAAGATCGCCGGTCTGGACGTGAAGCGTATCATCAACGAGCCCACCGCCGCCGCGCTGGCCTACGGCGTGGACAAGGAGCAGGCCCAGCGCATCATGGTCTACGATCTGGGCGGCGGCACGTTCGATGTCTCCATTCTGGAGATCGACGACGGCGTTATCGAGGTGCTGGCCACCGCCGGCAACAACCGTCTGGGCGGCGACGACTTCGATCAGTGCATCATGAAGTATCTGGTCAGCGAGTTCAAGCGCACCGACGGCATCGACCTCAGCGGCGACAAGGTGGCCATGCAGCGTCTGAAGGAGGCCGCCGAGAAGGCCAAGATCGAGCTGTCCGGCGTGACCACCAGCAACATTAACCTGCCCTATATCACTGCCGATGCCACCGGCCCCAAGCATCTGGACGTGACGCTGACCCGCGCCAAGTTCAATGAGCTCACCGGTCATCTGGTGGAGGCCACCATGGGCCCCGTGCGTCAGGCCATGTCCGATGCCGGTCTGAAGCCCAGCGATCTGGCCAAGGTCCTGATGGTGGGCGGCTCCAGCCGTATCCCCGCCGTGGTGGAGGCCGTGAAGAACTTCACCGGCTCCGACCCCTTCAAGGGCATCAACCCCGATGAGTGTGTGGCCATGGGCGCGGCCCTGCAGGCCGGTGTGCTGACCGGCGACGTCAAAGGCCTGCTGCTGCTGGATGTCACCCCCCTGTCTCTGGGCATCGAGACCATGGGCGGCGTCTGCACCCGCCTGATCGAGCGCAACACCACCATCCCCGTCAAGAAGAGTCAGATCTTCTCCACCGCCGCCGACAACCAGACCTCCGTGGAGGTCAACGTGCTGCAGGGCGAGCGCGAGATGGCCGCTGCCAACAAGAGTCTGGGCCGCTTCCATCTGGACGGCATCGCACCGGCCCGCCGCGGCGTGCCGCAGATCGAGGTGACCTTCGACATCGATGCCAACGGCATTGTCAACGTGTCCGCCAAGGATCTGGGCACCGGCAACGCCCAGCACATCACCATCACCTCCTCCTCCAACATGAGCAAGGACGACATCGAGAAGGCCGTCAAGGAGGCCGAGCAGTATGCCGCCGAGGACGCCAAGATCAAGGAGAAGGTAGAGATCCGCAATCAGGCCGATCAGATGGTCTATCAGGCCGAGAAAACGCTGAACGAGGTGGGCGACAAGGTCCCCGAGAGCGAGAAGGAGCCTATCAAGGCCGGCGTGGAAAAGCTGAAGGAAACGCTGAAGGGCGAGGACACCGACGCCATCAAGGCCGCCACCGAGGAGCTGACCCAGCTGTTCTACAAGATGAGCGAAAAGCTGTACCAGCAGCAGGCGCCCCAGGGCGATCCCAACATGGGCGGCCAGCCGCAGGGTGATCCCAACGGCGGTCAGCAGTACTACGACGCCGATTACAAGGTAGTCGATGACGACGACCAGAACAAGTAACGAATTTCCCACGAGAGGGGCAGGGCTTCCTGTCCCTTCTTGTGGTGTTATCACCCCTTTGAGTGGAGAGAAGTACGATGGCAGAAAACAAACGCGATTACTACGAGGTCCTGGGCGTCAGCAAGGGCGCATCCGAGGACGAGATCAAAAGAGCCTATAAAAAGCTGGCCCGCAAGTACCACCCTGACATGAACCCCGGCGACAAGGAGGCCGAGGAGAAGTTCAAGGAGGTCAACGAGGCCAACGAGGTGCTGTCCGATCCGGAGAAGAAGGCGCGGTACGACCAGTTCGGCTTTGCCGGCGTGGACCCCAGCTACGGCGCAGGGGCCGGCAGCGCAGGCGGCTATGGCGGCGGCTTCGATTTCGGCGATCTGGGCGATATTTTCGGCAGCTTTTTCGGCGGCGGCTTCGGCGGCGGACAGACCCGCCGCAACGGGCCCCAGCGGGGCGAGAGCATCCGCGCCAGCGTGGCCGTGACGTTCACCGAGGCGGCCTTCGGCTGTGAAAAAGAGGTGTCCATCGAGCGCAGCGAGCAGTGCGCCTCCTGCAAGGGCAGCGGCTGCGCCCCCGGAACCACGCCGGAGATCTGCCCCGATTGTCACGGCAGCGGCGTGGTGCAGGTGCAGCAGCGCACGCCCATGGGCGTGTTCGCCAGCTCCCGTCCCTGCCAGCGCTGCCGCGGCACCGGCAAGATCATCCATCAGCCCTGCGCCGACTGCGGCGGCAGCGGCGCGGTCCGCAAGCGCAAGACCATCAAGGTCACGATTCCCGCCGGTATCGACCATGGGCAGACCATCTCCCTGCGGGGACAGGGCAACGCCGGTAAGAACGGCGGGCCCGCCGGCGACCTTCTGATCACGGTGATGGTGCGGCCTCACGAGCTGTTCCGCCGCGAGGGCAACGATGTGTTCTGCGAGGCGCCCATCACCTTCCGTCAGGCGGTGCTGGGTGCGACGCTGGAGATCCCCACCATCGACGGACCGGTGAAGTACGACATTCCCGAGGGCACCCAGACCGGCACGGTGTTCCGTCTGCGGGGCAAGGGCATCCCCGCACTGAATGGGCGGGGCCGCGGCGATCAGTACGTCACCGTGACCATCGAGACGCCGCGGAACCTGAACCGCGAGCAGAAGGAGGCCCTGAAGCGGTTCGACGAGACGCTGGGCGAGAGCAGCTATGAAAAGCGCAAAAGCTTTTTCGGGTTCAATAAGAAGAAATAAGGTGCCGTATGTATCTGGCTGACTATCATACCCATTCCGACTGTTCCCCCGATGGAAGCGAGACCATTGCCCGCATGGCGGAGGCCGCGCTGGCCCACGGGCTGGACGAGATCTGCATCACGGACCACGTGGACACCATCTACTGGGGTTCAAAGGCGCCGCGCTGGGATTTCGACTGGCCCAAGGCGCTGGCGGAGCTGGAGGAGGCGCGCCGCCTGTACGGCCACCGGCTGACCATCCGGCTGGGCGCGGAGCTGGGCGAGGCCACCATGAGCTTTCAGCGGGCGCAGCACCTGCTGGATCACGCGCCGAAGCTGGACTTCGTCATCGGCTCCGTCCACATGGCCGGTGAAAAATTTGGAAATTTTGACTTCTACTACATTGAAAAAAACACGGAAACGTATTATCATGCACTTATCGACAGCTATTTGGAGGATGTGCTGCGTCTGGCGGAGTGGGGACGGTTCAGCGTGCTGGGCCACCTGACGCTGCCGCTGCGGTACATGAACGAGAATCTGGGCGAGCACATGACCTTTGACGACCACATGGGGCAGGTGGAGGACATCTTCCGCACCCTGATCCCCAAGGGGCTGGGCATCGAGTGCAATACCAACCGCGGCCACACGCCGCTGCCGGACGCGCCGCTGCTCAGGCGCTACCGCGAGATGGGCGGCGAGGTCATCACCCTCGGCTCCGACGCCCACTCCTGCGACATGGTGGGCTGCGCCGTTCCAGAGCGGCAGGAGCTGCTGCGCCAGTGTGGGTTCCGGTATTTCTGCACGTTTGAGGGCGGAAGGCCCATCTTCCACAGGCTATAACAGAAAAAGGAGAAATGCGACCATGAAAATTGCCATCGGCTGCGACCACGGCGGCTATCTGCTGAAGCAGGACATTCTGATCTGGCTGGAGGAGCACGACATCGACTTTGAGGACGTGGGCTGCTTCTCCACGGAGAGCGTGGATTACCCCGTTTATGCCGAGAAGGTGGCGCGGGCTGTGGCTGCCGGCGAATGCGACAAGGGTATCGTCATCTGCACCACTGGCATCGGCGTGTCCATGGCCGCCAACAAGGTGGGCGGCGTGCGCTGTGCGCTGTGCACCGACTGCCTGCAGGCGGAGATGACCCGCCGCCACAACGATGCCAACGTGCTGGCGCTGGGTGCGGGCATCACCGGCCCCAATCTGGCCAAGCGCATGGTGGAGATTTTCCTGTCCACAGCGTTCGAGGGCGGACGTCATGCCCGCCGCGTGGCGCTGGTGGACAGCATCCAGCCCTGAGGGCCTGCCTATGGCAACGAAGGGCTACAACAGCTATCGCGGCCGCGTCTCCGCCGGCAGGATCGTCCTGATCGTGGTGCTGGTGCTGGTCCTGCTGGGCGCCGTGGGCTATCTGGTGGTGCAGAACTACCTGGTCTACGACGAGGCGGGACAGGTGCATCTGGAGCTGCCGTTCGGCAGGCGCGATCAGGAGGAGGAATCGGACAAACCGCCGGTGGAGGATGTGGACATCGACCGTCTGGAGCCGGAGAGCAAGCTGACGCCGGTGACAGCGCTCCATGCTGTGCGCCTGCCGGATGATTGTCTGTGGTGGGGCGCGGACTACATTCTGGAGAAGCTGGCGCCGGAGGACATGGTGCTGGCCGTGAAGCGTGAAAACGGCGGCATCACCTTCGACGCGCAGGTGAGCGTGCCTCAGAACGTCATTGTGGAGCAGGGCCGCCCGCTGGACTGTTTGCAGCAGCTTCTGTCTGCCGGACGCCATACCGTGGGGCGCATCTGCTGCTTCGCGGACAGCGCCTATGCCCGCGGCCTGCCGGAGACGGCGCTGGTGCAGGCGGACGGCAGCCTCTGGTATGACGGGAGTGGCAGCGCGTGGCTGGATCCCACCAATCCCGATGTGCTCCGATACCTCACGGCGCTGGCAGGCAAATGTGCCGAGCTGGGATTCAACGAGGTGCTGCTGGACTGGTTCTGCTATCCGGACACGGGAGACACCGCGGCCATCGCCAACGGCGGCGCGGACCATGTGCAGATCCTGACAGACTTCGCCAGAAGCCTGCGCGGCAGCTTGCCGGAGGGGGTGGCCCTGTCCGTGACGCTGCGGGGCAGCGGAGACAGCGGACTGTCCGTGCCGCAGCTGGCGGAGCTGTTTGACCGCATCTATCTCCCCACGGGGGAGGACGCGGCGGCCGCCGCGCGGCAGCTGCCCGACACCTACGATGTGGAGACGCGGCTGGTGGTGACGGCGGCGGAGGCGCCGGCATCCGGCAGCTATGTACTCGTATCATGAAGAAGAAAAGGGGCCGGACCGCTGCGCGATCCGCCCCTTTTCCATTGCAAAACGCCCGCGGCTATGCCGCGGGCGTTTTCCGTGCATCAGTCGCTGTCCAGCTTGAGGACGGCCATGAACGCCTCCGTGGGTACCTGCACCGTTCCCAGATTCCGCATTTTCTTCTTGCCGCCCCACAAAACGCGCTGCGTTTTGCGGGAACCCCTCCGACTTGGACATCCTCGGCGGAAATAAATTCCGCCTGCGGCAAGGTTTTGCTTCGCAAAACGCTTGGACGCCGCCACGCGGCGGAGAGGGCAAGAAGCATCAGTCGCTGTCCAGCTTGAGGACGGCCATAAACGCCTCCGTGGGTACCTGCACCGTTCCCAGATTCCGCATCTTCTTCTTGCCCTCCTTCTGCTTCTCCAGCAGCTTCTTTTTGCGGGTGATGTCGCCGCCGTAGCACTTGGCCAGCACGTCCTTCCGCATGGCCTTCACCGTCTCACGGGCAATGATGCGGCCGCCGATGGCCGCCTGAATGGGCACCTCGAACAGCTGGCGGGGGATGTTGTCCTTCAGCTTCTCGCACAGGCGGCGGGCGCGGCCGTAGGCCTTATCCCGGTGGGCGATGAAGCTCAGGGCGTCCACGCCGTCGCCGTTGAGCAGCAGATCCACCTTCACCAGATCGCTGGTGCGGTAGCCGGACAGCTCGTAGTCCAGGCTGGCGTAGCCCTTGGTGTTGGCCTTCAGCGTGTCGAAGAAGTCGTAGATGATCTCGTTCAGGGGCATCTGATAGTGCAGCTCCACCAGATGGGTGTCCAGATACTGCATGTCCTTGAACTCGCCGCGCCGCTCCTGACACATGGGCATGATGTTGCCCACATAGTCCTGCGGGCTGATGATGGACACCTTCACATACGGCTCCTCCGCGTGCTCGATCAGGGAGGGGTCAGGGTAGTTGTGGGGGTTGTCCACCTTGACCATGGTACCGTCGGACTTATAGACGTGGTAGATAACGCTGGGCAGCGTGGTCACAAGGTCAAGGTTGAACTCCCGCTCCAGCCGCTCCTGAATGATCTCCATGTGGAGCATGCCCAGAAAGCCGCAGCGGAAGCCGAAGCCCAGCGCCACAGAGGATTCCGGCTCGAAGGTCAGGCTGGCGTCGTTCAGCTGGAGCTTTTCCAGCGCGTCCCGGAGGTCGGGGTACTTGCTGCCGTCCTCGGTGTAGATGCCGCAGTACACCATGGACTGGGCGGGGCGATAGCCGGGCAGCGGCTCCGTGGCGGGCTCGGCGGCGTCGGTGATGGTGTCGCCCACGCGGGTGTCCTTCACGTTCTTGATGCTGGCGGTGAAGTAGCCCACCTCACCGGCCTGTAAACAGTCGGTAGGCTCGTTGCCCAGCGGCTTCAGATAGCCGCACTCCAGAATGGTATAATCCGCGCCGCTGGCCATCAGGTGGATGGTCTGGCCCTTGCGGATGGTACCCTCCATGATGCGGAACAGCACCACCACGCCCACATAGGGGTCATACTGGCTGTCGAACACCAGCGCCCGCAGGGGCGCTTTGGGATCGCCCTTGGGGGCGGGAACGTTGTTCACCACGTCCTCCAGCACGGCCTCGATGTTGATGCCCAGCTTGGCGGAGATCTCGGGAGCCTCCAGCGCGGGCAGGCCGATGATATCCTCCACCTCCTGCTTGGCTTTCAGAGGGTCGGCGGCAGGCAGGTCGATCTTGTTGAACACGGGGAGAATTTCCAAGTCGTGATCCATGGCAAGGTACGTGTTGGCCAGCGTCTGGGCCTCCACGCCCTGGGTGGCGTCCACCACCAGCAGCGCACCCTCACAGGCGGCCAGAGAACGGCTGACCTCGTAGTTGAAGTCCACGTGGCCCGGCGTGTCGATGAGATTCAGGGCGTAGACCTCGCCGTCCTGCGCCTTGTAGAAGATCTGCACGGCGCGGGACTTGATGGTGATGCCCCGCTCCCGCTCCAGATCCATGTTGTCCAGCAGCTGGTTTTCCATCTCCCGCTCCGGCACGGCGTTGCATTTTTCCAGCAGGCGATCCGCCAGCGTGGATTTACCGTGGTCGATGTGGGCAATAATGGAAAAGTTGCGAATATGAGATTGGTCAAACATATAGTAAAGCCTCCTTAGTAAATCCACGCTGTCCGCGCGAAGCGCGTCCAAGCGTTTTGCGCAGCAAAACCTTGCCGCAGGCGGAATTCATTTCCGCCGAGGATGTTCAATAAAATAGGGGCCCCCGATTTGCCGTCAGGCAAATTGGGGAACGGATTTACCGTGGTCGATGTGGGCGATGATGGAAAAGTTGCGAATATGAGATTGGTCAAACATATAAAGTAACCTCCTTGGGGAAGTGTCAGATTTCGTAGGGGCGGACGACTCTGTCCGCCCGCAAGAAAGCTATTCCGTTAACGTCAGGGTGGACAGAGTCGTCCGCCCCTACAAGCCGTTTAACGAACATGTATGAATGGCGGTTACACCACTCTGCAGATCAAATTCACCGTTTTCCCGCCAGCTCGTCCACGTTGTGAACCACCTGCGCGGTGCTCTGGCCCAGACCGGGCGCGGCGGTCAGGTCGTCGGAGCTCAGCTCCGGCAGCTTCTCCGCCTCGGCCAGCGCCCGCAGATAGGACGCCCGGCTGCGCAGCATGGCGGCGTCCACCACACCGGCGTCAAAATCCACCGCGTCGGTGGCAAAAAAGTCCTCGTTGCCGCCGCCCCGCCGGTAGAAGTGCCGCAGCAGCGTGTACAGTGCCGTGCTGAGATAGTCTCCGGCGGCGGTGATGGCCGTCCGGTCGCCGCATTTGCCCAGCAGGTCGAACAGCACGCCGGTGGTGTTCACCACCAGCTTTTTTTGCAGCGTGGCCAGAATGCTGCCCTTCAGCGTGCCCTTCTCGTCGCTGGCGTCATACAACTCCGCCGCCTCGATGATGGCGCCGTCCCGGGAGTTGGTGCGTCCCAGCAGGAAGTCCGCCGACACATGATAAAAGTCGCAGGCTCGCGCCACGAAGGCGAGCCCCGGCTCTCGGATGCCGTTTTCGTAATGGCTCAGCAGCGCCTGACTGATGCCCAGCGCCGCCGAGGCCTTGCGCTGGCTGATCCCCTTTTCCTGCCGCAGCAGGCTCAATGTTCTGGAAAAATCCGTTGCCATCTCTCTCACCCCGTATATTTTTTATACAGCCCGTAAATCATACCCTATTTTATACAGCTTGTAAATGATTTTTTGCCTGCACGGCGGAAAAATTTGCGCCGGCGCTGCGGTTGTGCTACAATGGGGGCACTATCTGTATGGAGGTGTGTTCTATGGAGGAACAACTGATTCTGTATGTGCGGTATCACGCCAAGGCCGGCTGCCGCGAGGCGTTTGTCCGTCAGATCGTGGAGGAGGGCATCCTCACCGCCATCCGCGGCGAGGCGGGATGCCTTGCGTATGACTACTATTTCTCGGCGCAGGACGAGAACGAGCTGCTGCTCCTGGAGCGGTGGGAAAGCGCAGCGCACCAGCGCATCCACATGGAGCAGCCCCACATGGCCCGTCTGCGGGAGATCAAGGAACAGTATGTGGACAGCACCAAGCTGGGCCGCGTGCATCTGGAGGAGTGACCGTGCTGTTCGACACCCATGCCCACTACGACGACGAGGCGTTTGACGCCGACCGCGACGCGCTGCTGGCGGCGCTGCCGCAGCGGGGCGTCGGGCTGGTGCTGGACCCGGGCTGCGATGTGGCCAGCTCCCGCAGGGCGGCGGCGTACGCGGCGGCGTATCCCCATGTCTACGCGGCGGTGGGCATTCATCCGGAGAGCTGCGGCGGCTATACCGCCAGCGATCTGGAGGCCATCCGCGCACTGGCGCGGCAGCCGAAGGTGGTGGCCATCGGCGAGATCGGGCTGGACTACTACTGGGCGGAGAATCCGCCGCGGGAATTGCAGCAGCAGGTGCTGCGGGACCAGCTGGCGCTGGCGCGGGAGCTGGGCCTGCCGGTGATCATCCACGACCGCGAGGCCCACGCCGACACGCTGGCCATTGTGCAGGAGTTCCCCGAGATCACCGGCGTGTTTCACTGCTTTTCCGGCAGTCCGGAGATGGCGCGGGAGCTGCTGAAGCGCGGATGGTATCTGGGCTTCGACGGGCCTGTGACCTATAAAAACGCCCGCCGCGCGCCGGAGGTGGCGGCGGTGACGCCGCTGGACCGGATGCTGGTGGAGACGGACAGCCCCTACATGACGCCGGCACCCTATCGGGGACAGCGCAACGACTCCGGCTACGTCCATCTGGTAGCGGAGAAGCTGGCGGAGTGGAAGGGCGTCACGCCGGAGGAGCTGGCCCGTATCACCACAGAGAACGGCAAGCGGCTGTTCCGCATCCCATGACCGCAAAAAAAGTCCCTGACCGCTATGCGGTCAGGGCTTTTTTATTTGCGGATTCAGCAAAGCTTGGCGCCGGCGGGCACGCTGTCGTCAATAAGCATCAGGTGCAGCTTCTCCTCGCCCTTTTCCTTGTGGACGGCGGAGATCAGCATACCGCAGGAGGGAATGCCCATCATCTTGCGGGGCGGCAGGTTCAAAATGGCGATAGCCGTCTTGCCGATGAGCTGCTCCGGCTCGTAGTACTGGTGGATGCCGGAGAGGATGATGCGGTCGGTGCCGCTGCCATCGTCCAGCGTGAACTTCAGCAGCTTATCGGACTTCTTCACCGCCTCGCAGTTCTTGATCTTCACGGCGCGGAAGTCGGACTTCAGGAACGTGTCGAAGTCCACCTCCTCGGCCACATAGGGCTCCAGCTCGACAGCGGGCCGGGCCGCCTTCCTCTGGGCCTCCTGAAGGGCGTTGAGCTTCTCCAGCGTCTCCTCGGCGTCCACGCGGGGGAACAGGTTCTCGCCCTTGGCGATGGCGGCGTCCGCCGGCAGCACGCCCCATACGTTGGCGTTGGCCCAGCTGCGGCAGGTCTCATCGGCGCCGATCTTGGCGAAGATCTTCTCGCAGGTGGCCGGCATCACGGGGGTCAGCAGCGTGGTGCAGATGCGGATCGTCTCCAGCAGGTTATACAGCACCGTGGCCAGCCGGATGTGCCTGCTCTCGTCCTTGCCCAGCGTCCAGGGGGTGGTCTCGTCGATATACTTGTTGGCGCGGTCGATGACTCTGAAGATCTCGTCCAGCCCGTTCTGGAGCTGGAGCTTGTCCATCTCCGCCTCATAGCGGTCCCGCAGGGCGCAGACGGTCTTCTTCAGATCGCAGTCCTCGGGGGCGTCCTCGCGGCCGGCAGGCAGGGCGCCGCCGAAGTACTTCTCCACCATGCCGGTGGTACGGCTCACCAGATTGCCCAGCTTGTTGGCAAGGTCGGTGTTGATGGTGCTAATCAGCAGCTCATTGGAGAAGTTGCCGTCGGAGCCGAAGGGGAAGGTACGCAGCAGGAAGAAGCGCAGAGCATCCACGCCGAACATCTCCGCCAGCACATAGGGATCCACCACATTGCCCTTGGACTTGGACATCTTCCCGCCGTCGATGACCAGCCAGCCGTGGCCGTAGACGTGCTTGGGCAGGGGAAGGTCCACGCTCATCAGCATGGCGGGCCAGATGATGCTGTGGAACCGGACGATCTCCTTGCCTACAATGTGGTAATCAGCGGGCCAGAACTTGTCAAAATCGTGGTAGCGGTCGTTGTCCAGCCCCAGCGCCGTGCAGTAGTTGAACAGCGCGTCCACCCACACATACACCACATGGCCCGGGTCGAAATCTACAGGGATGCCCCATGTGAAGCTGGTGCGGCTGACGCACAGGTCCTCCAGACCGGGCTTGATGAAGTTGTTCACCATCTCGTTGACGCGGGAGCGGGGCTGCAGGAAATCGGTGTCCTCCAGCAGATGCCGGACCTTGTCGGCATACTTGCTCAGGCGGAAGAAATAGGCCTCCTCCTCGGCGTCGTGGACCTCACGGCCACAGTCGGGGCACTTGCCGTCCACCAGCTGGCTCTCGGTCCAGAAGGACTCGCAGGGAGTGCAGTACTTGCCCTTATAGGCGCCCTTATAGATGTCGCCGTTGTCGTACATCTTCCTGAAGATCTTCTGCACAGCGGCACAGTGGTAATCGTCGGTGGTACGGATGAAGCGGTCGTTGGAGATGTTCATCAGCTTCCACAGATCGCGGACGCCGCGCTCACCGTCCACGATGCGGTCCACGAAGGCCTGCGGGGTCATGCCCGCTTCCTCCGCCTTGGTCTCGATCTTCTGTCCGTGCTCATCGGTGCCGGTGAGGAACATCACATCGTAGCCCTGCAAACGCTTATAGCGGGCGATGGCGTCGGTGGCCACGGTGCAGTAGGTGTGGCCGATATGCAGCTTGTCCGACGGGTAGTAAATGGGGGTCGTGATATAAAACGTTTTCTTCTCCATAGGTGGTCTATCTCCTTTTCCGCCGCCCCGAATGGAAGGACGGCTCATAATACGGTGCAGATACTTCCTCCTATTTTAGGGCATATACCGCGCTTTGTCAAATACCCCCGTGCAAACCTCGCCTTTTTTGCACAAAAACCCATTTACAGACGGGAAAAGATTTTGTATAATGAGGGTTAGCGATTTACAGGGCGCGCCGGACGCGCCTGACGGAACATCAGAGCTTAGGAGGAAACGAACCATGCCTTACAGAATTCTCGTGATCAACCCCGGCTCCACCTCTACCAAGATCGGTGTATATGAGGACGAGCAGCTTCTCTTCGACAAGACCCTGCGCCACAGCGCAGAGGACATCTCCCAGTTCAACTCCATCCCTGCCCAGAAGGACTGGCGTCGGGATCTGGTCATGCGCGCCCTGCGGGAGCAGGGCTTCGATGCCCGCACTCTGTCTGCGGTCAGCGGCCGCGGCGGTCTGCTGCGTCCCATCCGCGGCGGCACCTACGCCGTCAACGACAACATGGTCAAGGACTGCACCATCGGCGTGCAGGGGCAGCACGCCTCCAACCTGGGCGGTCTGATCGCCCGCGAGATCGGCGACGAGCTGGGCATCCCCTCCTACATCGTTGACCCCGTGGTCATCGATGAGATGGCTGATGTGGCGCGCTATGCCGGTCATCCCCTGTTCCAGCGTGTCAGCATTTTCCACGCCCTGAACCAGAAGGCCGTGGCCAAGCGCTTTGCCAAGGAGCAGGGCAAGAAATATGAGGAGCTGAACCTCATCGTCTGCCACATGGGCGGCGGCGTTTCCATCGGCGCCCACATGAAGGGCAGCGTGGTGGACACCCAGAACGCACTGGACGGCGAGGGTCCCTTCTCTCCCGAGCGCTCCGGCTCCCTGCCCACCGGTCAGCTGGTGAAGCAGTGCTTCTCCGGCAAGTACACCGAGGGGGAGATGCACCGCATGCTCTCCGGCCGCGGCGGTCTGGTGGCCTACACCGGCTCCAACGACATGCGCTATCTGCTGGCGCAGGCCGAGCACGATAAGAAGATCGCCGGTGTGGTGGACGCGTTCCACTATCAGATCGGCAAGGAGATCGGCGCCATGGCCGCCGT
>CAKTOK010000012.1 GCA_934589835.1 uncultured Oscillospiraceae bacterium | reverse complement strand
AGATCGATGATGGTGCCGCCGCCGATGGCGATGATGCGGTCAAAGGTCAGGCCGCCGATGTCCTTCAGGATGGCCTCAGCCATGACGTCGCTGGGCTCGCCCATACCGTACTTCTCCTGATATACCACATGGCACGGCAGGGCCAGCTTTCCGAAATACGGTGCGTAGATGTATTCGTTGGTCAGGATCAGGTCCCGCTCGCTCAGGGAAAAGCCCTCTGCAAATTCCTTGCAGGTGCTGTACTTGTACAGCGTGGGTCTCATAATTACCTGGATCATATTCTTGCCCCTTCCATATTCTTTCGTTCGTCTTGCCCTTCGAGAAAGAGGGCGGCGTCCTCCCACATTCCATAGGAGCCGCCATGGTCTCATTTCGTGCAGAGTGCGGCAGACGGATAAGTCTGCCGCACCCAAAATCAGTGACCTCATTGACTTGAAACGCCAGCAACGGTCCACCTCGTTCGGCATGTTCCCCTTTGGGACAGCGGCATAACGCACATCAGCTATGCGCCGGCGGCACGGCCTCTTTTCCAAGAATGCCTGAGGCACCGCCTGGAGACCGGAGCGTTCAAAGCAGATCCGCTGTCATCACGCCTTGTAGCCGGCGGGAGGATCGATCAGCTTGGCGGCCAGAGAGCACCAGTCGCCGGGGTGGATCACGGGCACGCTCCAGAAGCCAATGACCACGCCCTTCCACGGCGCGTAGACTTCCTCCACGCGGCGTCCGAACAGGTCGTCGATGACGCAGAGCAGATCGCCGGCCTCGAAATACTCGCCCTCTTTCTTCACGGGGGTCATGAAGCCGCCGTTGCGGGAGTGGAGGTAGTTCAGCTCGATATGCTCCATGGAGACCGGCTCCTGCTTGGTATCGGGGATCATGCCGAGATAGGCCATGACATTTTTGATGCCGTTGTAGGAGGTGTTGATATCCCGCTGCCGGTTGTGCAGGCGGCTGCACTGAGACCCGATCTCGGGGATGATGGAGGGGACATTGAACGCCTTTCTGTACTCCAGAGAGGAGATGCCGCTGAAGGGCAGGTTCTGCTGAGACCACAGGAAGGGCACGTTGAACGCCTTGGCCATCTCATAGCTGGTCTTGGCCACCTGATCGTCAGCACTTTCAAAGGGCAGATACGCGCACAGGGGCTCCAGGTGCAGGACGTCGCCGCCGCCATGGAAGCTGATGACCGCATCGGCAAACTGCACGACACGCTCCATATAAGTAGCCGCCAGATAGTGAGTGGTGTACTGGTCCTTTCGGCCCGGGAACACACGGTTCAGGTTGAACTCATCCACCAGCGTGGATCTCCGGATGGTGGTAAACGCCTCCATGTTCAGGGCGGGAACGCCCACGAAGGTGCCGTTGAACTCCTTGCCCTCCAGCTCGCCGGCCAGGCGGATGATCGCCTCGGAGCCCTCGGTCTCGTCGCCGTGGGTCGCGCCGTCCACCAGCAGCGTCTTGCCGGGCTTGCCGCCCTCAATGATGATGACGGGGATCTGATAGAAGGACAGGTCGGCTTTTTGTCCATAGTTGATGAAGCCGTTCGTGCGGTTTCCAGACTGACTGACGATGACATCCAATTTTATTTGAGACATGATAGCACCTCTTTCAATAAAATATTTGAAACGATCGTCGTTTCGGACAATGGTCGCTACAAGGTAAACAGGGGAACCGGTGCGCCGTCCTCAGCCGAGCAGGCCCACAAGTCCCGTCGTGAGCACGGGAACCGCATTCACCAAAACAAGGACCAGCACTTCCGCCAGCAGGAAGGGGACCACCGCTCGGGCGATCTTTTCCATGGGCGTCTCGCCAATGACGCTGGCCACGAAGAGGCACGAGCCCACCGGCGGGGTGATAGCGCCGATACTCAGGTTCAGGCAGATGATGATGCCGAAGGTGATCGGGTCCACGCCGAAGGCCTGTACCACCGGCAGCAGGAGGGGCGACAGGATGACCAGAGCCGCGCCGCCGTCCATGATGCAGCCCACGATCAGCAGCAAAATGTTGACGAGCAGCAGGGCCATGAAGCGGTTCCCGGCAATGGACAAGATCGCGCCGGAAAGCTGCTGAGGCACCTGAGCCAGGGTCAGCACCTTGCCGAAGATGCCCGCCGCCGCCTGCAGCAGCAGCACGGTGGCCGCCGTCACGGCGGACTCCGCGGAGCAGCGGACCAGGCCCTTCAGATCCAGCGTCCGATCGATGAACAGGGCCACGATGATGGCGTACACGCACGCCACCGCGCCGGCCTCCGTGGGCGTGAAGACGCCGCAGTAGATGCCGCCCAGGATGATCACCGGCACCAGGATCGCCCACTTTGCCTTCCACATGGCGGCGCCAAATTTCCTGATGCTGAACGCTCCGCCGTTGCCCTGCAGTCCCGCCTTCCTCGCGGAGAGGTACACTGCCCCACACAGGAAGACCGCCATCATGACGCCGGGGATTATGCCGGCGATGAACATGCTGCCGATGGAGACCTCACAGGTCACGCCGTAGAGCACGAACATCACGCTGGGAGGGATCACCGGCCCGATGACGCCGCCCGCGGCGGCGATCGCCAGGGCCTGGGGCTTGCGGTAGCCCTGCTCTTCCATCTCCGGCACCATCATGGACCCGATGGAGGCGGTGGTGGCCGAGGCCGAGCCGCTCAGGGCCGCGAAAAACGCGCAGGACACCACGGTGACCATGCCCTGGCCGCCCCGGAAGCGGTTGAAGATAGTACCGATCCAACTGCACAGCTTCTTGGAGATACCGCCCCGGGTCATCACGTTGCCCGCGAAGACGTAAAAGGCGATGGCCAGCAGGGGATAGGACATCAGGGAGTTCATTGCCGCGGAGGCAATGGCCGTCAGAGGCGCGAGGCCCAAGATGTGACAGCTGACGACCGAGGCAAGGATCATGGCGAACGCGATGGGGACCTTGAAGATGACCAGCGCAAAAAACACGCCGAGAATGAGAGCGGTATTCATGTGGCAATCTCCTCCTCTACAATTTCCTTTTGAGAGCGCGTGTCACTTTCGCCGTGGAAGGTCTTCACGATCAAGATCGCGACCCGGATAATGATCAGGAGCATCCCCAACGGGATCGCGATGGACGCGATCCAATAGGGGTATTTCCCGCCCAGTGTTATCGCATTCCGGGTAATATAGTTCTTGGTGACGATATAGCCCAGGTACACCATGAGGAAATCGCAGATCACCCAGATCAGCTGGGACAGTATGGTGAATATCTTTCTAAGCGGACCGGGGAATGAGTCCACGATTAGGCTGACCATGATATGCTTGCGCTCCTCCGCCGCACTGCTGGCTCCCAGGTAGGTCACCCACACCAGACAGAACGTCATCAGTTCCTCGGCCCAAGCCAGGGGGATCTCCAGCACGAACCGGCATATCACCTGGGCCAGACCCATAAAGATCAGCAGCAGCATGATGAGCCCGATGACGAATTTCTCAAAGTTGTTGTATGCCGCATAGAGTCTCTTCATAGTATACCTCGTTTCTTCCTCCGATTTAGTCAGAGCGCCCCGGGCCGTTCCGGCCGCCGCGCTCTAAGAGAGAATCAATGGTTGGCGCGGTACTCCTTCAGCCAGTCCACACAGAAGTCCCAAAGCTCGGGGCCCACCTCTTCCCGCAGGTCGTCGTAGCAGTAGTCCTCGACCTTCTTGACAAAGACCTCGTACTGCTCATCCGTCACCTCGTTGATCTCCACTCCGGCAGCGGCGATCGCGTCATAGGTCTTGGCCTTGGTCTCGGGGCTGACGACCTCCTGGCAGTAATTCTCCGTCAGCTTGCCGGCCTCAAACAGCGCGTCCTGCACATCCTGGGGATAGCTGTTCAGAGAGTTCAGGCTGAACATCATGGTCATGCCCAGGCTGGTGATCTCCATCTTGGTGTGGTATTTGCAGACCTCGACCAGCTTCTGGGGCACGTAGTTGGACGCCGTGGTGTACACGCCGTCGACCGCGCCCTGCTGCAGGCCGGTGTACAGCTCGGAGAACGCCAGGGACACAGGCAGACCGCCGCAGGCTTCCAGGAACTTGAAGGGTCCCGGGGAGTCGTAGCTGCGTACCTTCAGGCCCTTCACATCCTCGGGGGTATAGATGGGATTGCGGTTGTTTTCGATCTCCTGGCCCATGATATACTCATAGAAAATGGTGGTATATCCGTAGGGCTCGCCCTCTTCGTTGATCTTGGCGTTCATCCACTCCGCGCCCGCGGCGTAGAGCTCCTCGCCGCTGCGGAAGAGGAAGGGCATGTCCTGAAGGCGGACAGCGTTGGAGGGAGCGACAGCCGTAATGTTGGACGGGCCCACCAGGGCGGCGTCCAGAGTGCCGTCGATCACCATCTCGATCTGCTCGCGTTCGTTGCCGATGGAGGCATTGACGAAGTTCTCCCATTCCACACGACCGGGGAGAAGCTTGTCCACCTGCTCCTGCCAGTAGTAGACCAAGTCGGTCATGGGGTTTCCGTCGGAGGAAGACACGGCTACGCGGATCTTAACGGTCTCCGCGCTTCCGGAGTCTGCCGGCTGTCCGCTGGACCCGCCGCAGGCCGCCAGAGACAGGATCATCGCCGCGCAGAGCAATAGTGCAAATAGCTTCTTCATCGTATTCTCCCTTTCTTTCAAAGCATAAGTTTACAGTCCTTCGGGGCAATGGGGCTGTTTGGATATCCGCCAGCGGCCTTACAGCAGCTTGGCGAACAGGGACCACCAGTCACCGGGGTGGATGACAGGCACGCTCCAGAAGCCGATGACGACACCGGGCCAAGGAGCTTTCAGTTCCTCTATCACATTGCCGTAGACGTCCTGCATGATGCAGAGCGTTTCGCCCTCTTTCACGATCTCGTTGGGCTGCTTGACAGGAGTCTGGATGCCTCCGTTGTAAGAGTGGATATAGTGCAGCTCTATGAGCTTCTTCTCCACCGGAGCCGTAGGAGCCATATCCAGCATCTTCATGGCGATCATCACATTGCGGATACCGTCACAGCTCATTCGGATGTTCTTCTCCCGGTCATACAGGCGGCCGCAATGGGACCCGATCTCCGGTACGATGGTGGCCACGCCCCTCGCGCAGTACTCCGGGGCGGAGCTGCCGCTGAAGGGCAGATTGCCGATCTTCCAGACATAGGGGAAGTTGAACGCCTCCGCCAGGACCCGGCTCCGCTCCTCGACCTCGCCGCCGCAGGGCATATAGCCCACCAGGGGCTCCAGGTGGAGCACATCGCCGCCGCCGTGGAAGGTGATGCAGACGTCGACGAAGGGGATCACACGCTCCAGGTAGACCGCAGCCAGACGATGCGTGATATAGGTGTCCTTGTTCCCCGGATAGATCCGGTTCAGGTTGGCCTCGTCTACCATAGAGGTCCGGCGGATGGTGGTAAACGCCTCCATGTTCAAGGCAGGCACGCCCACAAAGGTCCCGGCGAAGTTTCCGCTTTCAAGTTCTTTCGCCATACGAAGGATGGCCTCCGTGCCCTCCGTCTCATCGCCATGGGTAGCGCAGTCTACCAGCAGTGTCTGTCCCGGCTTTTTGCCCTCGATGATGATCAAGGGGATCTCATAAAAAGAGCCGTCCGCTTTTTGTCCGAACTGGATCGCGCCGTCCGTACGATTTCCGTTTCGACGAACGATCTTGTCAAGCATAATTTTTGTCATAGCAAGCCACCTCATACTTTCAATGTGATTTCTAAATACTTTCAATGTGATTTCTAAAAGCCGGATGTGCGCGCCTATCCCGCTTTTATAACGGTTTTCGTCATTTTTCTACACCGTGCAATTGTATTGTAGTCCGAAACTGTCGAATTGTCCAATACTTCCTTTGTCATGTTAAAGTTGACTTTTTTGTTAAGTTGTAATAAACTGTAAAAAAGATTTCTCTATTTCGGTCATCACGCAGGATCCATCATGCAGCGCTGCCTTCTGGTCATGCTATGTCACAAGGAGAAAATCGATGAACACAAAAGATTGTTGGTATGTCAGCAACATTGCGGCCAGCAGAAGCTTTTCTAAAGCCGCGGAGCTTCTTTACATCGCTCCCTCCGCTTTAAGCCGGTATGTTTCAAACCTGGAAGACCGCCTTGCCGTCAAACTCTTCGACCGTTCCACTACGCCCATTTCTCTGACCCCGGCAGGAACGCTCTATCTCTATTATGCTCAGCAGTTTTTAAAGCTTGAGGAGAAATTGGAGATCGAAATGGACTCCCTGCGGAGTCCGGCAAAGACGGTGATCTCTCTGGGCGTCCCCCTCATCCTGGGAGACTATATCATTTCCCGCTTCCTCCCCCGTTTCTGGCTGAAGGATTCCGCTGTCACGATCAACATGGATCAGGACATGCTGCACTATCTGGAGAAGAAGATCATTGGCCACAACCTGGACATCGCTTTTCTATGCAAGCCCGTGTCCACACCCGGCTACCGTTCAGAGCTCATCACCAAGGAGAAGATCATCCTGGTCACCTCCCGGACCAATCCGATCATGGAACGATATCAGCACGGCACCTACGACTATCAGCACCCCCTGGAGCTGGACCTGAGCTCTTTGAAAAATGTAACGTTCCTCCACGCCAAGCCCCACTCCCTCCTCTATACCGAAGCGGAAAAATGGTTCCCCCAGCTGCACTTCACGCCCCGTTTCATGGTGCAGATCACCTCGCCCACGCTGGCGATGAACCAGATCACCCAAAGCAACAGCTTCACCTGTGTGATGAACAGTCAGCTCAAATACGGGGATCCCGAGATCGTCAGCCATATCCTGCCCATTGCCTTTGGCGACGCATACCTGCCCATCTATCTCGTCTACGCGGAGGAGCAGTACCGCAACTGTGAGGCTTACCGCCAGCTCGTCATCACGATCCAGAACGAGTTCCAAGACTACGCTGAGATATAGGCGTCGATCGGAAAAAAGCACATGCCGGACGGAGGAGATCCGCCCGGCATTTTTTTGCCCCTCCGGCACATCCTGTGCAACCCCAAGTACAAGGGCTGGTATGAGACGACGGAATAAAACGGTCTAAAATAAGAGAAAAGAAGATAACATAACTCGGGAAATAGAAATCCCCGAACCACTTGCGTTGCAAGGGATTCGGGGGGATTCCCTGACATGAATGGGTACTCACTAAAAAGCAGGAGGGCTTTTTGGTAAGGATGAGGTCGGCGGTTCGAATCCGCCCAGCAGCTCCAAAAAGCATCGAAAACTTCGGTTTTCGGTGCTTTTTTGTTGCAAAAATGCACTTTGAGGACGTTTTTGATAATGCGCTTACCGGTTTCCGCGTGGTATCCTGTGGTGTAGCGACCCTCCCAGCGGCCATCTGACCGATTGCGGATATTGCCCTCGCCGTTGGCGCGTTTCTTGGCCATTGAAGCAGCTCCTTTCCTGGCAGCAAACACAAATACCACAACTTCGCGCGGAAAGCTGCCGTTTTTGAAATGATCTTTTTATTGTTTCCGGCAGCGCAAAATATGTGCCGATTTGCGTTGCCTTCTGGTATTTGCCGGGTTAATAGAACTTCATTGTAAATCATCCCGAAATGTGTTATCTTCTTCACGGAAATATACACGCGAAATTTTGCATTTTTCACGCGAAAGGGATTTTTTATGCGTAAGATTCAATGCTGGTGCCGTACTAACGCTATGCTGGCCATTTCACTGCTGGCTGCGGCTGCAACGGCGTTCTTTGTCCCTCCCGACAGGGACTACTTAGGCTATTACGACCTCAAAACGCTTTCCTGCCTGTTTAGTGTTTTGGCGGTGGTAGGTGCTCTGCGAGACCTGCAGATCTTTTCCGCTCTTTCGCAGCGGATGGTGCACACCTTTTCCACGGTTCGGGGCGTATGTACAGCACTGGTGGTCATCACCATGTTCGGGTCTATGCTTCTGACCAATGATACCGCCTTGCTGACATTTCTGCCGCTTGGCTGGTTTGTCCTTTCCTCTACCGGTCAGGAAAAGCACGCCGCGCTCTTGTTCATTCTGCAAAACTGCGCCGCCAATCTCTGCGGAATGATCACGCCCTTCGGAAATCCGCAGAATCTTTATCTTTTCAGCTATTACGATCTTTCCGCAAGGATGTTCTTTTCGGCAATGCTGCCGCCCTTCATTCTGTCTACCGTTCTCATTCTCTTGTGTTGCCTGGCATTTCCCAAAGACCGGCTTTCCGTGCCGGAAGTGCAGGTCACAGTAGACTCCCGCCAGGCTGCCGTCTATGGTGGACTGTTCTGTTTAGCCGTCGCCATGGTGCTGCGGCTGGCACCCTATGTTCTTGGCCTGACTGTCATTGTTCTGGTACTCTGGTTTCTGGATCGGCACGCATTGAAGACCGTAGACTGGGGACTGCTGGCTACCTTCGCCGCTTTCTTCACCTTTTCCGGCAATCTTGCCCGGATGGAATCCGTCCGGGGGCTGTTCGCCCGCCTTTTGTCCCACGGAACGATGCTGATCTCCGCGCTCACCTGCCAGATCATCAGCAATGTCCCTGCCGCCATTCTGCTCAGTCGCTTCACGCAGGATGCCCGCGCTCTTCTGGTTGGCGTCAATGTGGGCGGTGCAGGGACGCTGGTGGCTTCCCTTGCAAGCCTCATTACATTTCGGGAATATACGCGCCGTGTTCCCAATAGCGGAAAGAGTTTTCTTCTCCTGTTTTCCGGGATCAGCTTTGCATTTCTGGCGATTCTTTTGACTGTCATGTCCGTTCTGATGTAATAAGCCGTTTCCAACAGCATGCGCTTTGGGAGATGTCACTCTCTGTCTGAATGGCAGAACGACCATTGCCATTGACGGCCCTTTGACAGAAGGCCCACAAACCCTTGTGCCGCAGCGGCTGGAGGGCATTTTATCACTTGGTAAGGATGAGGTCGGCGGCTCGAATCCGCCCAGCAGCTCCAAAACAACACCTGAAATCCTCGGATTTCGGGTGTTTTCTTTTGCAGCCAAAAGAAAACACCCATCAGGGGCAAACGTCCCCTGATGGGTGGCCTCGTTCAACGGCCGGTTTTTTGCTGCGGCTTGCAGCGCTTTGTCAAGCGGTGTATTTCTGATCTGACGCACGGCTGTACGCGTGAGCCTTGTACTATTTGTACGTCTTGATCACGGATTCCGCCACCTCCCGCTTGGATAGGCGCTGATCCATGGACTGCTTTTCGATATAGCGGTGGGCCTCCGGCTCTGTCATGCCAAGGCACTCGATCAGCAGCCATTTGGCCCGATTGATCAGCCGGATCTCTTCGATCCTTTCCTCCACCGTGGCCTGCTTTGCCTCCATCCGGCGCATCCGTTCGCGGGTAGCGCAGAGGATCCGCAGGTTTTGCGCCACCATCTGCATACCGGTGGGCTTGGACAGCGTAAGCACGCCGTACCCAACGACCCTTGCGTAGATATCATCGAATTGATCGTTCCGCACCAGCAGCAGCACGCCGGCGCCGCTTCCGGTACAGATATCCACCGCCAGCTGCATCCCGAAATCATCCGGCAGCGGCGAGTTGATCAGCACGATATCAAATGACGCTTCCGCGATCCTGCGGCGTGCTTCTCCGACACTGTGTACCGTCGTCACCGGCCAGTAATCCGTTACGGGGAGCAGCGGCATGATCTTCGCAGTAAAGCTGTCCGAGGCTGTGACGATCAGAACACTGTATGTCCGTTCCTGAAAGACCATGTTCTCCCCTCCTTTCGCCCGTTTCCGGCAGGTCGCTCACCGATGACAATAGGCGGAGATCACGGCTTCCGGGAGATGCCGGCGAATAAACGCGCTTGCCTCTGCCAGCGCGGCAGCCTCAGCCAGTGAGCCGGGCAGCTTTTGCAGCCCGTCCAGCATCTCCGCAGGCGCGGTGTAGACATTGAAATCCGACGCCGGACAGAGCTGCAGGTCATGCTCAAGTCCATGCAGTCCGGCGTAGATCAAGAGCGCATAGGCAATGTACGGATTGGTCATCGGATCGGCAGAGCGCAGCTCGGCCCGACGGTATTCTCCCACTGCCGCCGGAATGCGGATCAGCTGAGAGCGGTTTTCTGCGGACCATGTCACATAGAGGGGCGCTTTGTCGTGGCCAAGGCGGCAGTAGGACTCCTCACAGGGATTCATAAACAGCGTCATATCCCGGATATTCTCCAGGATCCCCGCAATGACGCTGGGCAGCGGCTGGGCATTTCCGTCGCATTTGGCCGAGACGTTGATATGCATCCCGTTTCCGTCCCAGTCCGCCAAGGGCTTGGGGGAAAAGCTGGCGCAAAGCCCGTTCTGCGCCGCTACCGTGCGGACCACCGCGTGGAAGGTGACGGCGTTATCGGCGGCCGTGAGGGGGTCCGAGTACCGGAAGTCGATCTCGTTCTGGCCCGGGCCGCTCTCATGGTGGGAGCTCTCCGGCCGGATCCCCATCCGCTCCAGCATCAGGCAGGTCTCCCGACGGATCGTCTCTCCCCTGTCGTCCGGTGCAATCTCCATATAGCCCGCATGATCATAGGGGATCCTGGTGGGCTCACCGTATTCATCGAGGCGAAACAGGTAGAACTCCATCTCCGCGCCAAAGGCGAACTGAACGCCCCGGGCGCCGGCATCTGCCACTGCCCGCTTCAGGATGCTCCGGGTATCCCGCTCAAAGGGTCTGCCGTCCGGATAGGAGATGTCACAGAACATCCGCACCACCTTGCCCTGCTCCGGCCGCCACGGAAGCTGGATCAGCGTGGAGGGATCCGGATGAAGCAGCAGATCGGAGCGGATCTCGCCGCCGAAGCCCTCCACCGCCGAGGCATCAATGGCGATCCCGTAGGTGAAGGCGCGCTTGAGCTCACTTGGCATGATGGCTACATTATGCTGCTTTCCATAGACATTGCAGAAGGCCAAGCGAATAAACTTGGCATCCTCCTCCTGCACGAACTGTATCACTTCTTCCGGTGTGTACTTCATGTTCCCACCTGCTTTCCTTAATTCAAAACATACATCTGGCGATAGGGGTTCTTCGTATCCGGTGTGATCACGGTAAAGGGTGCGTCCATGATGGCATCCAGATCTCCTCCAAAAAATGCACAGTAGCTCTGCACATAGTTGCTGATCTCGGCCAGGTCATCCTCTCCGGCCGGCCGCGCTTTGACCTGTCCGGGAAGCCGCAGGCCGCTGCCGTCTGAGCGCAGATAGAGCTTTCCCCCATGCATACCGGTACAGGGAAAATTACTCACGATGGGTCGATCCGTTTGGGACAGCCCCAAAACGAGGATGATCCCGCCCGCCTGATATTCTCCTAAAAAGCTTCCCGCCCTACCGCCGATGACCAGCGCCGGTACCTTATCGCCGTAAGCCTTCATGTGGATGCCCGCACGGTAGCCGGCATCCCCCTGTACATAGATCTCGCCGCCCCGCATGGCGTATCCCGCCGCATCGCCGATGCTGCCGTGGACGATGATCCGTCCGCCGTTCATCGTATCGCCGACGGCGTCCTGCGCGTTGCCGCGCACCTCGATGCAGGCGCCGTCCAGATAGGCGCCCAGCGCATTCCCCGGCGTCCCCGTGATCTCCAGAAGCCCCTGCTCCGCCCCGGCGCCGATGAATCGCTGCCCAAGGCAGCCGGTGATCAGCAGTGCACCGGAGCTTTGCCGGATCTGCTCATTCAACTGGCGATGATCCAGTCGTGATGCATCGATATGAAACATGATACCACACCTCCCGTCAATTTTCTATCCTAAATTACTCTCCGGCATGAGAAATTCCGAGGATATGCAATTCTCTGTCCGTCAAGCCGACACCGCGAAGCATCAAGCGGTTTCCCCGCAGCGCCTCCACGGAGTTGATGCCCATGCCGCCCATCATCTCCTTGATCTCGTGCCGCCACGCGGTCATCAGATTGACAAGCCGCCGGCTCCCCTCGTCAATATCCAGCCGCTTGACCAGCTCCGGTCTCTGGGTGGTGATCCCCCAGTTACAAAGCCCGGTCTGGCAGCTTCTGCACAGATGGCATCCCAGCGCCAGCAGGGCGGCCGTGCCGATGTAGCAGGCGTCCGCCCCCAGTGCAATGGCCTTGACCACATCGGCAGAGGAACGGATGCTGCCGCCGGCGATCAGGGACACATGATTGCGTATCCCCTCCTCCCGCAGCCGCTGATCCACCGCGGCCAGCGCCAGCTCGATGGGGATCCCCACATTATCCCGGATGCGGGTAGGGGCCGCGCCGGTGCCGCCCCGGAAGCCGTCGATGGCGATGATATCCGCGCCGCTGCGGGCGATCCCGCTGGCGATGGCCGCAATGTTGTGGACGGCTGCCACCTTGACGATAACCGGCTTTTGGTAGGCGGTCGTCTCCTTCAGGGAATAAACCAGCTGCCGCAGATCCTCAATGGAGTAAATGTCGTGGTGGGGCGCGGGAGAGATGGCGTCGGTCCCCTCCGGCACCATTCTGGTGCGGGAGATGTCGCCGACGATCTTAGCCCCCGGCAGGTGTCCGCCGATACCGGGCTTTGCACCCTGCCCCATTTTGATCTCAATGGCCGCGCCGGCATTCAGATACCGCTTATGTACGCCGAACCGTCCGGAGGCGACCTGTACGATGGTGTTTTCACCGTAGTCATAAAAATCCTCGTGGAGCCCGCCCTCGCCGGTATTGCAGCAGATCCCAAGCTCCCGCGCTGCTCTGGCAAGGCAGGCGTGGGCGTTGTAGCTGATGGAGCCATAGCTCATGGCGGAGAACAAAACAGGCATGGACAGCTGGAGCTGCGGCGGCAGATCACAGCTCAGCCGCCCGTCCGGCTCTCTCTGTATACGCTCCGGCTTCCTGCCCAGAAATACCCTTGTCTCCATAGGCTCCCGCAGAGGGTCAATGGGCGGGTTCGTCACCTGCGAGGCGTTGATCAGTATCTTGTCCCAATAGACCGGAAAGCGCTTCGGGTTTCCCATAGAGGACAGCAGCACGCCGCCGCTCCCGGCCTGCCGGTAAAGCTCCTTGACGGTGTCCTCGTCCCAGTTGTCGTTTTCCCGGAGCGCACAGCTGCTCTTTTGTATCTTCAGCGCGTGGGTGGGGCAAAAGCAGACGCATCGCTGGCAGTTGACGCATTTGCTCTCATCGCTGACCATGGTTTTCCTGTCCGCATCGAACCGGTGGACACCGTTGGCGCACTGCCTCTCGCAGATGCGGCAGTTGGTACACCGCTCCGCGCGGCGAATGACCTCAAATTGCGGATAGATATAGTCGATCCCCATCAGTACCGTCCCTCCTTCACCCGCACGATCACCGGTTCGCCGCCGGCGGGGGCAAACAGATTTTCCGCGTCCGGCTCCATAGCTCGGATCGCGGCTTCCTCGCTGGCGATCAGGACCTTGTCATCCTTTTCCGCCACCACCAGACTACGCAGCTTCAGCCGGTCGTTCAATGCCATCAAACCGCCCGTAAAGCCCAGAATGATGGAAAAGGGGCCCGTGATTAGAAGGCTGGAGAACACGGTGCGGAGATACCGGAGCTTCGCCTGCTCCGGCTCGCTTTTCGTCTCGATGGTGGACCAGAAGGGGGCCGCGATCACCGCGGACAGCTCCTCCAGAGAAAGCCCCTGCCTGCGGAGAAGATAATCGGCGATATAGGTGATGACCTCTGTATCCGTCTGCAAGGTACACCGATAGCCGAACATCTCCATGAAGCGGCGGTTGGCGTCGTAGGAGGATATCTCCCCGTTGTGGACGATGGAGCGATCCAGCAGGGCGAATGGATGTGCGCCGCCCCACCAGCCCGGCGTATTGGTGGGATACCGCCCGTGCGCCGTCCAGCTGTAAGCCGCATACTCCTCCAGACGGTAGAAGTGTCCCACATCCTCCGGAAACCCCACCGCCTTGAACACTCCCATATTTTTTCCACTGGAAAAAACGTACACGCCCTTCATCCGTGTGTTGATCGCCATAACGGTGCGGGCCACGCACTCCTCCTCGTCTATCTGCATGGAGGCCAGCACACTGTGCAGCGGCGTCACGAAAAAGCGCCAGATCAGCGGCTCGTCCGTAATGGCAGGCGTCTTCCGAGTGGGGATCCGCTCCTCGCGGACGATCTCCATCGTCTCCCGCAGAAAGGCTTCACAGTTTTTTCTGGCGGCGCGGTCGTCCAGAAACATATGCAGAGCAAAAACGTCCCGATACTCCGGATAGATCCCGTAAGCCGCGAAGCCGCCTCCCAATCCGTTGGAACGGTCGTGCATGGGCTTCATGCTTTCGATGATCGCTTCTCCGGTCATAAGACGCCCTTCTCTGGAAATCACAGCGGCGATCGCACAGCCGGATGGAATCCGGACCTGTCCCTCGATTTTGTTCATATTCCCACCCCCTAAAAAAGAAAAGAACGGGGCGTGTTTGCGGAAAAAGCGCACTTACTCCGCAGAACATCCTCGTTCATTGTCTAAAATACGAAAAAAACTGCCGTTTTACAAGGTTACAATTTACCAAAAATCGCATCCTGTCAAAATAGGATTTTCAACAAATCGACAGTTGACTTTCCGTGCCGCGGAATGTATATTTTGCGGTATTGAGAGACAGTGGCGTCTCGGAGGCAGAGCCTTCCGTAACGCCACTGTCTCTTTTTTCGAAAGAAAGACCTGCTATGGCGACTGTACCGGTAATATTGGGAAGTCAGGCCGCTGACTGAGATCGCCGCGGAGAAGCGAGGTCTGTTCAACCTGCGTACCATACCGGACGCAATCTCGGAGCTGCTGACGGATACGATTTAGGAGGTCAATGCAATGTGTTCTATCATGGGCTACTGCTCAGAAAATGCCGACTATGAGCGGTTCAAAAAGGGCTTCGACAGGACCCTCTCCCGCGGGCCTGATGACAGCCGGATCGTGGACACGGGAAAAGGGCTGCTGGGCTTTCACCGTCTGGCCATCATGGGCTTGCAGCCGGAGGGGATGCAGCCCTTCCGGCTGGGCAGCAGCTATGTAGTCTGCAACGGCGAGATCTACGGGTTCGAGCGGCTCAGGGAGGCGCTTCAGGCAAAGGGCTATTCCTTCCGGAGCGGCTCCGACTGCGAGATCCTGCTCCCGCTGTATCAGGAGTACGGTGTGGAGATGTTCCGGATGCTGGATGCAGAATTTGCGCTGATCCTGTACGACGGGGACGCGGAAAGCTATATCGCCGCCCGTGACCCCATCGGCATCCGTCCCCTTTACTACGGCTATGACAGCTCCGGAGCCATCCTCTTTGCCAGCGAGCCCAAGAACTTGGTGGGCCTGTGCGGGAAGATCATGCCGTTCCCGCCGGGACACTATTACAAGGATGGGAAATTCGTCTGCTATCGGGATATTACGGCCGTCAGGGAGGTGTGTCGGGACGACATGGAGACCGTGTGCGCGACCATCCGTGAAAAGCTCATCGCCGGCATCCGGAAGCGGCTGGTGTCCGACGCCAAGGTCGGCTTCCTCCTCAGCGGCGGTCTGGACTCCTCTCTGGTGTGCGCGGTGGCGCAGCGATGCTCTGACCAGCCGATCCGCACCTTTGCCATCGGCATGAGCGAGGACGCCATTGACCTGAAGTACGCCAGAGAGGTGGCGGACTATATCGGCAGCCAACACACGGAGGTCTATATGACGCCGGAGGAGGTGATCGGCTCGCTGGAGACGGTGGTCGCGCTGCTGGGTACTTACGACATCACCACCATCCGAGCCAGCATGGGGATGTACCTGGTCTGTAAGGCCATCCACCAGCAGACCGACATCCGTGTGCTGCTGACCGGAGAGATCAGCGACGAGCTGTTCGGCTATAAGTACACCGACTTTGCTCCGTCGGCGGCGGAATTTCAGAAGGAGGCGGTCAAGCGTATCCGTGAGCTGCACATGTACGATGTGCTTCGGGCTGACCGCTGTATCTCCGTCAACTCTCTGGAGGCACGGGTACCCTTCGGCGATTTGGATTTTGTGGAATATGTGATGTACATTGATCCGGAGCTGAAGCTGAACAAATACGGGAAAGGAAAATACCTGCTTCGCCATGCCTTCGAGGGGGATTATCTTCCCCACAGCATCCTTTACCGGGAAAAGGCCGCATTTTCCGATGCGGTGGGGCATTCCATGGTGGATTACCTGAAGGACTACGCGGAGCACCGCTACACCGACAGAGAATTCGAGGAAAAGCGTCAGGCGTATGTGCACGCCCGTCCCTTCACCAAGGAGTCCCTGTTGTACCGCGAGATCTTCGAGACATATTACCCCGGCCAGAGTGAGATGGTCGCGGATTTCTGGATGCCCAACAAGGCGTGGAAGGGCTGCGATGTGAACGACCCCTCCGCCCGGGTACTCGCCAACTACGGCGACAGCGGAAAATAACAGCGGGCAGGTGCATCAGCCCACCCGCGGAAAACAGCCGGACAAAGCGCCGGCTTCACGAAAAAGCAGCAAATCAAGGTTGGGGAGGTCAAGCCATGAAAACTTGTGCCATTGTCGGGATCAACTGGGGAGATGAGGGAAAGGGGCGCATGGTCGATCTCCTCACGCGGGATTATGATGTGGTGGTGCGCTATCAGGGCGGTGGAAACGCAGGGCACACCGTCATCAACGAATACGGGAAATTTGCGCTGCATTTGCTTCCCTCCGGCATCTTCCGGCCGGGTGTCGTCAACATTTTGGGAAACGGCGTTGCGCTGGATCTGGAGAGCCTCTGCACCGAGCTGAACAGCGTCACGGCAAAGGGTGTCTCCGTGACGCCGGAAAACCTGAAGATCAGCGACCGTGCCTCGCTGGTGCTGCCGTGGCACATTCTGCTGGACGAGCTGGAGGAAGCCCGTTTGAAGGACAAAAAGTACGGCTCCACCAAGCAGGGGATCGCCCCGTTCTATTCGGATAAATACCAGAAAAAGACGATTCAAGCCGGAGAGCTCTTTTTTCCGGAGCGCTTAACGTGCCATCTGGCGGATCTGCTGGAATGGAAGAATCTGATCCTGACCAGGGTTTACGGTGCGAAGCCCTATACCATGGCGCAGCTGTGCGACTATCTCCGCACCTACGGGGAGAAGCTGAAGCCCTTCATCTGCGACACCGGCAGCTGGCTGCGTCAGGCCGCGCAGGACGGGAAAAGCATCCTGTTCGAAGCGCAGCTGGGCGCACTGCGGGATCTGGATTACGGCATTTATCCCTACACCACCTCGTCCAACGCGGCGGCGGCTTACGCGCCTGTCGGCTCCGGCCTTCCCACCGCCAAGCTGGACGAGGTCGTGGGCGTGGTGAAGGCCTACTCCACCTGCGTGGGCGAAGGGCCTTTTGTTTGTGAATGGACAGGCCCCGAGGCCGATCGGCTGCGGGAGGCCGGCGCGGAGTACGGGGCAAAAACAGGGCGGCCCCGCCGGGTTGGCCCCTTTGATGTGGTCGCCACGCGCTACGGCGTACAGATCCAGGGTGCCACCGCCATCGCGCTGACCAAGCTGGATGTTCTCAGCTATCTGGACAAGATCCCCGTCTGTACCGGATATGTGGTCAACGGGACGGAAACAGGAGACTTCCCCTTTCCCGCAGAGCTGGAGGCTGCGCGGCCTGTGACAGAATATCTGGACGGCTGGAAGTGTGATATCTCCGGCGTCCGCACATGGGACGAGCTTCCCCCGCAGGCGCAGGCCTATGTGGCGTATATCGAAAGGGCCATCGGCTGTCACATCGGCTACATATCCGTCGGGCCGGAGCGGGATGCGTACATCACGCGGTGAGCGGGAAAAGTTCCCCATACCGATACGCTCCGCCATACAGCAGGGCTTGTTGCTGCGAAATCAATCAGAGAAAGGGTCCTCATGATGTACGAAAAATACGAATCGCCCCTGTCATCCCGATATGCTTCAGACGAGATGCTGTATCTGTTCTCCCAGAAAAAGCGCATTCAGGTCTGGCGCAGGCTCTGGACCGCGCTGGCCCGGGCGGAGCACGATCTCGGCCTGCCCATTACGGCAGAGCAGGTCGCGGAGCTGGAAGCGCACATAGATGACATTGATTTTGCGTGCGCCGCACAGCGGGAGCGGGAGGTTCGGCATGATGTGATGGCGCACGTCTACGCCTACGGAAAAGCGGCACCCGGCGCCGCCGGCGTGATCCATTTGGGTGCCACAAGCTGCTATGTAACGGACAACGGGGATCTGATCCTGTATCGCGACGGTCTGCGCTATCTGCGTGAAGAGCTGCTGTGTGTGCTGAAAAATTTAGCCGCCTTCGCAGAAAAGTACAAATCGCTGCCTACCCTCGGGTATACCCACTATCAGCCCGCCCAGCTCGTTACCGTGGGCAAGCGGGCGACCCTCTGGATGCAGGATCTTCTCTCCGATCTGGAGGAGCTGGACTCTGTGCTGGCGCACATGAAATTCCTTGGCTGCCGCGGGACCACCGGAACCGAGGCCAGTTTTCTGGAGCTATTTGATGGTGATACGGAGAAGATCGACCGGATGAACCGGCAGATCTGCACAGAATTCGGATTTGCACAGTGCTTTGACGTCTGCGGGCAGACATATCCCCGAAAGGTAGACAGCCGCATCCTGAACTGTCTGTCCTCTATTGCCCAGAGCGCCTATCGGATGGCAAACGACATTCGCCTGCTGCAGCACGACCGGCAGCTGGAGGAGCCCTTTGAGGAAAACCAGATCGGCTCCTCCGCCATGGCGTACAAGCGCAACCCCATGCGAAGTGAGCGAATCTGTTCTTTAGCCCGCTACCTGATTTTGGACGCCGCAAACGCCCACATGACGGCGTCTGTTCAGTGGATGGAACGCACGCTGGACGACTCCGCCAACCGCCGTATCTCCATGCCGGAGGGGTTTCTCTGCGCCGACGCGATCCTGCGCCTTTGCACAAATGTGACGCGCGGGCTTGTTGTAAATGAGAAGGTCATCGGCAAGGCCGTTGAGGACTACCTGCCCTTCATCGCCACGGAAAATCTGCTGATGGAGGCCGTCAAGCGGGGTGGGAACCGGCAGGAGCTGCATGAGGTGATCCGCCGCTGTTCCCACGCGGCCTCCGCAAGGATGAAGGAGGGCGAGCCCTGCGATCTTCTGCAGCGGCTGGCGGCAGAACCGGCGTTTTCCATGGATGCGGAGGACCTCGCCGCCCTGCTGAAGCCAGATGCCTATATCGGCCGCTGCCCGGAGCAGGTGGACGCGTTCCTGCACAAGGTTCGCCCGCTGCTCGAAGGCGCCTCCGGCGAAGCTCCTG
This sequence comes from uncultured Oscillospiraceae bacterium, assembly GCA_934589835.1. Taxonomy (GTDB): domain Bacteria; phylum Bacillota; class Clostridia; order Oscillospirales; family Oscillospiraceae; genus Vescimonas. Next base: position 16,179 of record CAKTOK010000012.1, on the reverse strand, counting down.
ACATTGATTTGTAGACCGATTGCAGTGGGCACAAAGCAACTGTAAATTATCTGCGGATGCTCTTCGTCTGCGAGCCGCTGATGGCTTGTATCTGTGTCGTGCCGGAGAAGGCCTGAAGCCCGTCGCAGAGGCGCTCGACCTGCGCCCGCATTTCCCCGCATTGATCCATGAGTTTGTCCTCCTTGTCGTTTCTGCTGTCGAGTATACCGCAGAGGGTGACAGCCCCTGTCACTCTGCTGCTATTTGTACGATGCCGCCGGTGCGCCGCAGCGGCGGCGCCTTTTGCATACAGAAAGGAGCCTCTGTCCATCTGGACAGAGGCCCTTTTTTGTGGCTTGCGGCGGGAGCTTATTGCTCCGGCCGGCGCAGAAACAGCACGCCCAGCGTGCCGGGACCGCAGTGGGAGGACACGGTGCAGCCCGCCTGTGTGACGAACACCTCTTTGAAGGGCGCCAGCTCCTGCACCAGCGCCGTCAGCTGGCGCAGCGTGTCCTCCGGCACCTCGCCGGAGTGGGTAAGGAAGGCGTAGTCGGCCGCCGCCGTCTTGCCGGTCAGCCGCTCGGTGATGTACTGGCGGTACACCTTGTCCATGGTACCGCGGTACTTCTTGCACACCGCCAGCTTCCCCTCCCGCATTTCAAGGCAGGGCTTCAGCTTCAGCACATTGGCGCCCAAGGCCGTCACGCCGCTGCACCGCCCGCCCTTCCACATATACTCCAGCGTGTCCAGCACGAAGCTGGTGTCGCTGTGGGGCGCCAGACGGCGCAGCTCCGCCGCGATGTCCGCGGCCGCCATGCCGCTGTCCCGCAGCTTGGCGCCCTGCAGGGCCAGCAATCCGCCGCCGGTGGAGAGCTGGCGGCTGTCCACCACATGGACCGCTCCCTGCTCCGCCAGCTCCTGCGCCGCCAGTACCGCGTTCTGGCAGGTGCAGGACAGCTCGGAGCTGATGTCGATGTGGACGATGTCATAGCCCTCCGCCAAAATAGGCGCAAAAAAGGCCTTGAATTCCTCCGGACTGACGGCTGCGGTTTTGGGCAGCGTGCCGTTCCGGCGATAGTCGGCGTACAGCTCCGCCGAGGTATAGCGTCCATCGTCTGGGAAGACCCGCTCCCCGCTCTGGATGGTCAGGGGCACGGTACGGATCTGGAAGCGCTCCAGCAGCTGGGGCGTCAGGTCGCAGGTGCTGTCGTAGGTGATGCAGACCGGTCTGGGCATGGGATGTTCCTCCTGTTTTTTCCTATGTCAGGGGCAGTATACCGAAGAAACCTCAACGCAAGCTCAAAAAAGCCTCGATTTTTGAAAACGGGTGTGATAAAATTCAGAAAAACACAGGGAGGGACGGATATGTTTCGGATATTGGTGGCCGAGGACGATGACAGCACCCGCTTTTTGATGTGCGAGGTGCTGCGTCGGGCAGGCTACGAGCCGTGCCCCGCCCGGGACGGTGTGGAGGCGCTGGAGGTGATGGAGCACTACCAGTGCGATCTGGCGGTGGTGGACATCACCATGCCGCGGATGGACGGCATCGCCTTCACCCAGACGCTGCGGGAGGGGAGCTGCGACCTGCCGGTGCTGATGGTGACGGCCCGCGTGACGCAGGAGGACAAGCGCCGCGGCTTTCGGGCAGGGACGGATGATTACATGGTGAAGCCCGTGGACGAGGAGGAGATGCTCTGGCGCATCGAGGCGCTGCTGCGGCGGTATTGCAGTCGGGCCGACCGTCGCCTGACGGTGGGCTCCACGGTGCTGGACCGCGGCTCCTTGCAGGTCATCACCCCGCAGGGCGTCCGGCAACTCGCCGCCAAGGAGTTTCTGCTGCTGTACAAGCTGCTGTCCTACCCCCGCACGCTTTTTACCAAGCGGCAGCTCATCGACGACATCTGGGATCTGGACAGTGAGGTGGACGAGCACACCGTGGAGGTCTACATCTCCCGCCTGCGGGAGAAATTCCGCGACGATCCGGATTTTGAGCTGCGGACCATCCGCGGCTTCGGCTATATGGGGATGCCACGGGAGGATAACGATGGTCAGAAGTAAGGCAAAAAAGGAAACCCCACCCGTCCGACTGCTGGGCACCATGTTCCTGCTGGTGCTGGGGCTGGTGGCCGTGTATGTGGCGCTGGCGCTGGGCATCTTCGCGCTGGTGCAGCGGCTGATCCATCTGGAGGATGCCAGCTACACCCTGCTGTGGCCCATCCTCATCCTGACCGTCAGCGCCATATTGGGCGTTGTGCTGGCGGTCTTCATCTTCCGCGGGTATCTGGCCCCGCTGTCGCGGCTGATGCAGGCCACGCAGTCGGTGGCAGAGGGCAATTACGCCGTGCGGGTGGAGCTGCGGGGCGCCCGGGGCGAGGTGGCGGAATACATCCGCAGCTTTAACAAAATGGCGGAGGAGCTATCCAGTGTGGCACTGCTGCGGATGGACTTCGTGAACACGCTTTCCCATGAATTCAAAACGCCGCTCATCTCCATCCGCGGCTTTGCCAAGCTGCTGCAAAACGACGATCTGACGCCCCAGCAGCGGCAGGCCTATGCGGACACGGTGGTGCAGCAATCCGAACGGCTGGCCTCCATGAGCACCCATATTCTGGAGCTGGCCCAGTACGAAAACACCGAGATCGTGTGCGGCAAGACCCTGTACAGCCTGGACGAGCAGCTGCGCCGGTGCGTCCGGCAGCAGGAGAAGGACTGGCTGCGAAAGGGCCTGACGGTGGAGGGGGATCTGGATCGGGCGGACTATTACGGCAGTGAGGAGCTGGTGGAGCATATCTGGTCCAACCTGCTCTCCAACGCCATCCGCTTCACCCCCGCCGGCGGGCAGATCACCGTGGTGCTGCGGCGGGGCGAGGGCGAGGTCACTGTGTCCATCTCCGACACGGGCATCGGCATGGACGAGGAGACCCAGCGCCACATTTTCGACAAATTCTACCGCGCCGCGCCGTATCCCAACGACCGCGGGAGCGGGCTGGGTCTGTCTATCGTCCGCCGCGTGGTGAAGCTGTGCGGCGGGCAGGTGGCGGTGTTCTCCCGCCCGGGGAACGGCTCCACTTTCACCGTGACGCTGCCCACGGCAGGAGAATGACGGCGAAGGCTACGGTTCGGTCATCCGCAGTCCGGTTACTTGCGGCAGCGCAAACTGTGACCATCCCCGCGCCATCACGAGTTGACCCACACGGGGAAATACGCGGAAGGGGCAAAAGAGGCGCGGACGGAATATCCCGTCCGCGCCTCTTTTGCTTAGGTCGGCTTACATCCCCGTGCCATGACCTGACGTTAACACACCGTTTGCGGTCAGCTGCCGAGGGCAGCCGTCATCCAGTCGCAGGACGGCATCCAGCTTTTGTCCGTATACGATGCGTCCGCCACGGCAGATAGATTTTTTATGGTGATGTCCTGCCCCGACATGATCTGCTCCTGCGTTACCATCACGGATGGGATCTCCATCCACATTCCGGGGCTTTCGTAGTAGCAGGAAGCCGCCTTAATATCGTCATATTGTCCGGCCATCTCCAATGCCAGCACCCTACAGGCAAATTCTCCGTTCAGCGTCCAGTTGGTGGTGGCGCAGGCCTTCCAGTTCAAGCCCTCTGCCATGAACCGGATATCCTCATCGCAAATATCGATGGACACCATCGGAATGTCGCTGTCCAACGCTCTCAGCGCCTGATATACCCCCTGTGCATAGGCGTCGTAGCAGCACCATATCCCGTCTATTTCGCCTTCCTCGTACTGACGGATGGCCCTCTCCGCGACCTCCTGCATGGAGGCTACAGGCTTCAGATGGTCCTCCGGCGCGATTTGCTCCAGCGTCTTGATCTTTCCCACCGTTTCGTACAGCTCATAGCCCACCTGACGGCGGTCAAAGGCGATAATGTAGTTCTCCTCCTGTACCTGCAGAATATTCACCGGTTTTCCGGCTTCCGCCTTATCGGGGTACCTATTCAGGAGCTCCTCCACCAGGACCGCCGCAAGGCCGGAATCCCGCTGGAACAGTTGGACCACGCCATCGATCCTTTGCGTATCGCCGTTTTTATCGCGGAAGGAGGTGTCGAAAGTCGCAATTTTCAGATCGGGATGAGCCGCTGTAATGCCCGAAAGGAATTCCCACGCATAATCTACTCCGCCGTGAGACACCAGAAGCCCGTCGTAGCCCTCCTCCACACACTGCTGGATCCTGCTCCGCCACGCCTCGTCGCTGTCGTCACAGAAAAAGGTGTCCGCCGTCATGCCAAGCGCTTCTGCCGTTTCCTGAAAGGCCTCCGACCACATTTCAAAGATGGGGGAGGAAGCCATATACATGATATACGCCACTTTCTTCCCCTCCACAGGGCTTTTTTCCCTTGAAGAGCAGCCCGCCGCGCAGGAGCCCAGCACGGCCATCGATAAAAGTAACGCTACGATCTTACGCATTTCTCTTCCTTTCCCTTCTCACTGTGCCTTCATCGCTTCCAGGACCCTGTTCATATCGAAGGATTTCGTCACATAGTAAACATTGTCCTCATAATATTCATCTGTGATCAGCAGCTCGTCTCTCTCGGAGGTGTAGCCCTGCACGTTGCCGTACCAGAAGATCACATCGATTTTCCCGCTGCTCAAGGCAGACAGTCTGGCATCCGCCTCCACCTGCACAAAGGTAAACGCAGCACCCATCTTATCCGAGATCGCATTCATCAGCGCCACATTAAAGCCGGCGGGCACGCCGTCCGCAGCCACATAATCCAGCGGGGGCAGATCGCCCGTTACGCCCACCACATAAGCGCCCTCGTGATCTCCCTGCGCGCCGCCGTCAGAACCGCTTGTGGAAATATTGGTGATGTAGGTATCGATCAGGGCGTCCAGCGTGCCCTCCTCTCGAAGCGCCCGAATGCCACCCTGCAGCAGCTGATAAAGCTCCGTATCCTCCGCACGCACCGCCATGCGTATTTCCGTAGGAACGCCGGCGCCGCCGGGAGCGATGGTCAGCGAATCATCCTGTGCTTTCAGATAGCCTGCGACCGAAGCCGGTACAAGCAGGTATTCCACATTTCCGGCATTCAAATCCAAGACCATCGAGGTCAGGCTGCTGTATTGCTTCCATTCGCCCAGCGCCGGTGTGGGGAATATATCCAGATCGTTAGGCTCCTGCCAGTTCATGATGCCGCACAGGATGCTTTCCTCCTCCACAGGGGCCTTCTGTTCGCCGCATCCCACCATGGCAAAGAGCATTGCAGCGCATAGGATAAGGCCCGCAAACACACGCACTTTTTTCATGTCCATTTTCCTCCTTACAATTCGATCTCAAAACAATTATTTTCGCCGTCAAAACGGTGAGCTATCCGTTTTGCGGTGTTTTTCAGAATCGTAACGCCCAGGTGGATCCCGTCGTCCGGCTCCGCTTCAAAGGGATCGTATTTGTTCCCCCTGCTGCACAATTCGATGATCGTGCATTTGTCCCGCTCATCAAAGGAGATCTGTATCTGTATATCGGGAGCGTCGCCGGCCTGTCCGTAGTTCAGCATTTCGTAGATCAGCTCCTCTGTACAGAGCTGGAGCCGGTTGGTTTTTTTCGCGTCCAGCCCATAGCGGTTGGCGAAGCTGCGGATATTGCCCTGAAGCTGCATCAGATCAAAGGCGCGATCTTCGATCCGCCACGACAGGTACTTCATCTTGTGGATGAAGTCTCTGGTCTTCTTCCTTTTCGGGGCTTCAAAGATCTCCTGCGGCGTTCCCTCCTCATAGATCCCCTGTTCATCCATGTAGAGAATCCTGCTGGCGATCTCCTTTGCAAACTCCATCTCATGGGTGACGATGACCATTGTCATGCCCTGCCTGGCGAGGAGCCGCAGGGTCGCCAGCACCTCGCCCACCATGGTGGGGTCCAGCGCCGAAGTCGGCTCGTCAAAAAGCATGACCTCCGGCTCCATGGCAAGGCAGCGCACAATGGCGATCCGCTGCTTCTGGCCGCCTGACAGCACGTCCGGCATGGTGTATTTCTTGCTCTCCAGACCCACCATTTTAAGCAGTGCTTCCGCCCTCTTTTCCGCCTCCTCCCGGGACAGCCCCAGCAGCTTGACCGGCGCCAGTGTAATATTATCCAGCACATTCATGTGGGAGAATAAATGAAAGCCCTGAAAGACCATCCCCACCCTGCGCCGGATACGGTTCAGGTCCCTTTGGTTGGAGGTCAGTTCATCGTCTCCGATGAATACGGCACCCTCGTCCGGTATTTCCAGAAAATCCATGCAGCGCAGAAAAACGCTCTTTCCGCAGCCGGAGCCGCCGATAATAACGATCCGCTCTCCCTTTTCGACCGTCAGATCTACGTTCTTCAGGACCTGCAGTGAGCCAAAGGCTTTGGATAATTTTTCTACCCGGATCATGCTCATGCCTTCCCCCTCCTGTTCCTTCTCCACGCAGACACTTTGCCCGCAAGGGCAAATACGCCGTAGCTGAGATAGGCCATTCCGAGATACAACAGCAGGCCCACCAGGATCATAAAGAGCGGCTGCATCGTGCGGCTGCCGATGTTGTTTATGACTCTCGTCAGATCCGTGATGGTCACATAGCCCACCACGCTGGTCCATTGGATCAGCGTGACGATGGTGGACTGGTACGTCTCCTTTGCAATTTTTGCCGTCTGCGGCAGGGTGATCAGGGTAAACGCCTGCCATCTGGAAAAGCCCAGCGTCCGCGCCGCCTCGACCTGCATGGCGTCCGTCGCGTTGATGGCAGCATAGAAGCAGGCTGCCGTATAGGCGCTCATGTGAAGGGAAAAGGCCGCCACAGCCACCATGACCGGCGACACGCTGCTGCCGGCAAACACCACATAGTACATCAACATCAGAAGCAGCAGGACCGGACTTCCTCTGACGACTGCCATGTACACCGCGGCAATGCTGCGGATGAACCGGCCCCTGCTTCTCCGCATGGCGCAGACGGCCGCTCCGAGGAGCGTTCCGAGCAGCAGCGAAAGCAGGGATATCTGCAATGTCACCCACAGGCCCTTCAGCAGGGTCCTGTAGGAATCGCCGGCGATCAACGTTTTATAAATAATCTCATCGATGTGCAATCCGTTTCGCCCTCCCCTCCACAAGAATATCGAGACAGCCGACGTGTCTCGTCCTTCTCAGGTAATGCTTCCCTCTTCTCGACAGATGCAATCATAGCAAATCAGCGTCAAAAATGGGAGGAGCTTCCGAATTTGGTCGCTTTGCTTCCGAAATTGGTCATGCCGGTGAGGACGCAGGCCGCTTTCATAGAGTACGCAAAAATTCCTCTGTTTTTTGAAAACAGCTCTTGACCGACAGTGGCTGCCAAGTGCTGCGATACTATCGCAGCACAAAGCACAAAGCAGCGGGAAACATCGTGAGCTCTACCGGTATACTGTGCGCTATCTCGCTGTATCTGCGGCGTATTCTGTTCAAGCGCCTCCATGTCTGACCCTGACCGCCGATTATCTTGCCAAGCTGCGGCGCTGAACGGCATGCTCTCCTTTCTGCTTCTGGTGATGGTGCTGACTGTCTGCAAGCTCTTCTCCCGAAATTAGTACGAGCCCACCCTGCCGCTGAAGCTCGGCGAAAACAGTTGACATTTCCGGCTCCGCCGCCTATACTGTTGCCCTGCCTGCGGTAAGCGCCGCAGCGCTTTACGGGAGGTGCTTCATTTGGACTATTATCTGCTGACCGATCTGGCCGCCACCATGGGCTATCATCTGGCCATGTCCGGCGCGGAGACATTTCGGGTGGAGGACACCATTCACCGCATCCTGCGGGCCTACGGTGTGGAATGTGAGGTGTTCGCCATTCCCAACTGCGTCTCCGTCAGTCTGGAGGCCGCCAACGGCAAGCCGCTGATGATCATGCGGCGTATCGGCTTTCACGGCAACGACCTGGAAAAGCTGGAAAAGCTCAACGCCCTGAGCCGCCGTATCTGCGCCCAGCAGCCGTCGGTGGATGAGGCCATGGCATGGCTCCGCGAGACGCTGGCAGCCTGCCGCACCTACCCCACCGGCGTGGGCTATCTGGGCAACGCGCTGGTGGGTCTAGGCTTCTGCCTGGTGTTCGGCGGCACGCTGCTGGACTGCCTGTGGGCGGGAGTGATGGGCCTCATCATCGGTCTTGTGACCCGCTTCATGGACAAGCGGGAGGCCAACCCCTTTTTCAGCACCATACTGGCCTCGTGCCTCATGGCCCTGCCGGCCTACGCGGCAGCGGGACTGGGACTTCTGAACAGCCCTGACGCCGCCATTATCGGCGCGCTGATGATCCTGGTGCCCGGACTTCTGGTCACCAACTCCATGCGCGACATCATCTACGGCGACACCAACTCCGGCATTTTCCGGATCGTGCAGGTGCTGCTGTCCGCGCTGGCCATCGCGCTGGGCACGGCGGCGGCGTGGCACCTGACCGCAGGGCTCTACGGCCAGACCGGCAGCGCCACGGTGAGCTGGCCGCCGCTGGCACAGGCCGCTGCCGTCTTTGTGGGCTGCTGCGGCTTCTGCATCCTGTTCAATACCCATGGCCGCGGCTGCGTGCTGTGCATCATCGGCGGCGTGGCCACCTGGATGCTCTACCTGCTGTGGGGGGTGCTGGGCTGCGACGTGTACGCCGCCAACCTGTTTGCCGCCCTGTTCGCGGCGCTGTACGCCGAGGGGATGGCCCGCATCCGCAAGTGCCCCGCCACGCCCTATCTGGTCATCGCCGTCCTGCCGCTGCTGCCCGGCGCCGGCGTGTACTACACCATGAGCCTGGGTCTGGAGGGCAACATGATGGACGCCGTGGGCAAGGGGCTGGAGACCATCGGCATCGCCGGTGCACTGGCGGTCGGTATCCTTCTGGTTTCCACCGTGTTCCGCCTCGTCAACCGCTGGGAGCTGGGGCGAAGCGCGCCGCATATCTGAAAAAATACGCCGCCCGTGTCCGCTTTCGGCACGCGGCGGCGTTCTTGTTTACAGCAGTGTCCGGACGTGCTGCACATCATTCAAAGAAAGGGGGCGGGGCCGTTGCTCTGTATGCAGGTCATCGAGGGCGCGGCGGAGCAGCGCCGGTTCGAGGCGCTGTATGCCGCCTATCACCGGCGGATGCTGGCGCTGGCCCGCCGCAAGCTGCCCACGCAGGAGGACGCCGAGGACGCGGTGCAGCAGGCGTTTCTGGCGCTGGCGGAACACTTCACGCGGCTGGCCGCCCTGCCCCAACCGCAGCTGGAGGCCTATCTGGTGGTGACGGTAGAGCGCAAGATCGTGGATCTGCTGCGCGCTCGGGCGCGGCACGACGGCGTGCCCTTTGACGACACGCTGCCGGTGGTGACGCCGGAGCCGTCCGGCCATCCGCTGGCCGACGCCATGGGCCGTCTCAGCCCCCGCTATCGGGAGGCGCTGCTGCTGCGGTACGGCTGCGGCTGGTCCGCCGGAGAGACGGCGGAGCTGCTGGGCCTGAGCCGCCCCGCCGCTCAGAAGCTTCTGCAGCGGGCCAAGCACGCGCTGGCGGCGGAGCTGGAACGAGAGGAGGCGACTCTATGATTACTACATGGAACGATGCCGCCCTGTGCGCGGCGGGACAAACGCTGGTGCGGCAGCTGGCACGGCAGCTGCCGCAGGGAGACGGTGTTCCCATCTCGCCAGCCTTTCAACGCAAAATGGCCGCCCTGCTGCGCCGGAAGCGGCGGCGGCAGACCGTCCGCACTGCCTGCCGCCGGACAGCGGCAGCCCTGCTGGCGGTGGTGCTGGTTCTCGGCGCGGTGCTGGCGGTCAGTCCCACGGCGCGGGCCGCCGTCAGCGGCTGGCTGCGCCGGACCACCACCCGAGACGGCGTGACCTATCGGTTCTCCGGACAGGACGCTGCCGGAGGGCTGCCGGAGGATATGCCGTGGCTGCCGGAGGGCTACTCCCCCGCGCAGGACCTGTCCGCGCCGGACGGGGTGAGGGTGCTGCGCTGCACCGCGCCGCAGGGTGACCTGCTGTTCGTCACCCTCCGCGCCGCCGGCGCCGAGCCGCGCACCGTGACCATCCGGCCATGGCGGACCAGCGGCCTGCAAGGGCCGGCCGCGCCGCCGCAGGAGGAAGCGCCGCCGGAGGGCTGCGCCGTCCGGGAGCTGTCGGTGTGCGGGCGGTCCGCCCAGCTCTATACCTTCCTGCCGCAGCCGCACCAGCACTTTGACGGCAGCTTCTCGCTGGCCTTTTTCATCGGGCAGGAGACCTGTCCCTTCTACCATCTGGCCATGGCCGCCGGCACCTCTGCGCTGGTGTGGGTGGACGAGGACGCGGGGCTGCTGCGGATCGTCACCGGCGGCGGCCTGACGGAGAGCGACCTGCTGCACATGGCCGAGAGCACTTACGGAGCCTGATTGAAAGGAGCATACATGAAAAAAACACTGATTCCCCTGCTGGCGCTGCTGGCAGTCCTGACGCTGGCCGCCTGCGGCAAGACCGAGATGCCGCCAATGGAGGACGCGACGCCGGAGGAGCCGGTCAAGACCGTCTACGTCCCTATGTGGATGCAGAACGACTCTGTGGTGTACTACGATGCGGCACTGGAGCGCACTGTGGCGCAGGGCGGCGACCTGACCGATGAGGAGCTGACGTCCCGCCCCGACATCGACCCCGTCTCCCAGTACGGCAGCGTTCTGGCTGCCCCCAACACCAAGGTGACATACGACAGCCACGGCGTGCTCCAGAACATCTACTACCTGAATGGGCTGGGCGAGTATCAGCTGAGCGACCCGTTTGTGGGCACAAACTATGTCATTCCCCCGTGGATGCAGCCGGATTCCGTGGTCTGCTTTGACGCCGATCAGTGCTTCTCCATCCAGCAGGGCGGCTTCCTGACCCCCGATGAGATCGAGAGGCGGACGGACATCGCCCAGGCCGGCGGCATGGACGCGGACGTGCTCCGATCCGAGCCGAACCTTCACGTCACCTACGGGCCGGACGGCCGCCTGTCAGCCATCTGCCGCGTGGCGGCGGACGGCACGGAGACCGCGGCGGAGCTGGCCTCATGGCCCCGCCTCGCGGCGGAATGACTCCATACAGGCAAAAAAGAAAGGCCGCTCCCGCGACCTTTCTTTTTTGCCTGTTACCGCAGGGCCGCCATGAACCGCAGCAGGTTCCCCACGGTGAATCGCAGATGCTCCTGACACCGCGCCTGCGCCTCCGGATAGGTGCACAGCGCCGGATTGATGGGGAATACACCGGACACGCCCTGCTCGTACACCGCATCCAGCGCCGTCTCGCAGCTGCCCACCAGCGCCGCCACCGGCACGCCCTGCGCCCTGGCCCTGCGAGCCACGCCGATGACCGCCTTGCCCCGCAGGCTCTGGCTGTCCAGCCTCCCCTCGCCGGTGATGACCAGCGACGCGCCCTGACACTGCCGCTCAAACGCCACCGTGTCCAGCACCACGTCGATGCCCATACGCAGCGTACCGCCGAAAAGTGCCGCCGCCCCTGCGCCGAAGCCGCCGGCGGCGCCGCCGCCGGCGAGCGTCAGCACCTCCGCGCCCAGATCGTCCGCCAGCACCTGCGCCAGCTGGCGCAGTCCCGCGTCCAGCCGCCGTACCATGGCCGCGTCCGCCCCTTTCTGAGGGCCGAACACCGCCGCCGCGCCGTTGGGGCCGCACAGCGGATTGTCGATATCGCACATGACCTCCACCGGCACGGTCCCCAGCGTTTCCCGCAGGCCCTCCGTGCGGATATGGCGGATGTCCTTCAGCGTACCGCCCACCGGCACGAAGGGCCGGCCCTGCCCGTCCAGAAACACTGCGCCCAGCGCTGCGGCGGCGCCGCAGCCGCCGTCGTTGGTGGCGCTGCCGCCCAGTCCCAGCACCAGCCGCGACGCGCCATGGGCCAGCGCGTGGGCCATGAGCTGCCCCACGCCGTAGGTGGTGGTTCCCTCTGGGTCGCGGTGCTCTCCCACCAGCGGCAGGCCTGCCGCCGCCGCCATTTCCACCACTGCCGTGCCGTCCGGCAGCAGGGCATAGCTCCCCGTTATGGCCTCGCCCCATGGCCCCGTGCAGGGCGTCTCCACCCGCCGGCCGCCCACGGCGGCCAGAAAGGCATCCGCCGTGCCCTCGCCGCCGTCCGCCACCGGTATGGCGCAGATCTCCGCCGACGGCTCCAGCCGCCGGATCTCCTCCGCCGCGATGCGGCAGATGTCCGCAGAGGACAGCGTCCCCTTGAAGGAATCCGGTATCAGCACATATTTCGCCATGCTCCGTTCCCCTTTCTCCGCAAAAACGGACTGCGGCCCGATGCCGCAGTCCGTTGGTCGCCTCCGCTTACAGCGCGTAGAACAGCGCCGCCATCTCCGCCGTCACGTCCTCCGTGTAGCTGCAAAGCGTCACGCAGTAGACGTAGCTGCCCTCCTTCATGCAGACCATCAGCTCGTACATGGGCGTACCCTGCACCTCCGCCGTGATGGTGAGGGCGGGCCTGTCCGCTCCCGCGAACTCTGCCGTGGTCACGGCGGCGGACACCTTCTCAAAGCCGTAGGTGGTCATGGCATCGGGCAGCTGCTCCGACGCCAGCTCCGCATATTCCTCCGCGCTCATGGTGGTGCCGAACAGCAGGCCCATGTTCTGGAACACCACATTGATGGTCATCAGCCCGTCGGTGGAGGAGGCGTACATATCCTGCACGCTCTGGTTGCTCTCCATCAGCTTCTTCATGTCCTCGTCGCTGGTGCCATCGGTGAGGAAGCCGTTGATCTCCGCGATCTGCTCCTCCGTATAGAACACCCATGTCTCGTCCAGCGTGCAGCCGATGCCCACGAAGGCGTTGGTATAGGTGCCGCCATTGACGGCGCCCAGCTCCGGCGTTTCGCCGCTCTGCTCCGCCGCATCCACCTGTCCCGTCACGGACTGATCCGGCGTGGCGCCCGGCTCTACAGTGCCGCCGGTCTGCTCCGGCTCCTTCTGGCCGCAGGCAGCCATGGTCAGCAGCATCAGCAGCGTCAACAGCATGGCAGTGATCTTTTTCATCGTGCTCCTCCTCGTTTGGACCGCTTCGTTTCTTTTGCCGCCATTGTATCAAATCGGCACGGGAAATACAACAGCAAAATTTCCCGACAGGATGCGCCCCCTCTCACCGGCTACAATAGTGGCGAAAGGAGGGACAAGCCTTGAAAACTGTTACTGAGGCCTGCCGGTCCGTCCCGCTCCGTCCCCTGCTGACGGCGTTTTTACCGGCTGCGGCCGCATTTCTGCTGACCGGCGGTGCGCTGGACGGTCTGTATAGCCCCTGGTCTCTGGCCGCCGTCTCCGCCGCAGGCGTCAGCTGGCCCGGGCTCAGCGCCCTGCTGGGCGCCGGACTGGGCGCTTTTCTTTTTCTGGATTTTCAGGCGGGGCTGCGCCACACCGCCGCCGCCATTCTGATCTTCTGCGCCAGCACCGCGTTCTGCACCACGCGGTTGTACCGGCGGCCCCACTTCCGGCCCGCTGCCGCCGTGGTCATGACGCTGCTGGTCCAATCCGCCTATCTGCTCCAGCGGCAGCCGCGCCAGTGGGCGCTGTGCGCCGCCGCACTGACGATCCTCTACGCCGCCGCCGCGCTGCTGCCTGCGCTGTCCGACGGTACCGCCGCACCGGAGGTCCGGCGGCAGGCGGCCTTCGTGGCGGCGGTGGGTCTGTCCCTGACCGCCTACGGCTGGGATCTGTCGGGCTTCCGCATCGGCGGCGCGCTGGCTGCTGCCGTGCTGTTGACGGCTGCCCGCACCGCGCCCCCCGCTGCGGCGGCTGCTATGGGCGCCGTCACCGGTCTCATGCTGGATCTGTACGCCGGCCATACGGTCCTGCTGACCGCGGCGTTCTGCGCCGCCGCGGCAGCCGCTGCCGTGCCTCGCCGCCGCTTGTTGCCGCCGGTGCTGTTCTGCCTCGCGGCCTCCGGCGTTTATCTGCTGCTGGACGGGCCGGACCCGCTGCCTCTGCTGTTCCAGAATATCGCCGGTGCGGGACTGTTTCTGCTGCTGCCGGACCGTCTGCTGCCGTCCCTGGCGAAGCAGCCGCCCGCCGCGCCTCAGGAGCCGCCGCCAGCGGCCGAGGCCGCTGCCGCCGCCGCGTTCCGTGCCGTGTACGACAGCTTTTTCGCCGATGCCGCGCCGCCCCGTCCGGAAAACCCCGCTGTGCTCTTTGACCGCGCCGCCGAGCAGGTCTGCGCCGGCTGCCTGCTCCAGCGGGACTGCTGGCAGACTCACTATAACGATACCTACAACGCCTTCAACGACGCCTGTCCCCACCTGCTGCACCGCGGCGATGCCTGCGCGGCGGATTTTCCCCTCCACTTCTCCAGCCGCTGCCTGCACTTCCCCCAGCTGCTGGAGGCGCTGAACGGTCAGCTGCGCCAGTACCTGCTGCGCCGCGCCCATCAGCTCCAGCTGGCGGAGGCCTATGAGGTAGCGCGTCAGCAGTACGCGCAGATGTCGGAGGTGCTGTCCTCCGGCGTACCCGTCTCCGCAGCCATCCAGACCCACTTCTCCTGCGGCATTGCCTCTGCCCTGCGGCCACGGGAGGGCGAGACGCTCTGCGGCGATCAGGCCGCCGCCTTTGCGGTGGGCGGCGTCTCCTACCTGCTGCTGTCCGATGGCATGGGCAGCGGCGAGGAGGCCCACCGCGAGGCCGCCATGACGGTTCGCCTGCTCCGCCAGTTTCTACAGGCCGGCGTGGACCCGCTCCCCGCCCTGAAAACGTTGAATACCGCGCTGCTGCTGCGGTGCCGCGAGGGGGCGGGCTTCACCACCATCGACCTGCTGCGGCTGGACCGCGCCGACGGCGGGGCCGCGCTCTACAAATACGGCGCCGCGCCGTCCTATCTGAAAAAGGGCGGGCGGGTGACGCGATACACCGGCGGCGTGCTGCCCGCCGGTCTGGAGAGCGCCGCCGGTCAGCCGGAGGCCATCCGCTTCCAGCTGCCGCCGGAGAGCTGGTTCGTCATGGTGTCCGACGGCGTTGCCGGCGGCGACGGCGACGAGTGGCTGCAGGATCTGCTGGCCGGCTGGGACGCCGGTTCGCCCCATGAGCTGGCCCGCCGTATCCTCACCGTCTCCGCCGACCACGGCGGTCTGTCTGACGACTGCGCCGTGCTGGTGCTGCATCGGCCCCGCGGTGAAGAAAATGGCAAAACACAGGTATAACCTGCCGCGCCGCTGTCCATACTATCAGTACGATACAAGGACAGCAAGGAGGGCATACACTTGGTCAAGGGCATTTCCCGCCGCGTCATCGTGGTAGATTCTCCGGACCCCCAGATTTTTGAACAGGCAATCTTCATTCTCCGCACCGATGGCGGCGGCGTCAGCTCACAGCAGCTGGTGGATCAGGCCGTCCGCATTGCCAAGAGCTACGCCCGCTGTCAAGAGGCGCCGCGCCGCCGCAGTCTCGCCCCACCGTGGCTCTGGGGAGCCATTGGCGCTGCCGCCATCGGCCTGACGTGGCTGCTGTGTACCGTGCTTTGACGCGGCGCAGCCGCTGCGGTTCGGCAAGAGCAGCCGGCGCCGGACAAGCGCGCCAGCAAGCACGCTCCTGCCGCCTGCGGCTATTGCTCCGGTTTCAGCGGGCCGCGCCCGTTTGAAATACTTTTTCCATCATTTTTCTCCTCACTTGAAGCGAACGCACCGCGTTCGCTTCCTTTTTTTGCCCGCATAGCCTCCTCTTGCGCCGCACCGCATCTTCTGATATAATCAGAGAAGGTATTCCGCGTTCCAGTGATCCTGACGGGAGGTGCTTTCATGCTGCTGGTCATTCGTCTTCTTGTAGCCGCCTCATTTCTGGTGTTGAGCGTCGTTTTTTCCCGTGGAAAGGGCACGTCCCTCATCGCGGGCTACAACACCGCCTCACCGGAGGAAAAGGCCCGCTATGACGAGAAAAGGCTGTGTCGGGCTATGTCGCGGCTGATGCTGGTATTGGCCCTGTGCTGGCTGGTCATCGCCGCCAGCGCGCTGTGGCAGCCGGCGCTGTGGATCGGGCTTGCCCTCTTTGTCGCTGCCGCCATCGGGGGCTGCATTGAGATTGGCCGCAAATGCCGGCGATGAGCCGCAATCTGTCCCTCTCCGCGAAAACGCCCTCTGCGCCGCCAATGGCGCAGGGGGCGTTCGTCATTCGCCGAGGGCCGCAAAAAAAGAAGCCATGACGAGTGTCATGGCTTCTTTTGGCAGGGGCAGAAAGGCTCGAACTCTCGACACGCGGTTTTGGAGACCGCTGCTCTACCAACTGAGCTAT
>CAKTOK010000011.1 GCA_934589835.1 uncultured Oscillospiraceae bacterium | reverse complement strand
GTGTGGAGCGTGGTAAGCTGAACCTGAACGAGAAGGTCGAGATCGTCGGTCTGTCCGATGAGAAGCGCGAGACCACTGTTACCGGTATCGAGATGTTCCACAAGCTGCTGGACTACGCTGAGGCTGGTGATAACATCGGCGCTCTGCTGCGCGGCGTTGCCAAGACCGAGATCGAGCGCGGTCAGGTTCTGTCCAAGCCCGGCTCCATCCATCCCCACACCAAGTTCGTTGGCCAGGTCTACGTTCTGACCAAGGACGAGGGCGGCCGCCACACCCCCTTCTTCAACAACTATCGTCCCCAGTTCTACTTCCGTACCACCGACGTGACCGGCGTCATCACGCTGCCCGAGGGCGTTGAGATGTGCATGCCCGGCGATAACGTCGATATGAACGTGGAGCTGATCACCCCCATCGCTATCGAGAACGGTCTGCGTTTCGCTATCCGTGAGGGTGGCCGTACCGTCGGCTCCGGTGTCGTTATCGGCATCGAGGAGTAATTTTCCTGCCGAGGGAAACGGATCAAACGATCATAAAAAGAGAGGCGCCGTAAGGCGTCTCTCTTTTTGCGTGCGGGGATGCGGGGTGGACGGCGGTCTTTTACGGATAGGTGGTCACTGGGGAAAGGTCAGCGCGGACTGAAAGCCGTTTTCGCCGATGGCGATGATATCGCCGCCCACCAGCCGGTCCTCGCAGAGGAACAGGTTGACCTGCACCCCCTCCGGGATCTCCGGATAGTTGGTAACGGTGTAGGTAAAGCGGCGCACGGTCTGGCCGGCACAGTCGGCGAAGGGGAAGCCCTGCTGCTTTTGCAGCTTCAGATAGTCGCCCCACTGGGGCTTCAGGTCCTCCGGCAGCTGGAGATCCAGCGTTTCCACCGGCTCCGGCACCACCTCCCAGCCCAACTCCCGCAGATAGGTCAGCCGCTGCTCGTTGGCGGCAAGCGTCACTGCCTGATCGGGGGCGCTGCTGCGGAAGCAGCCGGCCAGCAGCAGAGCCATACCGGTGACGAGCACCAGCGCGGCGGCGGTCAGCAGGAGCTTCCGGCGTGTAAAACGCATATGAATCACATACAAGCGCATCACCTCTTGCAATTTATATTTGTATTTCAGCGGGAATATGCTACAATCAAGGAAACGATGAAGAGGAGGGCGCGGATGGAGCGTCTGGACAAGGTGCTGGCCGCCACGGGCCGCTGGTCGCGGCGGGAGGTCAAGCTGCTGGTGAAGCAGGGGCAGGTGCGCGTCAACGGCGTGGCGGCGTCCTCCGCCGAGGAAAAGCTCGATCCGGAGACGGCGGCTGTCACCGTGGGCGGGCAAGCGGTGGTGCTGCAAAAACACACCTATATCATGCTGCACAAGCCGGCGGGAGTGCTGTCCGCCACAGAGGACAACCGCCAGAAGACGGTGCTGGAGCTGCTGCCGCCGGAGCTGCGGCGGCGGGGACTGTCGCCGGTGGGACGGCTGGACAAGGACACGGAGGGACTGCTGCTGCTGACAGACGATGGAGAGCTGGCCCACCGGCTGCTCAGCCCGAAGTACCATGTGGACAAGCGGTATTATGCGGAGGTGGACGGCCTGCTGGGACCGGCGGATGCGGATGCCTTTGCCAAGGGCATGACGCTGGATGATGGGCTGGTATGCCTGCCGGCGGGACTGGAGCTGTGCGGCAGCGGTGCGTGCATCGTGACGCTGCAGGAGGGAAAGTTCCATCAGGTCAAGCGGATGCTGGCGTTCCGCGGCGCACCGGTGCGGTATCTGAAGCGGCTGGCCATGGGCCCGCTGACGCTGGATCCGTCGCTGGAGACCGGTGCGTTTCGGGATTTGACGGCGGCGGAGGTGTCGGCGCTGCGGAAAACGGCGGGATTGTGATTTTTTCGACATAACAACAAAAAAGCCGACAGATTTTTTGTGGAAAAGAGAAAAAAATACTTGCAAAACCGTCATAGTGACGATATAATAGGAGCATCGGCTTGACAGATTGCACAAAATACCTACGCGAGGTTCGCAGGAGGAAGTCGTTATGTCGGGAAGAATTTTTCAGAATGTGGTACTGCAATTCAAGGAGACGACGGATCGCACCATCGGCGTCATTGACGCGGACGGCACGGTGATCGCCTGCAGCGAGCTGACGGGGATCGGCAAGAAGTGGACCAAGTATGTGGAGCCCATCGCCGCCGCCGAGGGCGCCTGCATCACACTGGAGGGCAGGACCTTCAAGGCGCTGCCCAGCTGGGGCAGCCACTTTGATTATGCGGTGTTCGCCAGCGGGGACGACAGCATGAGCCGCACGGTGTGCGCCATGGCCGCCGTGTCCCTGAACGCCGCCAAGAGCTATTACGAGGAGAAGCACGACAAGGGCTCCTTCATCAAAAACATCATCTCCGACAATATCCTCATCAGCGATATTTATATGCGGGCCAAGGAGCTGCACGTCGCGGCGGAGACGGCCCGGGGCGTGTTTGTCATCCGGCCCGTGGATGACCGGCTGGAAACGGTGCCGGTGGATGTGATCCAGGGGCTGTTTCCCGACCGGCAGAACGATTTTGTCATCAGCGTCGGCGAGCAGGATGTGGCGCTGATCCACCAGATGGACGAGAACGCCACCGCCAAGGATCTGGAGGCCGTGGCCCAGCGCATCGAGGAGGCCCTGCGCCTTGACGGCGAGAGCTGCGTGTTTGTGGGTATCGGCACGCTGGCCATGCACCTGCGGGATCTGGCCAAGAGCTATAAGGAGGCCCAGATCGCCATTGAGGTGGGCAAGGTCTTCGACACCGAGCGGTACGTCATCAACTATGAGAATCTGGGAATCGGACGGCTGATCTATCAGCTGCCCACCACCCTGTGTGAAATGTTTTTGCAGGAGGTCTTCAAGAAGAACCCCATCGACGCGCTGGATCAGGAGACACTGTTCACCATCTACAAGTTCTTTGAGAACAACCTGAACGTGTCGGAGACGGCGCGGAAGCTGTTCGTCCACCGCAACACGTTGGTGTACCGGCTGGAGAAGATCAAGAAGCTGACGGGGCTGGACCTGCGGGAGTTCGATGACGCCATCACGTTCAAGGTAGCGCTGATGGTCAAGAAGTACCTGACCAGCCGCGGCATCGACGCGTAAAACGCACTTTTCATACCAAAACAGCACCTGCCGTGAGGCAGGTGCTGTTTTTGCTGCATACGGCGCTGCTTTGACGGATAGGAGCGGAAGCGGGCGCACCGATCGCCGCGGTCACGCATCGCGGGGCCACTCCAGTCCGCGGGGAAGACCCAGCAGATAGTCTGCGCTGACATGGTAATGCTCACAGAATTTGACGAGATAGGCGATGGGGGGCGTGTTGTGGCCCGTCTCATAGCGGGCAATCTGTACCTGATGGTATCCGATGGCGGCGGCCAGCTGCCGCTGGGATTCGTCGTGGTCGATGCGAACGTCGATCATACGCTGGATCATGGAATGGCACCTCCTTGCTTGACAGCTTATAGCAAATGTGCTATCTTTATTCCAAACGATAGCAAATGTGCTATCAAAGCTGAGAGGAGGAAATTGATATGGCAGAAAAAATGAAGACCTGCGATATCTGCGGAGCGGAGATGGCGGCGAATGCGAAGACCTGCCCCAGCTGCGGAGGTAAGAACAAGAAGCCGGTCTACAAGAAGTGGTGGTTCTGGGTGCTGCTGGTGGTGGTCGTAGCGGCCATTGCCGGCGGCTCCGGTAGGAGCGGGGGCGGTCAACCGTCCGGCGGAGACAGCGGCAAAGCGGGCAGCGGCGCGGGAAAGCAGCAGGAGGAGCCGGTATCGTATACCCACTACGATGTGACGGAGCTGTTTGACGCCCTGAAGAAGAACGCGCTGAGCGCCGAGAAGACCTACAACGGGCAGTACGTGGAGATAGAGGGGTATCTGGGGACCATCGACAGCAGCGGCAAGTACATCTGCGTGGAGGCGGATCCTGACAATTACGATTATCTCCTTGACAGCGTACAGTGCTACATCAAGAGCGAGGACCAGACGAACCGGGTCATGGAGCTGGCTGCGGGCGATCCCATTACCGTGCGGGGGAAGATCACCGCTGTGGGAGAGGTGCTGGGCTACTCGCTGGATATCGACAGCATCAACTGATATCACAGGGAAAGAGACGCGGAAACGCGTTTCTTTTCCGTTTTTTGCCGGAAAAGGGAACCGTTTGGCGGCGGGAGGCGCCCAAAGCGCGGCGGGGCAAATTAAGGAAATATTCATATCTTTCCTGTTGCCATTTTGTAACCATTTATATATAATGAAGTTTGGTCGAAAACGGCCGCAGGATGTTGCATGATGACGAACAGGAGCAGAGCTATGATCCGTTTGATAGACGCAGAAAAGGTGTATGACAACGGGACTCACGCCCTCAAGGGCGTGTCCTTTACCGTGGATGACGGAGAATTTGCGTTCCTTGTGGGGCCATCCGGCTCCGGTAAGTCCACGATTATCAAGCTGCTGACCGGCGAGGTGGTGCCCACGGCAGGCCGCGTGATGGTCAACGGCTTTTCCATGAGCCGCATCTCCGAGCGGCAGATCCCCTATATGCGCCGGACCATCGGCGTGATCTTTCAGGATTTCCGGCTGATCGGAAACAAGACGGTGTACGACAATCTGGCGCTGGCCATGCGGGCGGTAGGCGCTGCGCCCCGCGCTCTACGCAGCCGCATCCCCTATGTGCTGGAGCTGGTGGGACTGGCGGACAAGGAGAACCGCTATCCCGATGAGCTGTCCGGCGGCGAGCAGCAGCGCGTGGCCATCGCCCGGGCGCTGGTGAACAACCCCAGCACCATCGTGGCGGATGAGCCAACGGGCAATCTGGACCCCGCGCGCTCGCTGGAGATCATGACGCTGCTGGAGCGCATCAACGCGCTGGGCACCACCGTCATCGTGGTCACCCACGAGCGGGGACTGGTGAACCATTTCAACAAGCGGATCATCCTGCTCAACGAGGGCCGCGTCATCGGCGACGGCATGGGCAGCTATGAGGTGTAAGGCATGAAGCATGATTTCCGGTTTTTCATCAGAGAGGGCGCGGGGAATATGTTTTCCCACGGGTTCATGTCCTTTGCCGCCGTTGGCATCACCGTGGCCTGTCTTCTTATTATGGGCACCTTTACGCTGGTGGCATACAACGCCAACGCCAATCTGGCGGATCTTCAGCAGGAGAACGCAGTACTGGCCTTCGTGGACGACAGTCTGACGGAGCAGGAGGCACGGGAGCTGCAGCCCTGGATCGAGAGCGTATACAACGTGGCCGACTGTACGTTCATGTCGCGGGACGAGGCCAAGGAGAACTACATCGAGAAATATGACGGGGACGACCTGTACGGCGATCTGCCGTCCGACGTGTTTCGGCACCGGTATATCATCCATGTGACGGATCCCGACCGCATCATGGAGACGAAGGAGGCAGTGGAGCAGGTGGAGGGCATCGCCAAGGCCCGGGCCGATCAGGCAGTGGCCGAGGGCTTTACCACCGCGCGGAACGTGGCCAGCATCATCAGCGTCGCGCTGATCGCCATTTTGCTGCTGGTGTCTGTGTTCATCATCTCCAATACCATCAAGCTGACCACCTTTGACCGGCGGGACGAGATCGCCATCATGAAGATGGTGGGCGCCACCAACGGATTCATCCGCTGGCCCTTCGTGTACGAGGGACTGCTGCTGGGCCTGTTCAGCGCGGTGATCGCCTTCGGCTTACAGTGGCTGCTGTACGCCGCCGTGGCACAGGGCATCGGGGCCTCCGACACCCTGCAGATTTTGACGGTGGTACCCTTCGGGCAGATCTGGCGGCCGGTGGCGCTGGTGTTCCTGTGCGCCGGTATTCTGGTGGGCGTGGGCGGCAGCCTGACGGCCATCCGGCGGTTCCTGCGGGTCTGAGAAATGGGGAGAGGAGCGAGCATGAGAAGAGGAAAGCGCTTTTTGTGCGGCACGCTGGCGTTGCTGCTGGTGCTGTCGCTGGCTGCGGTGGGCTCCGTGCGGCGGGCCTACGCGGAGAAGACGGCGGAGGAGCTGGCCGAGGAGGAGAAAAAGGCCGAGGAGCAGCAGCGCCGTCAGGAGGAAATGAACGAGCTGGAGAGGAAAAAGCAGGAGAAGAAGGAGCGCATCGCAGAGCTGCAGAAGCAGATCGCCGAGGCCAAGTCCAAGAAAGAGGATGTGATGGGCACCAAGAACCTGCTGGATCAGCGGAACCAGCTGCTGATGGAGGAGATCGACGACACGCAGCAGCAGATCGAGCTGTATGCCCAACAGATCGCAGAGTACGAGGAGATGGAATCCGAGCAGTACGCCCTGTTCTGCCAGCAGGTGCGTAGCGAGGAGGAGCGGGGCAGCCTGTCCTATCTGTCGGTGCTGTTCAAGGCCACCAGCATCGCAGACCTGCTGAACCGGCTGGAATTTGTCAACGAGGTGGCGGAGTACGACCGGAACCTCATCGACGCCATCCGGCAGACCCGCGAGAATATCAAGGCAGAGAAGGCCGCCAAGGAGGAGCAGGAGCAGCTGCTGGCCCAGCAGCAGGACGAGCTGCAGCAGAAGGTGAACGAGGCCGCGGCGCTGATCGCCGAGTACGCCGCCACCCAGAAGGGCTATGAGGAGCTGGCGGCGGCGGAGGAACGGGAGGCCAAGGAGATCGAGGCACAGATCAAGAAGCTGCTGGAGACCTCCGATGTGACGCCCAGCCCCGGCGGCTTTATTTGGCCGGTGAGCACCAGTAAGATCATTACATCGCCCATGGGCGGCCGCGTGTCCCCGGGCGGTATCGGCAGCACCAACCACCGCGGTGTGGACATCGGCGGCGTGGGCACCACCAGCGCCGCCATGGCCACCAAGGCGGGCAAGGTCATTCTGGCCCGCACGGTGGTGTACGGCTCCTACGGCGGCAGCGGCTACGGCAACTATGTGGTGGTGGACCACGGCGGCGGCTATACCACGCTGTACGCGCATCTGACCTCCGTGAAGGTCAGTGTGGGCGACATGGTGGGGCAGGGAGACACGGTGGGCATCACCGGATCCACCGGCAATTCCACCGGCCCGCATCTGCACTATGAGGTGATGATCAACGGCGTGAACCAGAATCCGCTGGACTACCTGCCCGGGTACGTCAAGGCGTGGTAGGCGGCATACATACGAAAAAGCTCTGCATCATACCATGATGCAGAGCTTTTTTGCGTGGGAGGCGGCGTATGTACGGCTATATCCGGCAGGGACGGCGGACGGAGCTGACGCGGGAGATCATTGGCGGCGTGCCGTTCTGGGTGCTGACGGCGGGAGAGGAATGGCGGCGGGGGATGCGGGTCCGCCGCCTGCTGCGGCGGATGGCGCAATGGGCCGTGAAAACGGCGGTGTTTCAGGAGGAGACATGGCGGGAGACGGCGGCGCGGTACGGCATCCAACCTCCGGCGGTGGGGCCGCTGCGCCTTGCCAAGCTGGAGGAGCTGCTGGCGCAGGTAGCTCCGGCGGGGATGCAGGACGGCACGGTGCGGCTGTGTACCGGCGGGGACGGCGCGGCGGCGCGGCGAGCGGCAGCGGTGCTGGCGCGGCAGGCGCGGTACATCGTGCTGGAGCCGCCGGAGCAGGCGGGACTGGCCCAATGGCTGCTGGCGCAGTACGGCCTGGCGGCGGGCAGCGGCGGGCGAACGCCGGCGCTGACGGTGTACTGCGGTGCGGCGGCGGGAGAGGGCGGCGCAGCGGTGTATCTGGGGCCGGACTGCGCGGCGCGGCAGCAGGTAGTCTACGAGACGGAAGGGCTGACCCCATGGCCTGTGACGGAGGAGCTGCTGGCGGCGCTGCTGGCGGCAGGGCGATGGGAGCCATCGGAAATTCATGTGGCTTCCGTGAGGAACCGCGCTTGACAGGCGGACGCAAACTTACTATAATGCAACGTGATATATTGTGCGTATTTTGCCTGTTTGGAGGCATCTTACCAATAGAAAGGAATGTGCAGCATGGCGAAAGAATTCAAAATGAGTCAGGCTCGCTATGACGAGCTGAAAAAGGAACTGGATTACAGCAAGACCACCCGCGCCGATGAGGTGGCGGAGCTGATCAAGGAGGCCCGCGGCTTCGGCGACCTCAGCGAGAACAGCGAGTACGACGAGGCGAAAAACGAGCAGGGCAAGCTGTATTCCCGCATCGCAGAGCTGGAGGATATCCTGCTGCACGCGGTGATCGTGGACGAGAGCGAGGACTCCGACAAGATCTCTATCGGCAGCGTTGTCACCGTGACGGAGATGGGCAGCGGCAAGCAGATGCCGGCGTACCGCATCGTCGGCTCGCAGGAGGCGGACGTGATGGCTCGCGCCGTCAGTGAGGATTCCCCCTTCGGCAAGGCGCTGATGGGCCACAAGGCCGGCGACGAGGTAGCCGTGGATGCGCCTCGCGGCGTGATCCGCTACCGGATCGAGAAGATCGAACGCTGAGTGCGGGGCGCATGGCGCCCGGCATTGGCAATATACAAAGGAGGGCTGCAAAAATGGCAGACGAAACCAACCGCAACGAAACCCAGCAGCAGGATCTCGGCGAGCTGCTGCGTATCCGCCGTGAGAAGCTCAAGGCCCTGCAGGATGAGGGCCGCGACCCCTTCCAGATTACGAAATTTGATGTGACGCACCATACGCAGGACATCAAGGACAACTTCGACGCCATGGAGGGCAGCGCGGTGTCCGTGGCCGGCCGCCTTATGAGCAAGCGCGGCATGGGCAAGGTGTCCTTCTGTGACTTGCAGGATAAAACGGGCCGCATCCAGATCTACGCCCGCAAGGACGAGATGGATGAGGACAACTATAACCGCTTCAAGAAATACGACATCGGCGACATCGTGGGCGTCAAGGGCGAGGTGTTCCGCACCCAGCGGGGCGAGATGTCCGTCCGCGCACGGGAGATCACGCTGCTGAGCAAGTCCCTGCGGCCCCTGCCGGAGAAGTTCCACGGTCTGACCGACAAGGAGATCCGTTACCGCCAGCGGTATGTGGATCTTATCATGAATCCGGAGAGCAAGCGGAATTTCGAGATCCGCAGCAGATTCGTGGCCTATCTGCGCCGCTATCTGGACGGTCTGGGCTTTATGGAGGTGGAGACGCCGGTCCTCAGCCCCATCGCCGGCGGCGCCAACGCCCGTCCGTTCATTACCCACCACAACGCGCAGGACATCGATATGTATATGCGAATCGCCACGGAGCTGCATCTGAAGCGCCTGATCGTGGGCGGTATGGAGCGGGTGTATGAGGTGGGCCGCATCTTCCGCAACGAGGGCATGGATACCAAGCACAATCCGGAGTTCACCACCTGCGAGCTGTATCAGGCCTTCACCAATCTGGACGGCATGATGGACATTCTGGAGGGCATCCTCTCCGGCGCAGCCAAGGAAATTTTGGGTACCTACCATGTTCAGTGGCTGGGTCACGATATTGACCTGACACCCAGCTGGCGGCGGGTGACCATGGCGGACGCCGTGAAAAACGTCACCGGCGCGGACTTCATGGCCTGCATCGGCGACGCCGACAAGGGCGTGGAGCTGGCCAGAAGCGTGGGCGTGGACATGGACGGCGTGGCTCATACCTGGGGCAACGCCCTGTATGAGACCTTCGACCAGAAGGTGGAGGAGACGCTGGTGCAGCCCACCTTCATCACCATGTACCCCGTGGAGGTCAGCCCGCTGGCCAAGCGCAGCCCCCAGCAGCCTGAGCTGACGGAGCGGTATGAGATGTTCATCTGCGGCTGCGAAATGGGCAACGCCTTCAGCGAGCTGAACGATCCCATCGACCAGTATGAGCGCTTCAAGGCCCAGGCGGAGAAGCGGGCCAACGGCGATGAGGAGGCCGATATGATGGACGAGGACTTCGTCATGGCGCTGGAGTACGGTATGCCGCCCACCGGCGGTCTTGGCTTCGGCATCGACCGGTGCGCCATGATGCTGTGCGGCACCGATTCCATCCGCGATGTCATTCTGTTCCCCACCATGAAGCCGCTGGACAAGTAAAGAGCCGGAGCAGGCAGTCCCTGACGGGACTGTCTGCTTTTCTGCGCCGCCGGTTTTTCGGCGGGAGGGACTTGCCAGAGCAGGCAAAGGTATCGTATAATACTTCTATCTGTGCCGCCGGTGCGTACCATAGGTACAGAGAATGGAGGAGATACCATGTATACGATGGAGGAATTATTTGATCTGACACACACCCGCGCAGGCAGCTATCTGGCGGGCTTTACCTATCCGTGGGAGGCGCTGGCCGGTATCGGCGAGCTGATCCGGCAGCTGGGGCCCGGGCTGGGCGAGGAGTTTACGGAGACGGCGCCGGAGGTGTGGGTACATAAGACGGCAACGGTGGCGCCCACCGCCTATCTGGGAGCGCCCTGCATTATCGGAGCCGGTACGGAGGTGCGCCACGGCGCGTTCATCCGCGGCAGCGCATTGGTGGGCGACCACTGCGTGGTGGGCAACTCCGTGGAGCTGAAGAACGTCATCCTGTTCGACAACGTGCAGACGCCCCACTACAACTATGTGGGCGACAGCATCCTGGGCTACAAGGCCCACATGGGGGCGGGGTCCATCACGTCCAACGTCAAGTCTGACAAGACGCCGGTGGTGGTCCGCGACGGCACGCAGCAGGCGGAGACGGGGCGCAAGAAGGTGGGCGCCATGCTGGGCGACCATGTGGAGATCGGCTGCAACAGCGTGCTGAACCCGGGCACGGTGGTGGGCCGGAACAGCCGCGTATATCCGCTGTCCTCCGTGCGGGGCACGGTGCCGGCGGACAGCATCTATAAGCGCGGCGGCGACATCGCCGCGCAGCGGGAGGACTGAGTATGGGCAGATATTTCGGGACGGACGGCTTCCGCGGAGAAGCCAATGTGGATCTGACGGCGGACCACGCCTATCAGGTGGGGCGCTTTCTGGGGTGGTACTACGGCGAGGTGAAGCGCCGCAGCGGCGACGAGACGCCGGTGCGGGTGGTCATCGGCAAGGACACCCGCCGCAGCAGCTATATGTTTGAGTACGCGCTGGCCTCCGGCCTGGTGGCCTCCGGCGCCGACGCCTATCTGCTGCACGTCACCACCACGCCCTCCGTGTCCTATGTGGCGCGGACGGACGGGTTCGACTGCGGCATCATGATCTCCGCCAGCCACAACCCCTACTATGACAACGGCATCAAGCTGCTGTCCGGCAGCGGCGAAAAGATGGACGAGGGCACCATCACCCTCATTGAGGACTATCTGGACGGACGGCTGGAGGCGTTCGGGCAGGCGTGGCGGCAGATCCCGCTGGCCCACCGGGACCACATTGGCCGCACGGTGGACTATGTGGCGGGGCGGAACCGGTATGTGGGCTACCTCATCTCACTGGGGCTGTACTCCTTCAAGGGGATGAAGGTGGGACTGGACTGCGCCAACGGCAGCGCGTGGACCATTGCCAAAAGCGTTTTTGACGCGCTGGGCGCCAGAACCTATGTGATGGGCGACGAGCCGGACGGCTTCAACATCAACCGCGGCGTGGGCTCCACCCATATCGAGGCGCTGCGGCAGTTCGTGGTGGACAACGGGCTGGACATCGGCTTTGCCTACGACGGCGACGCCGACCGGTGCCTTGCCGTGGACGAACGGGGGACCGTCATCACCGGCGACCACATCCTCTACGTCTGCGGGAAGCACCTCAAGCAGGAGGGAGAACTGTCCGGCAACACGGTGGTGACCACCATCATGTCCAATTTCGGGCTGTACCGCGCCTTTGATCGGGAGGGCATCGCCTACGCCAAGACCGCCGTGGGCGACAAGTATGTGTATGAGTACATGGCCAAGAACGGCTGCGCCCTGGGCGGCGAGCAGTCGGGGCACATCATTTTTTCCAAGTACGCCTCTACCGGCGACGGCGTGCTGACCAGCCTGAAGCTGATGGAGGTCATGCTGGAGCAGAAGAAGCCCATGAGCAAGCTGCTGGAGGGCCTGACCATTTATCCGCAGGTGCTGGAGAACGTCCGCGTCCGCGATAAGAAGACGGCGCGGGAGGACCCCGATGTGCAGGCGGCCGTGGACGCGGCGGCGGCGCGGCTGGGCGATACGGGCCGCATTCTGGTACGGGAGTCCGGCACGGAGCCGGTGCTGCGGGTCATGGCGGAGGCGCCGGAGGACGCTGTTTGCCGCCAATGCGTGACGGAGATCGTGGACATGATCCGGCGAAAGGGCCACTGTGCCCAGTGAAAAAACCATAAAAATAAGGGAATGCCGGAAGGCGTTCCCTTATTTTATGTTGACAACGGCAAAACACACCTATATTATAAAGAATATTCGAGAGCAGGAGGCGGGAGGAGCGTATGGAGCGCATCACCAGTCGAAGAAATCCGCTGCTGGAGCATATACGCCGCTTGGACAGCGCCGCCTACCGGCGGGAGCAGAGGCAGTTCCTCTGCGACAGTCCCAAGCTGGTGGAGGAGGCGCTGCGCCACGGGGCGCAGGTGGTGAGCGTGGCCGTCAGCGACGGCGTAACGCCGCCGGAGGGTCTGGGAGCGGAGGTGCGGTGCGTCACCGTGCCGCCGGACGTGATGGGCTCTATCTCGCCGATGCGGTCGCCCCAGGGGATGCTGGCGGTGTGCCGGATGCCGGACACCGCCCTGCCGCCGGCGCTGGACGGCAGCCGCTATGTGGTGCTGGACGGCGTACAGGACCCGGGCAACGTGGGAACGGTGCTGCGGACGGCGGATGCCTTCGGTTGTGACGGCGTGGTGCTGCTGGCCGGCTGCGCCGACCCATTCAGCGTCAAGACGCTGCGCTCGTCCATGGGCGCGGCGTTCCGGCTGCCGGTGTGGTGCTCGGACGCGGCGGCGCTGCGCTCGCGGCTGGACGCGGCGGGGCTGCCGCTGTACGGCGCGGCCCTGCGGGACGACACGGAGGACGTGCGGGCGCTGGACCTGCGGCGCTGCGCCATGGCCATCGGCAGCGAGGGGCGCGGCCTGACGGAGCAGGTGCTGGCCCTGTGCGACCGGACGGTGCGTATCCCCATGCGGGAGCGGTGCGAGTCGCTGAACGCCGCCGTTGCGGCGGCGATCCTGCTGTGGGAGGCCTATCGCTGAAAAAGGGGAGATGAGGGGATATGGCGGCGCTGAAATACTGGCTGTGGCTGACCACGGCTCCTGCGCTGAGCAATCGGACGAAGCTGCTGCTGTTGGAGCATTTTTCCTCACCGGAGGACGTATACTATGCCCAGCCGGACGAGCTGTGTCTGGTGGAGGGCGTCACGAGGCAGCAGGCTGAGGCGCTGGCGGACAAATCACTGGACCGCGCCGAGCGGGTGCTGGCGGACTGTGCCGGAGACGGCCAGTTCATCGTCACGATGGACGATGCGGCCTATCCCGCACGCCTGCGGGACACCTATGACCCGCCGGTGCTGCTGTACGGCAAGGGAGCTATGCCGCTTTTTGACGAGGAGGCTGCCGTGGCGGTGGTGGGTACGCGGAAATGCACCCCCTACGGCACCGGCGCGGCGTCCCAGCTGGGGTACGAGATGGCCCGTCAGGGCGGGCTGGTGGCATCCGGCCTCGCCCGCGGCATCGACAGCGCGGCGCTGGAGGGCGCTTTGCGGGGCGGCGGCTTTACCGCAGCGGTGCTGGGCGGCGGCGTGGACGTAGTCTACCCGCCGGAAAACCGGCGCTTGTATGAGGACATTGCCGCCACCGGCGTGCTGCTGTCGGAGTATCCGCCGGGCACCGAGGCGCTGGGCCGGCACTTTCCCGTGCGAAACCGCATCCTCAGCGGACTGAGCCTTGCGGTGGTCGTGGTGGAAGCGCCGGAGAGAAGCGGCGCGCTCATCACTGCCAACCATGCGCTGGAGCAGGGACGGGACGTGTTTGCCGTCCCGGGCCCCATCAATGCGTGGACCAGCCGCGGCTGTAATCAGCTGCTCCGCGACGGCGCCGGTGCGGCGCTGGAGGCGTGGGACGTGCTGGGGACGTATCAGGCGCAGTTTCCCCAGAAGCTGCGGCCCGTGCGGGCAGCCATGCCGGAAAAGCCGAAGGGCGCGGCGGAGGAGACGCCGCCGGAGAAGCCGGTGGAAAAACCGGAGAGGACCGAAAAAGCACCGGCGCGGCCGGTGCTGAAGCTGGCAAAGGACGGCGGGGCGCTGACAGACGATCAAAAGCGCATCCTGCGGGTGCTGCCGGCAGACCGGCCGCTGCTGGCCGACGAGGCGGCGGTGCTGACGGAGCTGCCGGTGCGGCGGGTGCTGTCGGCGCTGACCATGCTGGAGATCGACGGATATGTCTGCCGGCAGGGAGCGGGAAGCTTCCTGCGGACAGTGGAGCTTAGGGAGGAATAACGAAGTATATGGCAAAGACGAAAAATCTGGTGATCGTGGAGTCTCCGGCCAAGGCCAAGACCATCGGCAAATATCTGGGCCCCGATTATCAGGTGAAGGCCAGCATGGGCCACCTGCGTGATCTGCCCAAGAGCACGCTGGGCGTGGACGTGGACGGGGACTTTACCCCCAACTATAAGCCCATCAAGGGCAAAGAGGACATCATCAAGGACCTGAAGGCGGCGGCCAAGAGCAGCCAGACCGTCTATCTCGCCACCGACCCGGACCGCGAGGGAGAGGCCATCAGCTGGCATCTGAAGCATCTGCTGGACCTGCCGGACGAGAAGGCGCGGCGGGTGACGTTCAACGAGATCACCAAGAAGGTGGTGACAGACAGCATTCAGCATCCCCGCGACATTGATCAGGATCTGGTGGACGCCCAGCAGGCCCGCCGCGTGCTGGATCGCATCGTGGGCTATCAGCTGTCGCCGCTGCTGTGGAAGAAGATCCGGCGCGGCCTGTCGGCAGGCCGCGTCCAGTCCGTGGCCATGCGTCTGGTGGCCGAGAGGGAGAAGGAGATCGCGGAGTTCGTGCCGCAGGAATACTGGACGTTGGACGCCAGCCTGAAGAACCGCGCGGGCGCCGTGTTTACCGCCCACTATTACGGGCGGGACGGCAAGAAGTACGAGCCGTCCAGCCAGACGGACACCCAAGCCGTCATGGACGAGCTGCAGGGGCTGCCCTTTGCGGTGAAATCCGTGAAGCGGGCGGACAAGCAGCGCTCCCCCGCGCCGCCGTTCACCACCTCTACTTTACAGCAGGAGGCGTCCCGCAAGCTGAATATGACCCCCCGCCGCACCATGGCCATCGCCCAGCAGCTGTATGAGGGCGTGGATATCACCGGCGAGGGCACCGTGGGCCTCATCACCTATATGCGTACCGACTCGCTGCGGATCTCCGCCGAGGCGCAGGCGCAGGCGAAGGACGTGATCTGCTCCCGCTACGGCAAGAGCTACTATCCCGCGTCCACCCGCTTTTACAAGACGAAGGCCGGCGCGCAGGACGCCCACGAGGCCATCCGGCCTTCCGATCCGGCCCTGACGCCGGAGCAGGTGAAGGGCGACCTCACCGGCGAGCAGTACCGGCTGTACCGCCTGATCTGGAGCCGTTTTCTGGCCAGCCAGATGGCAAACGCCGTCTATGACAGCGTCAGCGTGGAGATCGGCGCAGGCGCTCACAGCTTCCGCTGCTCCGCCAGCAACCTGAAATTTGCCGGTTACACCGCCGTATACGAGGAGAGCCGCGACGATGACAAGGAGGAAAAGGAATCCCCCCTGCCGGAGCTGACCGAGGGCGAGCAGGTGACGCTGGAGAGCTTTGCCCCCGCGCAGCATTTCACCCAGCCGCCGGCCCGCTATACCGACGCCACCCTCATCCGCACCATGGAGGAGAACGGCATCGGCCGTCCCTCCACCTATGCCCCCACCGTGTCCACCATTCTGGACCGCGAGTATGTCATCAAGGAGGGCAAGTACCTGCGTATCACACCGCTGGGACAGGTGGTCAACGACCTGATGTGCCAGCGCTTCCCCGACATCGTGGACGTGAAGTTCACCGCCCGTATGGAGAAGAAGCTGGACGATGTGGAGGCCGGTGAGGTCCGGTGGAAGGACCTGATCCGCCAGTTTTACGTGCCGTTCCATCAGAATCTGGAGCAGGTGGAGCAGGACATGGACGGCGTGTACCTGAAGGTGCCGGACGAGGTGACGGAGGAGAAGTGCGACCTGTGCGGCCGCAACATGGTCATCAAGTCCGGCCGGTTCGGCCGGTTTCTGGCCTGTCCGGGGTATCCGGAGTGCAGGTTCACCAAGCCGCTGGTGGTGGAGATGCCGGGCCGCTGCCCCAAGTGCGGCGGGCGCATCCTGAAAAAGACCAGCCGCAACGGCTATACCTACTACGGCTGCGACAAGTTCCCCGCCTGTGACTTCATGACGTGGGATGTGCCGGTGAAGGACGACTGCCCCGTGTGCGGCCAGACCATGTTCAAGAAGGCGGGACGCGGCTTCAACAAGCCCTTCTGCGCCAACCCTGCGTGCAGCAACTTCCTGCCGGAGGACAAGCGGGGCTATCGCCGCCGCAAGACCGCCGAGGGGGCGGAGGCCGCCGCCGAGGATCAGCCGGCGGAGGAGAAGGCCGCCAAGACCGCGGCTAAGAAGACCGCAGCGAAGACCGCCGCCGCCAAGAAAACGACAGCGAAGACGGCCACGGCCAAGGCGGCGGAAAAGCCCGCCGCCAAGACCACCAAGACCACCAAGACCACCAAGACCACCGCCGCCAAAAGGACCACGAAGAAGGCCGCGGAGAAAGCGGAGTGAGACATGAACCATGCGACCGTCATCGGCGCGGGATTGGCCGGCTCCGAGTGCGCGTGGCAGCTGGCCCAGCGGGGCGTGGCTGTGACGCTGCGGGAGATGAAGCCGGAGAAAAAGACCCCCGCCCATGTGACCGATTATTTTGCGGAGCTTTGCTGCTCCAACTCCCTGCGGGGCGCGGGGCTGGAAAACGCCGTGGGCCTGCTGAAGGAGGAGCTGCGGCGGCTGGACAGCCTGATCCTGCGGTGCGCCGACGCCACGGCGGTGCCCGCCGGCGGCGCGCTGGCCGTGGACCGCGACGGCTTTGCCCGCATGGTCACGGAGGCGGTGTGCAGCCATCCCAACATCACGGTGGTGTCCGGAGAGGTCACGGCCATCCCTGAAGGGGATGTGGTCATCGCCTCCGGCCCCCTGACCTCCGACCCGCTGGCGGACGCCATCGCTGAAAAGCTGGGCGGCGGCACCACCCTGCATTTCTTTGACGCGGCGGCGCCGCTGGTGGCCTACGACAGCGTGGACATGGACAGCGCCTATTTCGCCAGCCGCTACGACAAGGGAACGCCGGACTACATCAACTGCCCCATGACCAAGGAGGAGTATCTGGCCTTCTGGCAGGCGCTGACCGCCGCTCAGGAGGCGGAGGTCCACGGCTTCGAGGATAAAAACGTATTCGAGGGCTGTATGCCCGTGGAGGTCATGGCACGGCGGGGCGAGGATACCCTGCGGTTCGGGCCGCTGAAGCCCCGGGGGCTCATCGACCCCAAGACCGGGAAGGAGCCGTATGCCGTGGTGCAGCTGCGCCGCGACAATGCCGACGGCAGCATCTACAATCTGGTGGGCTTCCAGACCCATCTGAAGTGGCCGGAGCAGCGGCGGGTGTTCACCATGATCCCCGCCCTGCACGACGCCCAGTTCCTGCGGTACGGTGTGATGCACCGCAACACCTATCTGGATTCCCCCCGCCTGCTGGACCGATACTACCGGCTGAAGGCGGAGGAACGCATCGTCTTTGCCGGTCAGATGACCGGCGTGGAGGGCTATGTGGAGTCCTGCGCCAGCGGGTTTCTGGCCGGCGTGGAGCTGGCACGCCGCCTGAACGGCCTGCCGCCGGTGGATTTTCCGGCGGAGACGGCCATCGGCGCGCTGGGGCTGTACGTCAGCAACGGCTCTGTGGGCGATTTCCAGCCCATGAACATCAACTTCGGCATCATCCCGCCGCTGGACCATCGGGTGAAGGGCAAGCGCAACAAAAACGCGGAGCTGAGCCAGCGGTCGTTGGAGATCCTGAGCACCATCGAGCAGGAGGTACTGCGGAAATGAAGATCATTATTGACGCCATGGGCGGCGACAACGCCCCGCTGGAGATCGTGAAGGGCGCCTTGCAGGCGCAGAAGCGGTTCGGCACGGACATCGTGCTCACCGGCGATGAAAGCGCCATTCGGGAGGCGGCCCGCACCTGCGGCTTTTCGGAGCTGCCGGACGGCGTGGCCGTCATCCCCGCCGCGGAGACGGTGGAGATGTGCGACGATCCGGCCACGGTGTTCCGCCGGAAGAAGGACACGTCCATGGGCGTGGGACTGACGCTGCTGAAAAACGGCGGCGGCGACGCCATGGTGTCCGCCGGCTCCACCGGCGCGCTGCTGACCGGCGCGACCCTCATCACCAAGCGCATCCACGGCATTCGCCGCGCCGCCATGGCGCCGGTGATCCCCACCACCACCGGCAGCGCCGTTCTTATCGACTGCGGCGCCAACGCCGAGTGCACGCCGGAGTATCTGGTGCAGTTTGCCTATCTGGGCAGCTTCTACGCCCAGCGGGTGCTGGGTGTGGCGCGGCCCCGTGTGGGGCTGCTGAACATCGGCACCGAGGACGGCAAGGGCACCGAGCTCCAGAGGGCGACGCTGGCGCTGCTGCGGCAGGCGGGAGAGCGGGGCGAGCTGCACTTTATCGGCAACATCGAGGCCAAGGAGGCCATCAAGGGCGGCTGCGACGTCATCGTGACCGACGGCTTCTCCGGCAACATCATGCTCAAGAGCATTGAAGGCGTCGGCTCCTTTGCCGGCTCCGCGCTGAAGGAGATGTTCAGGAAGAACCTGCTGACGAAGATCGCGGCGCTGCTGGTGATGCCGGGGCTCAACGCCTTCAAGGCCCGTCTGGATCCCAATAAGGTGGGCGGCACGGCGTTTATCGGCATCTCCAAGCCGGTGATCAAGGCCCACGGCGCCTCCAACGCCGAGGCCATCGAGAACGCCGTGGGACAGGCCATCCAGGTGGCGGAGAGCGGCATCGTAGAGGCGATCCAGCAGAACATAGACAAGATGCAGACGGTGTCTGAATAAAAAAGGGAAAAAGGTATTGACAGTCCGGTACGATTGCCGTATTCTATTCGAAGAAAAAAAGAAGGAGGAATACCCTGTGACAATGGAGGAGATCTTCAAAACAATGCAGGACCTCATCGCCGAGCAGTTTGCCATCGACACCGATGAGATCAGCATGGAGAGTTCTTTCGTGGACGATCTGGGTGCCGATTCCGTGGATCTGGTCGAATTGGTCATGGCCATGGAGGAGGAGTTCGACATCGGCGAGATCGATGAGGAGGATCTGACGGCGCTGAAGACCGTTGGCGACTGCGTCCGCTACCTCAACGGTAAGCTCGGTTGATCTGACATAGAGGAAACGAGACACGGCCCCGCCTGCGCGGGGTCGTCTTTTTAGGAAGGGGGAGCATATATGCATACCTTGGAGACGAAGCTGGGCTACGTCTTTCACCGCCCGGAGCTGCTGGAAAACGCGCTGTACCACAGCTCCTACGCCAACGAGCATCGGGGCGCGGGCATCAGCAGCAACGAGCGTCTGGAGTTTCTGGGCGACGCGGTGCTGGGCTTCGTGACGGCGGAGTACCTGTACACCAAGCATCCCGATATGCCGGAGGGCGACCTGACCCGCATCCGCGCCGCGCTGGTGTGCGAGGAGAGCCTGCACGAGGTGGCCCAGTATCTGGGCCTTGGCGAGTACCTGCGGCTGGGCCGGGGCGAGGAGCTGGGCGGCGGCCGCCGCCGTCCGTCCATTCTGGCGGACGCCACGGAGTCGGTGTTTGCCGCCGTCTATCTGGATGGCGGTATGGACGCCGCCCGCGACCTGATCCACCGCGTGCTGCTGGACAAGGAGCAGGAGGAGCAGGTGGAGGAGCGCCGCCGGGACTATAAGACGGAGCTGCAGGAGCTGGTGCAGCGTAAGCCGGATCAGACCCTGCGCTACGAGATGGTGGGGGCCTCCGGCCCGGACCATGCGCGGGTGTTCGCTTTCCGCGTCCTGCTCAACGGACAGGTGGCCGGTACCGGCGAGGGGCGCAGCAAGAAGGAGGCCGAGCAGGCCGCCGCCCACTGCGCGCTGGAGCGTCTGACGCAGTAAGGCGAGGCGGGTACATACGGACGGAGGGGCTTCCGCCCGCGTGTACCCGCTTTTTTTCACAGAGAGGGAAACCTTTTGCCCCTCGCCTGCGTCTAAGGAGTAGAGCAAGCAGAAAGGAGCTGATCCCATGGGAAAACGCATCGCGGCGCTGGTGCTGGCTGCGTGCATGGCGCTGCCGCTGTTTGGCTGCGGCAGTAAGCTGACGGCACAGAGCCTGACGGAGGGCGTGACCGCCCGCACCATCGATACGCACATCGACCTGACCGACGACAGCACGGCTGTCATGGACTTTGCCGCCGCCCTGCTGCGGCAGACAACGAAGGAGGAGGGCGTGCTGCTCTCCCCGGTATCCCTGCTGTACGCGCTGGGCATGACCGCCAACGGCGCTGCCGGCGCCACACTGTCCCAGATGGAGAAGGCCATGGGCATGGATCGGGATACCCTCAACGACTACCTCTATACCTACCGCATGAGCCTGCCGGAGAACACCAAGAAGTGCAGGCTGTCGCTGGCCAACTCCCTGTGGGTGCGGGACATCTTCCGCATGGACGACAGCTTTCTGGAGTCCTGCGTCAGCTACTACGACGCGGAGGCGTACCGCTCCGCCTTTGACGAGTCGCTGGTGACGGATCTGAACCGCTGGGTGGACGACAAGACAGACGGTATGATCGACAAGCTGCTGGAGGAGTTGCCCAGCCCGCTGGCCATGCTGTATCTGGTGAACGCCGTGTGCTTTGACGCCAAGTGGCAGGAGCCCTATGAGAAGTCGGACATTCAGGAGGGCGCGGACTTTACCGCCGCCGACGGCAGCCGCCAGACGGCGGACCTGCTGTGGTCCCGGGAGAGCATCTTCCTGTCTGACGATAATACCACCGGCTTTATGAAATACTACGACGGCGGGCGCTATGCCTTTGTGGGGCTGCTGCCCCAGGAGGGCGTTTCGCTGGAGGACTACGTCGCCGGTCTCACCGGCGGCAAGCTCCACAATCTGATGAACAGCCACGAGTACGGCACGGTGGAGGCTGCCATCCCCCGCTTCACGGCATCCTCCTCGCTGCTGCTGAACGATGCGTTGGAGGCCATGGGCGTCACCGACGCCTTCGATGTGGCCCGCGCCGATCTGCGAGCCATGGGCGGCGCACCCAACGACCAGCTGCACATCAGCACGGTGGTGCATAAGACATATCTGAGTCTGGACGAAAACGGCACCAGGGCCGCCGCCGTCACCGCCGTCGTCACAGACACCGCCAGCGCCGATATGCCGCAGGTCCACCGCGTGGTGCTGGACCGGCCGTTCGTGTACCTCATCGTGGACACCCACGCCAATCTGCCCCTGTTTCTGGGGACTGTGACAACGCTGAACGGGTGAGCAAATGCACAAACAGGGAGCGCGTCCCAGCGGGACGCGCTCCCTGTTTGCGGCTCAGTCCTCGATATAGGCGTGGGGGTCGATGACGCTGCCGTCCTGACTGACGGAGAAGTGGAGGTGGGGGCCCATCTCGCTCTCCGCCGCGCTGGTGGAGCCGACGCAGCCGATGACGTCGCCGGCGCTGACGGTCTGGCCCTCTGCCACCGGCACCTCCGATTGCAGGCTGCTGTACTGGGTGGTGTAGCCGCCGCTGTGCTGGATGACCACGGTGGTGCCCATCAGCTCGTCATTGGTGACGGAGAGCACCGTGCCGTCCGCCGCGGTCTTTACCGCCGCGCCCTCGTCGGCCTGTACGTCGATGCCGTTGTGGGTGCGCCAGTCCGCCATGGTCTGGTCATACAGCAGCTCCGTCATGCTGAACACGGTGACGGTGGTGCCGTCCAGCGGGGAGATCACCTGCGGCAGCAGCTCCACCGGCTCCTCGATCACTGTCTCCGGCTGCTGCACCGGTACCTCGATAGGCTCCGTGCGGATCACCGGCTCGGTGGGCGCGGGGGTGACGGGAGAGGGCTTGACCTCGATGACGGGGGCGGGGTCCATGACGGGGGTCGTGGAAGCAAAGAGGGTGAGATAGCCGATGGCTCCGGCTGCCAGCAGGCAGACCGCAAGGGCTATGTAGAAGCCCTTGCCGCCGAACATGGCCTTGAGTTTGGACCTGTCGAATCTGCTCATACGCGCCTTTCGGGTGGGATGCACCCACCGCCGCAGTTTCCGGCCTGCGGCACGCCGTGATAAAAAAGTCTCTGCCTGCATTGTGACCAGGCAGAGACCTTTTTATTCAAATTTTCCGTCAGTCGTAGAATTCCTCCGTCAGGCCGCGGCGCAGCAGGCCGGACAGCACCGCCTTGGGCACGGCGTGCTCATAGAGGATGTCGTGAACCGCCTTGCAGATGGGCAGCTCCACGCCGTACCGCTGCCCCAGCAGCATCAGGGCCTTCACGGTGTAGTAGCCCTCCGCCAGCTGGTGGTAGTCCTGCCCACGGACGAAGGACTCGCCGAACTGCCGGTTGTGGCTGTACGGAGAGAACACGGTGGCCTCATAGTCCCCCAGATGGCACAGGCCGTAGGCCGACAGCTCGCTGCCGCCCATGGCCTTGATGAGCCGTGCCACCTCCCGGGTGCCGCGGCTCATCAGGGCGCCCTTGAGGCTGCTCATCTCGAAGCCGTCCAGAAAACCGGCGGCGATGCCCACCACGTTCTTGGCAGCGGCGCCGATCTCGTTGCCGATCATGTCGCCGCCGTAGTAAAAACGGATCAGGTCGCTGGAGAACGCCTGCACCAGACGGCGCTTGGCGGCGTCATCCGCGCTGTCGATGACCATGCAGTTGGGGATGCCGCGGTAAAACTCCTGCACATGGCCGGGTCCCAGCCAGACGGCCACAGTGTTGGACGGATCCAGACACTCCGATGCGATCTGGCTGAGCCGTGCGCCGGTGCTCATCTCCAGCCCCTTCATGCACAAGACCACGGTGCGGTCCCGCAGGGCTTGCAGCTCCGGCTGGTTCAGCAGGGAGCGGAGATTCTGGGATCCGATGGAGATGATGACGGTCTCCGCGCCGGCCAGCGCCGCCGGCAGGTCGGTGGACAGGGTCACGGAATCCGGCAGCGTCAGCAGGTCGTTCTGCCGCGTGGCCAGAAAGGCCTGCATTTTCGGGGAGGTGCTGCGGCCGTACAGGGTGACGCGGTGGCCAATATGGTCCAGATACCAGGTAATGAGGGATCCCCATCGCCCGCAGCCGATGACAGTGATGTTCATAGTGCTCCTTTTGAGAAAGGCGGCCTCCCGAAGAACGCCCCGGGAGGCCGTCTGCTGTGTGATGATTATTTGACGATCAGGGTCTTGCCGTCCATCTCCTCGGGGCAGGCCAGCCCCATCACGTCCAGGATGGTGGGGGCGATGTCCGCCAGACGGCCGGTGCGAAGCTGGGTGCCGGCACCGCAGAGGATGAAGGGCACGGGGTTGGTGGTGTGGGCGGTCATGGGGCTGCCGTCGGGCTGCTTCATGTCCTCGGCGTTGCCGTGGTCGGCAGTGACCATGGCGATGCCGCCCATCTTCAGGGTCGCCTCCACCACGCGGCCCACGCAGGCGTCCACTGTCTCCACCGCTTTGATGGCGGCCTCCAGCACGCCGGTGTGGCCTACCATGTCGCAGTTGGCGAAGTTCAGGATGATCACGTCGTACGCGCCGGACTCAATGCGCTCCACGCACTTGTCGCAGACCTCCACGGCGCTCATCTCCGGCTGGAGATCGTAGGTCGCCACCTTGGGGGAGGCCACCAGCACGCGGTCCTCGCCGGGGTACTGCTTTTCCACGCCGCCGTTGAAGAAGAACGTCACATGGGCGTACTTCTCCGTCTCGGCGATACGCAGCTGGGTCATGCCCATGCTGCTGAGGTATTCGCCCAGCCCGTTCTTCACGGCGACACGGGGCCACGCCACCAGTACGTTGGGCATGGAGGCATCGTACTCCGTGCTGCACACATAGGTGGTGGGAAAGTACTCCCGCTGGAACCCATCGAAGTCGGGGTCCACGATGGCGCGGGTGATCTCGCGGGCGCGGTCGGGGCGGTAGTTAAAGAAGATCACGCTGTCGTTGTCGCTGATGGTGCCGTCGCTGTCGCACACCACCGGCTCCACAAATTCGTCGGTGACGCCGTTGGCGTAGCTTCGGGCCACGGCGTCCACGGGGTCCTCGTTGTGGATGCCCTCGCCGTACACCATGGCGTCGTAGGCCATCTGCACACGCTCCCAGCGCTTGTCGCGGTCCATGGCGTAGTAACGGCCCATGACCGTGGCGATCCTGCCCACGCCCAGCGCCGCGCACTTGTCCGACAGCGCCTGCACGAAGCCCTTGCCGCTGGTGGGGGACACATCGCGCCCGTCCAGGAAGCAGTGGATATAGACCTTTTGCAGCCCCTTATCCTTCGCCATTTGCAGCAGCGCGAACAGGTGATCGATGTGGGAGTGAACGCCGCCGTCGGACAGCAGACCGTACAGATGCAGGCTGGCGCCGTTTTTCAGGCAGTTGTCCATGGCGGTGTTGTAGGCCTCGTTCCGGAAGAAGCTGCCGTCGCCGATGGCGCGGGTGATACGGGGCAGATCCTGAAATACCACGCGGCCGCCGCCAATGTTGGTGTGTCCCACCTCGCTGTTGCCCATCTGCCCATCGGGCAGGCCCACGTCCAGCCCGCTGGCGGACAGTGTGGTGTGGGCATAGTCGCGGAGCAGACCGTCCAGAACGGGGGTGCTGGCCAGTGTGACGGCGTTGTCAGCGGCCGGCGGCGCGATGCCGAAGCCGTCCATGATGATCAGGGTAGTCGGAGTTTTGTTCATGCCTTTCCTCCTATGGGATCAGTCCTGATTGGCGGCGTTGATGATCTCCACGAAGTCCGCTGCATTCAGGGCGGCGCCGCCGATGAGGCCGCCGTCGATATCGGGCTGGCCCAGCAGCTCCGCGGCGTTGGCGGGCTTCATGGAGCCGCCGTACTGGATGGTGATGGAACGGGCGATGCGGGCGCCGTACAGGTGCCGCACGGTGGTGCGGATGAAGGTGCAGACCTCGGCGGCCTGCTCGGCAGTGGCGGTCTTACCGGTGCCGATGGCCCACACCGGCTCATAGGCAATGACGCACTTACGCAGCTTCTCAGCGGGTACGCCGGCCAGCGCGGACTTGACCTGCAGGGCGATGAGCTCCATGGTGATGCCCAGCTCACGCTGCTCCAGCGTCTCGCCCACGCAGATGATGGGGTGCAGGCCCGCCTCCAGCGCGGCCAGCACCTTCTTGTTCACGATCAGATCCGTCTCGCCGAAGTACTGACGGCGCTCGGAGTGGCCGATGATGACGTACTTCACGCCCAGATCCTTCAGCATCTCGGCGGATACCTCGCCGGTATAGGCGCCGGACTTCTCATAGAATACGTTCTGCGCGCCCACGGACACGCGGGCATCCTTGAACGCCTTGATGGCGGTGGAGATGTTCACAGCGGGGACGCACACTACCACATCGCACCACTTGGCCTTGGGCAGCAGGGCCTTCAGCTCCTCGGCGAACTTCTTGGTCTCGCTGGCGGTCTTGTTCATTTTCCAGTTGCCGGCGATGATGGTCTTACGGTATCTGCGATTCATAGCTTATTACTCCTCTTGCTTACTAATATGATAATACTTTTCGGAAAAGGTATTCACGTTTCCATGTCCCGATGCGGGGGATGCTGCGGGGGAGACGTTCCCGAGGGCCTTACTTGTCCAGCAGGCAGGCCACGCCGGGCAGCTCCAGCCCCTCCAGGAATTCCAAAGATGCGCCGCCGCCGGTGCTGATGTGGGTGATCCTGTCGGCAAAGCCCATCTGCTCCACTGCCGCGGCGCTGTCGCCGCCGCCTACGATGGTAATGGCACCGCTGTCGGCCAGCGCCTGGGCCATGGCGCGGGTGCCGGCGGCAAAGTTGTCAAATTCAAATACGCCCATGGGCCCGTTCCACACCACGGTGCCGGCGCCCTTTACGGCGTCGCAGAACGTGCGGATGGTGTCGGGACCGATGTCCATGCCCTCCCAGCCGTCGGGGATGGCAGTGGTGCTGACCACCTGACGTCTGGCGTCGTTGGAGAAATCGTCCGCCGCCACGGTGTCGGAGGGCAGCAGCAGCTTTACGCCGTTCCTTTTGGCCTTTTCGATCATCTCCCGCGCGTAGTCCAGCTTGTCGTCCTCGCACAGGCTCTTGCCGATGGAGCCGCCCTGCGCCTTGGCGAAGGTGTAGGCCATGCCGCCGCCGATGATGATGGTGTCGGCCTTGTCCAGCAGGTTGTTGATGACGCCGATCTTGTCGCTGACCTTGGCGCCGCCCAGCACCGCCACGAAGGGACGCTTGGGGTCGTTCAGCGCGCCGCCCATGACCTCCAGCTCCTTGGCCACCAGCAGGCCGGACACGGCGGGCAGGTAGGCCGCTACGCCGGCGGTGGAGGCGTGGGCGCGGTGGACCGTGCCGAAGGCGTCGGACACGTACAGCTCCGCCATATCCGCCAGCTCCTTGGCAAAGGCGGGGTCGTTCTTCTCCTCACGGGGGTCGAAGCGCAGGTTCTCCAGCAGCATGATCTGGCCGCCCTGCAGCGCCGCGGCCTTGGCCTTGGCGTCCTCGCCCACGATGTCCTTGGCAAAGATGACCTCCCGGCCCAGCAGCTGGCTGAGACGCTCCGCCACGGGGGCGAGGGTCAGCTTGCTCTTCCACTCACCCTTGGGCTTGCCCAGGTGGGAGCAGGCGATGACCGCCGCGTTCCGCTCCAGCAGATACCGGATGGTGGGCAGCGCCGCCACGATGCGCTTGTCGCTGGTGATGGCGCCGGTCTCCTTGTCCTGGGGCACGTTGAAATCGCAGCGCAGCAGGATCTTCTTGCCGGCGACGTCCACGTCGCGGATGGTCTTTTTGTTGTAATTC
Source organism: uncultured Oscillospiraceae bacterium (assembly GCA_934589835.1). Taxonomy (GTDB): domain Bacteria; phylum Bacillota; class Clostridia; order Oscillospirales; family Oscillospiraceae; genus Vescimonas. The sequence continues at coordinate 10,335 of CAKTOK010000011.1, read as the reverse complement.
ATACGAAACGCTCCTCTCGCATAAAAATCACGGTTTATGGTGTATGTTCCGCCATCTCACCTGTACCCGACAGACCGGGGAAGCCGTTCTGACGCAGGGCCTCGTAGGTGAGAATAGCCACGGAATTGCTCAAATTCAGGCTGCGGGCCTCCGCGCGCATGGGCAGGCGGATGCAGCGGTCATAGTGGGCCGTGCGGAAGTCCTCCGGCAGGCCCGCCGTCTCCTTTCCGAACACCAGCCAGCAGTCCGGCGAAAATTGGGCCTGCGTGTAGTCCCGGGGCGCTTTGGTGGTGGCCAGCCACATATTCTCCGCCGCCTGGGGATTGCGGCGGAAGAAGTCGCCCAGCCCGTCGTAGTCGTACACGTCCACCAGATGCCAGTAGTCCAGCCCGGCCCGCTTGACGGCCCGGTCGGAGATGTCGAAGCCCAGGGGCCGGATGAGGTGAAGGCTGCTGCCGGTGGCGGCGCAGGTGCGGGCGATATTGCCGCAATTCTGGGGTATTTCAGGTTCTACCAGCACGATATGCAGCATACGCGGCCCAACTCCTTTTCCAGATACCTGCCTATTGTAATGCAGTGAAAAAGAAAATGCAACTATAAAATAGGAAAAATGCCCTATATTTATCAGAAACATGAAAAATGCCAGCAATTTGCCGGACAAACTGTGGAAGCAGTTGTGGAAAAGGTCGGCAAAAAAATTATTGCCGAAAAAAACGGGAAAAATACTGGATTTTCTCAGCGAACCTGCTATAATAGGGGGCAGTACAGGAAAGGGGGGTGTGTGCCGATGGGCATTGTCAGCCGCAGCAAGGTGCATATCGTCCGTGACCGCGCCCTCGTATCCGGGGGATCGTTGCCGTCCGCGCTGTCCGCCGCGCTTTGATGCGCCGGTGCAGCGGGACGGCTTTTTGTTTCCTTTTTAACGATCCGTCTTCCCCTTCCGCGTGAAACAGACACCTGTTTCCATATATATCATCCACAAACCAAAAACGGATAGAAAGCGAGAGTACGACCATGATTTCTCACGGCAAGGACATGAAGATCTTCACCGGCAATGCCAACCCCGCGCTGGCCCAGGAGATCTGCAAGATCATCGGGATCAAGCTGGGCGAGGCGGAGGTCAAGAGCTTCGCCGACGGCGAGGCCTCCGTATCCCTGTATGAGAGCGTCCGCGGCAGCGACGTGTTCCTCATCAACTCCACCTGCAAGCCCGTCAATGACAGCCTGATGGAGCTGCTCATTATGATCGACGCCTGCAAGCGCGCCAGCGCCGGCCGTGTCACCGCCGTGATCCCCTATTTCGGCTACGCCCGTCAGGACCGCAAGGCCAAGAGCCGCGATCCCATCTCCGCCAAGCTGGTGGCCAATATGCTCACCGCCGCCGGTGCGGATCGGGTGCTGACCATGGATCTGCACGCCAGCCAGATCCAGGGCTTCTTCGATATCCCCGTGGACAACCTGCTGGGCAACCCCGTATTCGTGGACTACTACGCCAAGAAGTTCGGCGGAAGGTGCGAGGACATGGTGGTGGTGTCCCCCGACGTGGGCTCCGTGGCCCGCGCCCGTACCTTTGCCCAGAAGCTGCACATGAGCCTTGCCATTGTGGACAAGCGCCGCCAGAAGGCCAATCAGTGCGAGGTCATGAACGTCATCGGCGAGGTGGAGGGCAGGGACTGCATTCTGTTCGACGATATGGTGGACACCGCCGGCAGCATCTGCAACGCTGCCAAGGCCATCGTGGAGGTGGGCGGCGCCAACAGCGTGTATGCCTGCGCCAGCCACGGCGTGCTGTCCGGTCCGGCGCTGGAGCGCATCAACAACAGCGTCATCCAGGAGATGGCCCTGCTGAACACCATTCCCGAGTCCATGGGAGAGGGCTGCGACAAGATCAAGTATCTGTCCGTGGCGCCCATGTTCGCCGAGGCCATTGAGCGCATCTATCAGGAGATTTCCATCGCCAAGCTGTTCAACTGAGTGCTTTTCAAACGGCGGGAGCTGTGCTATAATAGGGGGACTGCCTTTGCAGTCCCCCTATATTTCTCAGAGCAGGGAGGCGAGAGCCTTGTTTTTCAATCGCAGCAATACCGGCGGCGTCAACTGGATCCTGGCAGGCCTGGGCAATCCGGGCAGTAAGTATGAATCCACCCGCCATAACATGGGCTGGCTGGCGCTGGACAGCCTGATGGAGAAGGAAAGCTTCAAGCTCTCCAAGCTGAGGTTCAAGGCATGGACCGGCATTTTGGAGAAAAACGGCAATAAAATACTGGTGATGAAGCCGCAGACCTACATGAATCTCTCCGGCGAAGCCGTGGGAGAAGCCGCCCGCTTCTACAAGGTGCCGGCGGATCATGTGGTGATCATCTCCGACGATGTTTCGCTGCCGGTGGGCAAGCTGCGTATCCGGAAAAGCGGGTCGGCGGGCGGCCACAACGGCCTGAAAAGCATCATCCAGCATCTGGGCACCGACGGCTTTCCCCGCATCAAGGTGGGGGTCGGGATGCCGGCGCATCCGGATCACGAGATGGTGGACTGGGTCATCGGCAAGCCTCAGGGCGAGGAGGCCAAGCTGCTGCGGGCCACGCTGGACCGTGCGGCGGACGCGGCGCTGTGCCTGATCGAGCAGGGGGCGGACACGGCCATGAACCGGTTTAACGGATAACATTTCTGCCGTCACGACGAAGGGAGGGAGAGCGCGTGAACGGACTGATCCGGCAGCTTTTGACGCTGCCCCAGCTGAAGGAGCTGGCGGCGGGCGTCGGCGGACGGGAACGATACAGCGTGGTGACGGGGCTCTCCCCCGTGCAGCGCGCCGCCGTGGCGGCAGCGCTGGCCGATGAGACGGACAGACCGCTCCTGATGCTGTGCGCCGACGAGCAGGAGTGCCGGCGGCAGGCGGCGGATCTGCGGGCCCTCACCGGTCAGGAGCCGGTGCTGCTGCCGGCACGGGAGTGGCAGCTGCGACCCACGGCGGCATACAGCCGCCAGTGGGAGTACCGGCGGCTGTGGGCGCTGTACCGGCTGTCCCAACGGGACCGGCGGGTGGTGGTGGCCACGGCGGCAGCCATGATCCAGCTGTGCCTGCCGGAGCAGGTGCTGCGGGATACCGCCTTCACGCTGGAGGTGGGGCAGCGGTACGACGTGACGGCGCTGACGGCGCGGCTGACGGCGGCGGGCTATGTCCGCGCCCAGCAGGTGGAGGGCGCGGGGCAGTTCGCCCTGCGCGGCGGTATTCTGGATGTTTTTTCGCCCGGGCCGGAGCGGCCGGTGCGCTGTGAGTTCTTCGACGATGAGCTGGACAGCATGGGCGATTTCGATGTGACCACCCAGCGGCGGGTGGAGAACCGGCAGCGCTTCACGGTGCTGCCTGCCGGAGAGGTGCTGCCGTTCTGCGGCGAGGGCACGGCGGATGCAGCGGCGGAGCGGATCGAGCAGGCGGCCAGGCGGCTGGCGAAAAGGGAAAACGCCGCCGCCCTGCGGCAGCGGCTGGAGGAGGACGCTCAGTCCCTGCGGCAGGGAGCAGCGCCCCCGGGCGGCGACCGGTATCTGGCGGCGGTGTACCCTGCGGCGGCCACGGCCTTCGACTATCTGCCGGAGAACTGCCTCATCTGCGTCAGCGAGGCGGGCCGGGTGCAGGAGGCGCTGAAGGCCGCTGCGTGGCAGGTGAAGCAGGACGTGACGGCGGCCATGGAGGCCGGCTTGATGGCCGGCGCCTTCGGGCGACTGACCCTGACGGAGACGGAGGCGGCGGCGGAGCTGGAAAAGCGTCCGGTGTGCCAGATGGAGAGCCTGCCCACCAGCCGGTATCTGGTGGCGCCCCGCCTGCTGCTGGACATCCCAGCCAAGCAGCTGGCCAGCTACGGCGGCAGTCTGGAGACGGCGGCCACCGACATCGTACACTATCTCACCGCGGGCTACGCGGTGCTGGTGCTGTGCGGCGGCGAGGTGCGGGCGCGGAATATGCAGCAGCTGCTGCGGGAGAGGAAGATCCCCGCGGCGCTGGACCTGTCGGAGGAGGCCATGCCCCAGCGGGGGCAGGCGTGCGTCACCGTGGGCGCTCTGTCGGCGGGCAGCGAGTGGCCGGCGCTGAAGCTGGCGGTGCTGACGGAGGGGCAGCTGACCCAGAGCCTGTCAGGCCGCGCCAGGCGGCCCCGCGCCGCCAAGCCGGACAACCGCCGGAGGCTCCAGTCCTACACGGACCTGACGGTGGGCGATCTGGTGGTACACGTCCACCACGGCATCGGCCGGTTTGCCGGTATGCTGCGGTTGCCGGTGGACGGCGTGGAAAAGGATTATATCAAGATCAATTACGCGGGCAGCGACTGCCTGTATGTGCCGGCCACGTCACTGGATCTGGTGAGCAAATACGTCGGCGGCGGCGACGAGGCGGCGGAGAAAACCCGGCTGAATAAGCTCTCCGGCGACCAGTGGGCCAAGACCACCCACCGCGCCAAGGCAGCGGCGAAGGATCTGGCGGAGGGACTCATCAAGCTGTATGCCCAGCGTCAGCGGGAGGCGGGCTTTGCCTTTTCGCCGGACTCCCCGTGGCAGCAGGAGTTTGAGGAAGCCTTCGAGTACACGGAGACGGAGGACCAGCTGGCGGCCATCCGCGACATCAAGCGGGATATGGAGCAGCCGACGCCCATGGACCGGCTGCTGTGCGGCGATGTGGGCTACGGAAAGACGGAGGTGGCGCTGCGGGCGGCCATGAAGTGCATCCTGGATGGGAAGCAGGCGGCCATTCTGGTGCCCACCACCGTGCTGGCCCAGCAGCACTATGCCACGGCGGTGGCGCGGTTCCGCGCGTTCCCCGTGACGGTGGAGGTGCTGTCCCGCTTCCGCACGCCGGCGCAGGTGAAGGACGTGCTGGCACGGGTGAAGGAGGGCAGGGTGGACCTGCTCATCGGCACCCATAAGCTGCTGGCCAAAAATGTGGAATTCAAGGATCTGGGCCTGCTCATCATCGACGAGGAGCAGCGCTTCGGCGTGACCCATAAGGAGCGGCTGCGGGAGCGGGCGCGGCAGGTGGACACCCTGACGCTGTCCGCCACCCCCATCCCCCGCACGCTGAACATGGCCCTCAGCGGTATCCGCGACATGAGCACCATCGAGCAGCCGCCTCAGGACCGGCAGCCGGTGCAGACCTATGTGCTGGAGCACGACTGGGGCATTCTGGGGGAGGCCATCCGGCGGGAGCTGGATCGCGGCGGGCAGGTATACTACCTGCACAACCGCGTGGAGAGCATCGACGGCACCGCCTCCCGCCTGCGGCAGCTGCTGGGCCGCGGCGTGGTGGTGGAGACGGCCCACGGCAAAATGGCCGAGGGCGAGCTGAGCCGCGTCATGAGCCGCATGGCCGAGGGTGAGATCGATGTGCTGGTGTGTACCACCATCATCGAAACGGGCATCGATATCCCCAACGTGAACACCCTTATCATTGAGGACGCGGATCGCATGGGGCTCAGCCAGCTCCACCAGATCCGCGGGCGCATCGGGCGGTCGGCCCGCCGGGCCTACGCCTATCTGACATACCGCACCGGCAAGGTGCTGACGGAGGTGGCCGCCAAGCGGCTCACCGCGATACGGGAATATGTGGAGTTCGGCTCCGGCTTCAGGATCGCCATGCGGGATCTGGAGATACGGGGCGCCGGAAACCTGCTGGGACCGGAGCAGTCGGGCTATATGATGTCCGTGGGCTACGATATGTACCTGAAGCTGCTGAACGACGCGGTGCTGGAGCAGCAGGGCCGCGGCGCGGAGGTGCGGGCGGAGTGCTCCGCCGACCTGACGGTGGCGGCCTATATTCCGGAGAGCTATGTGCCCGCCGCAGAGCAGCGGATGGACCTGTACCGGCGCATCGCCGCCCTGCGGACGGCGGCGGACGAGGCGGATCTCACCGACGAGCTGCTGGACCGGTACGGCGATGTGCCGCAGCCGGTGACGGCGCTGCTGAACGTGGCCATGCTGCGCGCGGCGGCCATGGAGACGGGCGTCACCGACATCACCCAGAAGGGGCGGCAGCTGCTGTTCAGCTTCGATGCGCGCATCGACCCGTCGGCGCTGCTGGCGGTGTGTACCATGGCGGCCTATCGCCAGCGCTTGCAGCTGGCGGCGGGGGCATCGCCCAGACTGACGCTGTATTTACGGCAGAACGAGGATGCATTGGACGCCGCAGGCGGCCTTGTAGAACAGCTGCGCTTGCAGCAGAATGACAGACAGGGACAGCCGTCCCAAGAAGGAGGAAATGACCATGAAGAATAACTGGGTGCGTTTGATCGCGGGCGTGCTGTGCTCTGTGGTGCTGGTGGGGGCCATCGCCCTGACCGGCGGCATGAAGAAGGGCAGCCGCACCGACGGACTGCTGTACGAGGCCAGCGGGCTCCATCCCGACGGAGAGCTGCTGCTCATCGACAGGCAGACCGTGACGTGCGAGGAGTATCTGTACTGGCTGGCCTACGACTGCGAGTACCTGAGCACCTATGTACCCAACGTGGACTGGAACGCCGAGATCACAGACGGCGTGACCTACGGCGACTACGCCAAGACCGACGCGCTGGAGACGGTAAAGCTGTACAGCGCGGTGCGGGCCTGGGCACAGGAGGCCGGTGTGACGCTGACAGAGGAGGATCGGTCGGCTCTGGAGTCCCAGCGGCTGGAGTATGTGGAGTACTACGGCGGCGAGGAGGCCTATCAGCAGCAGCTGGAGGCGCAGGGCATCACCGAGGAGGGCTATGACCGCATCCGCGAGACGGGCTTCCTCTACCAGCGGCTGCAGGAGGCGTTTTGCACCGAGGGCGGCGCCCTGTATCCCGATGGGGCGGCGCTGGCCCAGTATGTGGCGGACAACGGCTATCTGACGGGCCGCGTGATCTTCGTGGAGGCCGGCGATGGCGCCGAGGAGGAGGCCAACGGCTACCTCAAGCGGATGCAGGAGGCCGAGGACAAGGCAGCCGAGCACGACGCCATCTGTCAGGAGCGGAACGTGGATCAGAAGGACAGCATCACCTTCACCTTCATGGAAGGCGACGCCCTCTGCGAGGCGGCGGCTGCGCTGGGCGTCGATGAGCTCAGCGGCGTGGTGGCTATGGACGAGGGGTACTACATCTTCCTGCGGGAGGAGACGGATCTGAGCGCGGTGCTGCCGACCTATTTCAACGCGATGCTGCAGGAGCGCCGCAGCGCGGCCAACGTGGTCTACAACGAGAAGCTGTACAGCGCCATTGACACCGGCACGTTCTACCAGAAGCTGGTGGAGCTGCGTAGCCAGCTGAGCCAGACGGCGCAGCAGGCCCAGCAGTGAGGCCTGTCTCCGTCAAAATGACGGAAAGAGAGGGGCTGGCATGCACCTTTTGACGATTTTTTAACAAAGTTGCAATTCGTAGTTGACTATTGTTAAAAAGTTGACTATCATGAGCGTAGACATTCGTTATACGAAGCGGTATAATGAGCTTAATCTTTATAGGAGGTAACTTTTCATGAAAGACCTGTATGTTGTCAACTGCTGCAGAACCGCGATCGGTTCCTTTGGCGGCTCCCTGAAGAACACCCCCGCCGCCGAGATGGGCGCCGTGGTGGTCAAAGAGGCTCTGAAGCGCGCGAACATCGCTCCCGAGAATGTGGACGAGCTGATGTTCGGCTGCATCCTGACCGCAGCTCAGGGCCAGAATGTGGCGCGGCAGGTTTCCATTAAGGCCGGCATCCCCTACTCCGTGCCCGCCTATACCGTCGGCATGGTCTGCGGCTCCGGCATGAAGTCCGTCATTGAGGGCGCCCGCTCCATTCTGGCCGGCGACTCCGATATCGTGGTCTGCGGCGGCACCGAGAACATGAGCGCCGCACCCTATGCTTCCATGGACGCCCGCTGGGGCGCTCGCATGGGCGACAAGAAGCTGGTGGACACCATGATCAAGGACGGCCTGTGGGACGCCTATAACAACTATCATATGGGCACCACCGCCGAGAACATCAACGACATCTGGGGCATCACCCGCCGCGAGCAGGACGAGTTCGCCGCCGCCTCCCAGCAGAAGGCGGAGGCCGCGCAGGCTGCCGGCCGCTTCGATGATGAGATCGTCCCCGTGATGGTCAAGGTCAAGAAGGACATGGTCCCCTTCGCCAAGGACGAGTATCCCAAGGCCGGCGTCACCGCTGACAGCATCGCCAAGCTGAAGGGCGCGTTCCCCGTGGGTCCCGAGTCCCCCAATCCTCAGGTGGTACATACCTTCGAGGTCACCGGCGCACAGGATGCTGCCGATAAGGGCACCCAGCGTGTCACCGCCGCCAACGCCTCCGGCATCAATGACGGCGCCGCCGCCATCGTGCTGGCTTCCGGCGAGGCTGTGGAGAAGTACGGCCTGAAGCCCATGGCCAAGCTGATCGGCTGGGGCCAGGGCGGTGTGGATCCCAAGATCATGGGCGTCGGCCCCGTGGTGGCGTCCCGCAACGCCATGAAGAAGGCCGGTGTGACCATCGACGACATCGATCTGATCGAGGCCAACGAGGCGTTTGCCGCCCAGTCCATCGCTGTGGCCCGCGAGCTGCACTTTGACATGAGCAAGGTCAACGTCAACGGCGGCGCTATCGCTCTGGGTCATCCCGTGGGCGCGTCCGGTGCGCGTATCATCGTCACTCTGCTGCACGAGATGCAGAAGCGTCCCGAGGCCAAGAAGGGTCTGGCGACCCTGTGCATCGGCGGCGGCATGGGCACCGCAGTGGTGTTCGAGAAGTGCTGAACCGAGAGGAAAGCTGTATAAAAAGCAGGACCGCGAGAGCGGTTCTGCTTTTTATTGTGGCGACGCAGGAGAGGTTTCGCGCTCCGGCGCGCAGGCGCTTTCTTTTGCACGGTTGCGGTGCCCAAAATTTCTGCGCTGCCTAACGGCGGGCGCTTGAAATTTTGACCGCGGCCACTCGCTCCCCTCGCTTTATCCGCCACCGGCGGCGCTCGGATCGCTCCCTCCGGCGGCCCCATTTCTTTCAGCAGCCGTATAGGAGCTGTTTCGCGCTCCGGCGCGCCCCACTTCTTATTGCCTCCGGCGGCACAAGAGCTGTTCCGCGCCTGCGGGCGCGGGTCACTTTTGGCCGCAGCCTGCAAGGGGAGGTTTCGCGCTCCGGCGCGACCCACTTTTGCCCCCGTCGGCAAAAGTGGGCAAAAACGCCGTTCAAACCTGCGGTTTGAAAATCCGCTCGCGCCCCGCACATGGTATTTTCCATTCTGCGCTCCTCGCGCTGTTGGCTCGTTGTAAACCTCTCTAAATGTGGAATTGCTCCTGCGGCTATCCCCGCTGCCGCTCAAGGTGCAAAATGTAGAGGTGCAGAGTTCTACATTTCAGAGTAAAAGCGGCAGCGCTCAGAGAAAGAAGTCAATTCCGCATTTCGGACGAATCAGAACGCGGCGGCCAGCGGCGGAAGGAAATCCAAAAACCATGGGTTTTTGGCGGCGTTCTTTCCCCCATTTCTTTCGCTGCTGAAAGAAATGGGGCCGCCGGAGGCAGGAAAAGGAAGTGACCCGCGCCCGCAGGCGCGGAACACCCAAAAACGACAACAAAGCGTATAAAACGACAAAAAGAACACCCTGCGTATTGAAACGCAGGGTGTTCTGGCTTTATTCCTCAAAGCGGACTACATCGTTGGGCGTACAGCCGACGATGCGGCAGAGCTTTTCCAGCGTGACCATAGTGATGTTCTTGTTTTTCTTCAGGGAATCCAGCGTCTTATTGTCAATGCCGCCCTGGAGAAGCTGGTACTGGGATACGCCATTCTTGTGCATGGTATCCCACAATGGACGATAATCAAAAATGGCGCTCACCACCCTCATCTTCTACTATATTTGTTATTATAGGAGAAAATGAAAAAAACTATATTGTGGATATGCCCACAATGTGCTACAATAGGGGGAAGGGGGTGATAAAATGGCGGATTACAAAGCCATGTATTTGACCGCGATGGACGCCATGGAGCGGGCCATTGAGGTGCTGATGGAGGCGCAGCAGAAATGTGAAGATCTGTATGTGGAGACAAGCGCCGAAGGCCCGGTGGTGCTGCCGTGGGAAAAGAAAGACACCCAAAAACGACAACAAAGCGTATAAAACGACAAAAAGAATACCCTGCGTATTGAAACGCAGGGCGTTCTGGCTTTATTCCTCAAAGCGGACTACATCATTGGGCGTACAGCCGACGATGCGGCAGGTCACTTCTTGATCTCGCCATTGGCGGCGGCGGTCAGGTAGGCGTTGATGAAGCCGTCAATATCGCCGTCCATCACGGCCTGGATGTTGCCCATCTCGTAGCCGGTGCGGGTGTCCTTGGCCAGCGTGTAGGGCATGAACACATAGGAGCGGA
>CAKTOK010000010.1 GCA_934589835.1 uncultured Oscillospiraceae bacterium | reverse complement strand
ATAGCAGGCCTTGGCGGTGGCCAGAGAGTGGTTGCCGTCGCCCACGGCGAACAGCAGGGGCGCCACGCCGGAGACGCCATACTTCTTCTGCATGGCAGCATCGGTGGTCAGTCCCTCCAGAGAGGCGGCCACGGCGTCGATCTGCTTGTCGGACAGCCGGTAGCCGGTGATGTGGCCGCCATTTTGCATCAGATCGAAGTCGTAGAGCTTCTCCATGGTATCGGCGGCGGCGGTCAGCGGCTCAATAACGGTCCTGTCGGGGTCGTCGATCAGCAGCATGACGTGGGGCAGCTCGATGGGAGCGTTGCGGCGGACACGGGCGCGGGGCGGGATGCGATCCAGTACGGTGCCCTCGGTGGCGCGGATCAGAGCGCCGGAGCCAGGGGTGAAGTCGTAGGCGTCCAGATCCACCATGCCGATGAGACCGTGGCGGATGCGGCCGTCAGACTGCTGGCGCTCAATGTAGATCAGGGAGTCGGGCAGCGTCCGGAACACGCCGTCTGCCATGTACCGGCGCATGGCGGCGTTGATGTCGTCGATGTATTCGTCCACGTTGGGGGCCTTCAGGTTGGCCTCGGGCAGGATGAGGCGCAGCGTGGAGGGGGCGTCGCCCACCTTCTCCTCCACTGCCTGCCAGTACTCCGGCTCGGAGGTGAACTGGTCGCAGGCCACTACGGCCCACTTGGTCATGTCCTGTCCCTGAGGCAGCAGGATGTCGGCGGGATAAAAGCCCAGCTTTTCAAATTTCTTGTTCATGGTCTTCCTCCTGTTTTTATCAAAAGGTCGTATGCGATGTTCCTGTCTGTCATACTACCAAAAAACGCCGGCGTTTGCAATCCGTTTTCAAATTTTTTGAGGGAAACTCACAAATTTTTTGTGCATAACCGCAGGATAGGCGGAGAGACTATGGGAGAATGCAGTCGTGCACACAAGGAGGGACTTTCATGAAGATCGTGGACCGCATCGCGCTGGTATTGGTCATCATCGGCGCGCTGAATTGGGGCAGCGTGGGGCTTTTCAGCTTTGACTGCGTGGCGTTCCTGTTCGGCGGACAGACCGGCGCCGTCAGCCGTATCCTCTATACGCTGGTGGGCATCGCGGGACTGTGGTGCATCACCCTGCTGTTCCGCGAGGACGGAACAGAGAACACATAAGCATCCCACCCGCATCCACGCAAAAAAGACCGCCCGGTGGGCGGTCTTTTTGCATGGGTTCACGTCCGCAGCAGCGACAGGAAAGAGTACAGCAGGGCCGCGATGGGCGCGGCAACGACGATGACGTACAGCAGCACCGTCCGGCCGGCGGCACGGTGCAGGCACTCCTCGTAGGACATATCGTCCCACTTCTCCGGGGACAGGACGCCATGGAACAGCACGCGATCCACGGCGAAGCAGGCCGCCGCCACCAGCGCCGCGGCGGCCGCCAGCTTCTGCCAGAACAGCAGGCCGGTGTCCTTCAGCGCCGCCAGAAACGGCAGCGACAGCAGGAAGCCCAGATTCATGGCGGCGGTGGACGTCTGCCCTTTCCGGTGCAGCTTTGCGTTCTCGGTGAGCTCCGGCAGGCGGGGCGGCGGCACGGCGTCCGGGCGGGTGCTGCACATGACGCACAGGCCGCCCCAATCGCAGACCTCCTCCCAGCCGTTGTCGCGGCGAAGCTGGTAGAGCAGCTGGATGTACTTATAGGATCCGATCTCCCCCACCAATTTGGCAAGACGGGGATCCTCCGGCAGGGTCAGGCTGTTGGGCATGGGACGGTCCAGCGCCGGTGGAGCTGTGAGACGGCCCTCCTCCAGACGGAGGAACAGCTCGTCCAACTCCTGCGGGGCTGCGCCCTCCGGGAACAGGGCGTAGATCTGGCCGCCGGGCGCGGCGGGGACGAATACCGCCTTTACGCCCTTGATGGTCTGCAGCACCCAGCCCCTGTCAGACATGTCCCGCAGCCAGCGGAGAAAATACGCCGTCTGCCACGGCGCGAATGGGATCACTCTGCGCATCGCGTTACCCCCTTTCTGGTCACAGCATACCAGATGGCGGAAAAAATGTCCATCAACTTCAGGTTGCGCGGCAAAAAAAGTGAAAAATTTCGCGCAACTTCAGGTTGCGCGGGACAAATACGGCGGCAGCGGTTGCTTTTTCGCGGCGGGTGTGGTAGGATAAGAAAAAATAAGAGAGGAGTTGAGAGGATGAACCTGATTTCCTGCTGAACCACGGCACGATATGGGATCGGGCGGCGATGACCGCCCTGTTCGTTGTGCCTTTCGCGGGAAATCGGTATCGCTCTCGGCTCCGTACATGGTCGTGCCCTGCCCTCCGGTGGGGGACGTGTGCGCGTATGGCTGCGGAGATGGTTTCCCGCAGCCATTTTTTCGTACAGGAGGCATGACTATGTCCATCATTCAAGTGACAAACCTGACATTCTGCTATGAGGGCAGCTACGACAACATCTTTGAAAATGTCAGCTTTCAGATCGACACCGACTGGCGGCTGGGGCTGACGGGCCGCAACGGGCGGGGCAAGACCACGCTGCTCCGGCTTTTGCAGGGGCAGTACCCCTATCAGGGCACCATACAGGCCAGCGTGGGCTTTGACTACTTCCCCTACGCCGTGCCGGACGCGGCGCAATGCCCCATCGACCTGCTGGCGCGCATTTGTCCGGAGGTGCCGCAGTGGCGGTTCCTGCGGGAGCTGGCGGCGCTGGAGGTGGCGGAGGACGCGCTGTACCGGCCGTTTGACACGCTGTCCGGCGGCGAGCAGTCCAAGCTCCTGCTGGCGATGCTCTTTTCCCGGGAAAACCGCTTCCTGCTGATCGACGAGCCCACCAACCATCTGGATCAGACAGGGCGGGCGCTGGTCAGCCGCTATCTCAGCGGGAAACAGGGCTTTCTGCTGGTGTCCCACGACCGCGCGTTTCTGGACGGCTGCGTGGATCACATCATGGCCATCAACCGGAACAGCATCGACATCCAGCGGGGAAATTTCTCCTCGTGGTATGAGAACAGATCACGGCAGGACGCCTTTGAGCTGGCGCAGAACGCCCAGCTCCGGAAGGAGATCGGGCGGTTACAGGAGGCGGCGCGGCAGTCCAGCGCCTGGGCCGACAAGGTAGAGTGCTCCAAGCTCGGGAAAAACTCCGCTAAGGTCAAGGGCACGGCGGACGCTATGGGCGGGCGCGCCTTCATCGGCGAGCAGTCCCGCCGGATGCAGCAGCGCCGCAAGAATCTGGAGCGGCGGCAGCAGCAGGCCATCGCGGAAAAATCCGCGCTGCTGAAAAACATCGAGAGCAGCGAGACGCTGAAGCTGCACCCGCTGACGCACCACGCCCGAGAGCTGGTGCGGCTGCGGGACGTGGCCATCGACTACGGCGGCGGGCCGGTGTGCAGCGGCGTCACCTTCACCGTGGCGCAGGGGGATCGCGTGGCGCTCTGCGGCCCCAACGGGTGCGGCAAGTCCAGCCTTCTGAAGCTGGTATGCGGGCAGGACATCCCCTGCACCGGCACACGGGAGACGGCCAGCCGTCTCACCGTGTCCTATGTGCCGCAGGACGCCTCCGGTCTGCGGGGCAGCCTGCACGGCTACGCCGCCGGGTACGGCATCGACGAGACGCTGTTTCTGGCCATCCTGCGGAAGCTGGGCTTTGCGCGGGTACAGTTCGAGAAGGACATGGCGGACTACTCCGCCGGTCAGAAGAAAAAGGTGCTGCTGGCCCGAAGCCTGTGTCAGCCGGCGCACCTCTACGTCTGGGACGAGCCGCTGAATTACATCGACGTGCTTTCGCGGATGCAGCTCGAGGAGCTGCTGCTGGCGTTCCGGCCCACGCTGCTGTTTGTGGAGCACGACCGCGTGTTCTGCGAGAAGATCGCCACGAAAACCGTGGAACTGTAAGGAAAGGCAGGGCCGCTCCGAAGGGGGCGGCCCTGCTGTGAGTTGCAAATGTATTTTCCTATTTGACGGCAAGGCGCTTGACCAGAGACTCATCGGGGTCGGCCAGCAGCGTCTGATAGGTGGTGTAGACCACCATGCCCGGGCGGGCGCCGGCGGGCTTCTTCACAAATTTCACCGGCGTATAGTCCACCGGCACCTTGGCGCTGCCCTGCGCCTGGGAGAAGTACGCCGCCAGCGACGCGGCCTCCAGCAGGCTCTGCTCATCCGGCTCTGCGCCGCCGGTGCAGAGGATGACGTGGCTGCCGTGGATCTTCTGGGTGTGGAGCCAGAGGTCCCGCTTGTCCGCGTCCTTGGTGGTCAGGCGGTCGTTCTGGCGATTGCTGCGGCCCACCAGCACCCGCAGGCCAGCGGAGGTACGGAACTCCCGGGGGCGGGAGGCCCGCTGGAAGCCGGACTGCTTTTTGCCCCGCTGGCGGATGTAGCCGCCGTCCGTCAGCTCCGTGCGGATATCGTTGAAGTCCTGCTCCGATTCGGCCTGAGACAGCTCCTGCAGGACGCTCTCCAGATATTGCAGCTCCTCCCCGCCCTTTTGCAGCTGGGCCGTCAGGTATTTCTCCGCCGTCTTGGCTTTGGCGTACTGCTTGAAGTACCGCGCGGCGTTTTCCTGCGGCGACAGGCGCACATCCAGCGGGATGTCCATGTCGGCGCAGTTCTCGTCGTAGTAGTTCTGGGCGGTGAGGCGGCTCTGCCCCCGCTCCATGCGGTAGAGGTTGGCGGTGATCAGCTCGCCGCAGATCCGCAGGTGATCTCTGTCCAGACAGGCGGCCAGCTCCTTCTCCTGCGCCGCCAGCTTGCGGCGCACACGGTCGCGGGCGGTGGTGGCGGTCTTCAGCAGATCCCGTCCCTTCTGCTTCACCCGCTCCGCCTGCTCCCGCTTTTCGTAGAAGTCGTCCAGCAGGTGGGAAAAGCTGTCGTAGATCTCCGTCTCGGCGTAGGTGCCATACTGGGTAACCGGGCCGTAGGTAAAGTCCGCCAGCGACCCGTTCCGTTTGATAAGCGTCGGTGTAAAGGTGTTTTCATTCACATCCCTCTGCCACCGGGAGAACACATCCCACAGGGCGTTTCCCTGCGATACGGGGGCGTCTGTGCTGCCGCAGGCGCGGACCGTCAGCTCCCGCGCCACCAGCGGGGATATGGCGGTGAAGGTGTCCAGCAGCCAGCCGTCCAGCGGCGCGTCCGGCGCGGCGCGCCCCAGCAGGGCGGCGAACTCCTCCTCCGTCACGGACAAAGGCGAGCGCTTATCCTGCCGGGTGGGCAGACGGTAAAAAAGCCCCGGCAGCACCTGCCGGTCCTGCTCCGCCTCCAGATCCACGCGGCGCAGACAGTCGATGATGCGGCCGTCCCTGTCGCAGAGGATGAGATTGGCGCGGCGGGGCATCCCCTCCCACACCAGCGTAAAGCGGCTGCGCTCTCCCATCTCGTCGGAGGCCAGCACGGTCAGCGTCACCACACGCTCCAGCGGCTCCTGCCGGACGGACTCGATGATGCCGCCGGACAGGTGCTTACGCAGGAGCATACAGAACATCGGCGGCTGGGACGGGTTATCCCGCAGCTGCTCCGTCAGGTGGATGCGGGGCTGGTTGGCCCCGGCGTTGAGGAACAGGCGGCGGCTGCCCCGCAGCAGGAGGATGATCTGATCCCGGGCGGGCTGCTGTATTTTTTCGATGCGGCTGCCGGTGAGCTGGGGGGCAAGCTCCCCCACCACGCCTTGCAGACAGATAGCGTCTAAGGGCATATCAATCCTCCTCCATCATCACGTCGAACAGTGCGCTGACACGGTCGGTGTCGCCCCGCAGGTACAGCCAGCCCAGCAGGCACTCCAGCGCCGTGGCCTGATGGTACTGGGCGGTGGTGGCGTTCTTGGGGATGGCGTGGACGGCGGCGTTGCGGCCACGCTTGAACACTGTCTCCTCCTCCGCCGTCAGCAGCGGCAGGATGCGCTGGGCGCGGCGGGCCTGCTCCGGGGCGCAGACCAGCGCGATGGCGGCACGGTGCAGATCCTTGCCGGTGGCCTTACCGTGGGCGCACAGCCATGTGCGCACCAGCAGCTCATACACGGCGTCGCCCACATGGGCAAGGCCGATAGAACTGACGGCGCGGAGCTGATCCTCAGAAAGCGCTATATGAAAATGATCCATACGGAAATGTCTCCTTTTGTGCGTATTTACCTGCAACAGTATGCCACTTTCCGGCGCGTTTGGCAAGAAGAAGTATCGACAAGGCCGGGGCGGATATGATAAAATAGCGGCAGAATGATAAAAAATGTAAATGGCAGGAGGTATGACGTATGCCCAGCACAGGAGAGCGCAGATTCAAGAGAGGTCAGATCGTTTGCAAACCCGGTGAGATGGAGATGAATATGTACAACATCCTCTACGGCAGCGTGGGGATATACACCGACTACGGCAAGCCCGACGAGGTGGAGGTGGTGACGCTGCGGGAGGGCGACTTCTTCAACGTCATCAGCTTTCTGGAATCCCGGCCCCGGAACACCACGGTGGTAGCGCTGGAGCCGCTGGTGGTCAGCGAGATCTCTTTCGACAACTTCGGAAAATACTTCCGTGACCGCCCCGCCAAGGTCATGAGCCTTTTGCAGCACATGAGCGCCCGCATCCGCCAGATGCAGAAGGCCTATGTGGAGACGTGCCACGCGCTGGAGAAATACGGCGACAAGGAGCGCTTGGAGGCGGAGCACGGCGAGTGGTACGCCGAGCACAGCAAAATGGCCAGCTTCATCAACGCCATGTTCCCCTCTATGCCGGGAAGGATCGAGGACGGCGACACCCCGGAAAAGTAAGCAAAAAAAGAGAGACGGCGGTGCCGTCTCTCTTTTTTGCTTGTAGTGCTTGCTGCTTACAGAGCCTCGTACAGAGCCTTGCAGGCGCGGTACGTCTCGTAGCAGTCCAGCTTGGCCACCACCTCGAAGGGGGCGTGCATACTCAGCACAGGCACACCGGCATCCAGTGTGGTGATGTTGCGGTTGGCCATGAACTGAGCCACCGTGCCGCCGCCGCCGGCGTCGATCTTGCCCATCTCGCAGAGCTGCCAGCGGATACCGGCCTTATCCAGCACGCCGCGGACATAACCCACCGTCTCGGCGTCGGCGTCGGAGGAGCCGGACTTGCCCCGTGCGCCGGTGTACTTGCACAGACCCACGCCGTGGTTGAGGAAGGAGGCGTTGCGCTTTTCGTACACGTCGGCAAAGTTGGGGTCGTAGGCGGCGGTCACGTCGGCGGACAGGCAGAAGGCGTTCTCGTAGCAGACGCGGAGCGCCACGTTCTGGCTGTCGCACAGGTCGTTCATGAAGGTATCGAAGGCGGCGGACTGCATACCGGTGACGCCCATGGAGCCGATCTCCTCCTTGTCGGCCAGCACGCAGACGGCAGTCTTTTCCGGCGTGTCGATATCCAACAGGGCCTGCAGGGCGGCGAAGCCGCAGACGCGGTCATCATGGCCGTAGGCGCCGATGAGGCTGGCGTCCAAACCGATGTCGGTGGCGTTGACGGCGGGCACCGTCTCCAGCTCGGCGGAGGCGAAGTCGGCCTCAGTGATACCGTACTTGTCGTGCAGACGCTTGAGGATCTGCAGCTTCACGCGGTCACTGTCGTCATCATCGCCCAGCGGGCGGCTGCCCAGCAGAATGTTCAGCGTTTCGCCGGGGATGGCCTCGTTCAGGGGCTTCTTGCCCTGCTCGCCGCCCAGATGAGGCAGCAGATCGGTGATGACCAGCTTAGGCTCGTCGCCCTCGCCGATGCAGACATCCACCACGCTGCCGTCCGTCAGCACCACGGTGCCCCGCAGCTGCAGAGGGATGGTGACCCACTGGTATTTGCGGACGCCGCCGTAGTAATGGGTCTTGAAGTAGGCCATCTCACTGTCCTCGTACAGCGGGGTGGGCTTCAGGTCCAGACGGGGAGAGTCGATATGGGCGGCGGCGAGCTGGGCGCCCTCCGCCAGACTGCGGCGGCCGATGACAGCCAGCATCAGGCCCTTGCCCCGGTTGCAGGTATAGACCTTGTCGCCGGCGGACAGCGCCATGCCCCGCTTGTAGGCCACGAAGCCGTGCTGCTTCGCCAGATCAATGGCAGCCCGGGCGCTGAGGCGCTCGGTCTTGCCGGCGTCCAGAAACGCCTTATAGACGGTGCAGTAGGCCTCCATCTTCGCCAGCTCCGCCGCGCTCAGCACATCGTAGCCGTTGCGGTCGTCCTTCAGGAGCTGCTTCTTCAGGGCCTTCAGTTCCTCACTCATGGTTCGTTTCCTCCTCAAAAATATGTTGTAATCTCTGATAGGCGGTTTGTTCAAAATCCGACGGCGAGCCGGCGTCGTTCACCAGCACGTCGGTACAGTGGGCACGGTAAAACTCGTCGGGCTTCTGGGCCTGCACCCGCAGACGGGCGTAGTCCTCGGGGATACCGTCCCGCGCCATGATACGGCGTACCCGCGTTTCGGCGGGAGCCAGCACCGCCACGGTGCGGCGGCAAAGGCGGGAAAGGCCGCTCTCCACCAGATTGATGGCGTCGATGCCCACCAGCGGGGCATCCGCTGCGTTGATGCGGCGCAGCAGCTCACGGGGCAGGCGCTCATAAATGATGGCGTTCAGCCGGTCCAGCGCGGCGGGGTCGGTAAACACCACGGCTCCCAGCTTCTGCCGGTCCAGCGCACCGTCCGGCCCGAACACGGGGCCGAAGGCGCCGGTGATGGCGGCACGCAGGGCCGCATCCGTCCGCAGCAGCCGGTGATAGATGGCGTCGCAGTCCAGCACCAGGCCGCCCAACCGCTCCAATGCCCGCAGGGCACTGGTCTTGCCGGCGCCGGTGGGGCCGGTGATGCCGATGACCAGCGGCGATACATCCACCGTATGGAAGCCCGCCGCCTTCTTCAGGCGGTTGGACACCGCCAGCCCAAGGCCGGATTCATCGGGGCACTGGGCGTAGATCTCCGGTACATCCGTATCATCAAAGGTACGCAGGGCGTCGAAAACGTGCTGTGCCTGGGCCAGCGTATCGTTTGCGGCACCCAGCCGGTGGACGATGTGGCCGGTAAACAGCGGGGCGTACTCGTCAAAGCAGATCACGCCCGCCCGCTCCGGCAGGTGGGCCTGTATGTAGGCGGCGCTGCGGCGGGCAGGACCGGTGACCACCGTGACGGCAGCGCGGGGCGCGTAGTGGCGGTATTTCATGCCCGGGGCGCGGGGGCGCTCCCCCTCCCCCATTTTGCGGCGCACCGCATCATCCACGGCCACCTCGCCCAGCGCCTGCTCCAGCTCCTCCAGCGGCAGGCCGCCCGGGCGCAGCAGGCGGGGCGGCTGCACCGTCAGGTCGATGATGGTGCTCTCCACCCCCACGGCGCAGGGGCCGCCGTCTACGATGCCGTCGATCTTGCCCAGCATATCGTCCATCATGTGGCGGGCGGTGGTGGGGCTGGGACGGCCGGAGGTGTTGCCGCTGGGCGCGGCCACCGGCACGCCGGCGGCTTCGATGATGGCCAGCGTTACGGGATGGTCGGGGCAGCGGACGCCCACCGTCTCCAGCCCGCCGGTGGTACGCAGGGGTACGATGGGGCGGCGGGGCAGGATCATGGTCAGCGGGCCGGGCCAGAACCGCTCCGCCAGCCGGTAGGCGGCGGGCGGCACGTCCTGACAGTAACGATCCAGCCAGTCCGCAGACGGGACATGGAGGATGAGGGGATTGTCCTGCGGGCGGCCCTTGGCCTCGAAGATGCGGCGCACCGCGTCCTCGTTCAGGGCATCGGCTCCCAGCCCGTATACCGTCTCGGTGGGGATCCCCAGCAGACCGCCGCGGCGGATGATGGCGGCGGCGGCGGCAATGGCGGCAGGGTCACGCTCCGGATGGAAAATGACAGTTTCCAAGGAAGGCTCCTCTTTTCAGCAGTTTCTTACAGGCCCAGATCCTCGCCCACCAGCACCACCTTGATGCGGCCGGCGGGCTTGCAGAAGCGGGTGACAACGATCTGGGAACAGATGCAGTCGGGGCTGGTGCAGTCGGCGCACTGGCCGTTGGCGGTGCAGGGCGTTTTCCCATCAAAGCGCTGGGCGTTGGCCGGGGCGGCGATGTGGCGGGCCCGGGCAATGGCGCCGTCCAGATCGGCGGCGACCTTGTTCATGCCGACGATCACAATGACCTGCCTCGGGCCGAAGCACAGGGCGGCC
Source organism: uncultured Oscillospiraceae bacterium (assembly GCA_934589835.1). Classification (GTDB taxonomy): domain Bacteria; phylum Bacillota; class Clostridia; order Oscillospirales; family Oscillospiraceae; genus Vescimonas. The sequence goes on along the minus strand of CAKTOK010000010.1, from coordinate 34,342 downwards.
ACGCGGTTGCCGGTGCCGTCGATGTTCACCAGCTGGCCGTCCTCGGAGACGGCGTTGCTGCTCATGAGGAACGTGTCGCAGGTCAGGGCCTGATGCAGCATGGCCATACGCTCGTCGGGGGTGCGGGCGGTGTCGCGGTCGATGACGGGCTGATTCCGGCCGCGCAGGCGGTCCTTGATGCCCAGCTCCTCCACGGTGGCCGCGCCGCCCCAGCTCACCACATCACCGGCGGGGATCAGCGCCAGCACCTGTTCCACGGCCTCGGCGGCGGTGGAGCAGTAGTAGCCCTCCATGTTCCGCCTGTTCAGGGCGGCGGCGATACGGGCGCCGGACTTGTCGTACATCTTTTTCTTCGGTTCCAGCATGGTTCAGTCCTCCTTACTTTCTTGCAGACGCCGGGCCTGATCGTTGAGGATCAGGGCGTCGATCATATTGTCAAGGTCGCCGTTCATCACGGCGGCGATGTTGAAATTCTTACTGTCTCCCGTGAGCCGGTGGTCCGTCACGCGGTTCTGGGGGAAGTTGTAGGTGCGGATCTTGCCGCTGCGGTCGCCGGTGCCCACCTGACTTTTGCGGGTGGCGGCGATCCGGGCGTTCTGACGCTCCTGCTCGGCCTCGTACAGCTTGGAGCGCAGGATCTTCATGGCGCGGTCCTTGTTCTTGTACTGGCTGCGCTCGTCCTGACACTCCACCACCGTGCCGGTGGGCAGGTGGGTGATGCGGATGGCGGACTCCGTCTTGTTGACGTGCTGGCCACCGGCGCCGGAGGAGCGGAACGTGTCGATCTGCAGGTCTCTGGGGTCGATGGTGAACTCCACCTCCTCCGCCTCGGGCATAACGGCCACGGTGGCGGCTGAGGTCTGAATGCGGCCGGAGGACTCCGTCTCCGGCACCCGCTGAACGCGGTGGGTGCCGGCCTCGAACTTCAGGCGGGACCACGCGCCCGCGCCCTCCACCTCAGCGCTGACCTCCTTGACGCCGCCCAGCTCCGTATCGTTCTCGTTGACGATGGTGAGCGTCCAGCCACGCCGCTCGGCGTACATGGTGTACATCCGCAGCAGGTCGGCAGCGAACAGGGCTCCCTCCTCCCCGCCGATGCCGGCGCGGATCTCCAGAATGACGTTCTTTTCATCGTTGGGATCGCGGGGCAGCAGCAGGCGCTTCAGCTCCTCCGCAAGGCGGTCCTGCTCCGCACGGGCGGCGGACAGCTCCTCCTGCGCCAGCGCGTGCAGCTCCGGATCGGACAGCATGGCCGCCGCGTCCTCCGCCGTGCGGGCCGCAGAGGCGTAGGCGCGGCAGCAGGCCACAACGGGGGCCAGCTCCTTCTGCTCGCGGCTGAGGGCGGTGAGCCTCTCCCGATCGGCGTAGCTCGCCGGATCGGACAGCTGGCGCTCCACCTCCGTCAGGCGGGCCTCGATGGCTTTCAGCTTCTCCAGCATGGCGGCCCTCAGTTCTGCTCCAGCCAGCGCTGGACATTCTGGATAAAGTCGTTGCGCCAGAACTCGTAGCCCTCGCTGTCAGGGCGCAGAGATACGGCGAACAGGCGCTTTTCCGCGGTATACAGGTCCATCTGGTCGTAGACCTCCTCGCTGCGCTGGGTGCTGCTGCGGGTGACGACGTAGGCCACGCGGTGCAGCTCCAGACCGCGCCGCTTCAGCAGGGAGCGGATGGGGCTGGCCATGCGGCCGGCCCAGACGGGGCTGCCCACGATCACCAGCTTATATTCCTCCAGCGGCTTCGCCGTTTCAAAGGGGCGCAGGGGCTTGGTGGACGTCTTCATGGCGTCCATGCCGCTGCGTAGGTAGCCCTTCCAGCCGCTGCGGTCCCGCTCGTCGCTGATGGCCACGATCTCCGCGTCCAGCGCCTCGGCGATCTCCTTGACGGCGCGGCGGGTATGACCGCTGCGGGAATAGTAAATACACAAAACATCGCTCATATCAATTCTCCTGTTCCTCTGCCCGCAGGCTCAGCTCCTCCCAGCGGGTCATCTCCTGCTCCAGCTCAGCCTCCACCGCCTGACGCTGCCGGTACAGCTCTCCCAGCTTTTCCGCATCGCAGGCAAACTGCTCCATATCGCGGTCCAGCGATGCCAGCGATGCCTCCAGTCTGGCAATCGCTGTCTCGCAGATGGTCAGCTGCTTGCGGGCCGCCTGCTGGGCGCGGTTTCCCTTACCGGCGGGGGCGGATTTTTTCGCCGCAGACGGCACGGGGGCGGGCTGGGCGGCGCGGCGCTCCTCCTCCCGCACCTGACGGTACTGGGCAAAGCCCATGGGATAGTCGGTGATGACGGCGTGCTCCAGCTCCCAGACGCGGGTGGCGAAGCGGTTGATGAAATAGCGGTCGTGGCTGACGAACAGCAGCGTGCCGTCAAAATCCTCCACGGCCTCCTCCAGCCACTCGCGGGAGTCGATGTCCAGATGGTTGGTGGGCTCGTCCAGAATGAGGAGGTTGACGCTCTCGTCCATCAGCATACACAGCCGCAGGCGGCTGAGCTCGCCGCCGGAGAGCACCGACACAGGCTTGAACACATCCTCGCCGGTAAACTGATAGGCGGCCAGCCGGTTGCGGGCCGACTGGGGCGTGATATCCAGCTCGTAGAGCATGGTATCCAGAATGGAGCGCTCCGGGTGGTCAAAGTGAATGACCTGCGGCAAGTAGGCAGCCTTTACAGACGGCCCCAGCCGTATCATACCGCTGTCAGGGTGTTCCAGCCCCATGATCATGTTCAGCAGCGTGGTCTTCCCTGTGCCGTTTTCGCCCAGCAGGGCGATACGCTCGCCGCCCTCGCAGCGGAGGTACACGTCGTCAAAGAGTCTCCGCTGGCCGAAGGCCTTGGAGACGCCCCGAATTTGCAGGACCTCGTCGCCCTTGAACTCGCGGCTCTGAAAGCGGGCCTCCAGACGGCGGGCCTTGGTGGGCTTCTGGGTGGTACGCATCCGCTCAATGCGCTTTTCCATGGAGAACGCCCGCTTGTGCAGGGCATCGTTGCCCATGAAGGCCCAGAGGTGCATCTGCTCGGCGGCCTTCTCCAGCTGCCGGATCTTGGCCTGCTCCTTCAGGTACTGCTTCATGCGCTCCTGATAGCGGCGCTCCTTTTCGATGGCATAGAAGCTGTAATTGCCGCTGTAAAACTCGGCCTTGCCATCGAGAAGCTCGATGATACGGGTCACGGTGCGGTCCAGGAAATAGCGGTCGTGACTGATGGTGACCACCGTGCCGCGGAACCTGCGGAGGTATTCCTCCAGCCACTCCGTGGCCTGCAGGTCCAGATGGTTGGTGGGCTCGTCCAGCAGCAGCACGTCCGTGTCCTCCAGAATGAGGCGGCCCAGATTCACCCGGGTCTTTTCGCCGCCGGAAAGACGGTCAAACAACCGCGTCCGCATCTCCGGCGAGATGCTCAGGCCGTTGGCCACCTTATTCACCGCCGTCTCGGTGTCCCAGCCGCCCAGCCCCTCAAAGCGGGCGTTCAGCTCCCCATAGCGGCGGAGAGTGGCATCGTCCGAGGCGCCCTGCTCCATGCGGAGGGCCAGCGCATCCATCTCGTCCTTCATGCGGAACATACGGGCAAAGGCGGTTTGCAGCACGTCCTCCACCGTATAGCCCGCGGGATAGACGGGGATCTGGGAGATCAGGCCCACCCGCCGGCCGGAGGCGATCTGCACCGTGCCGCTGTCGTAGTCCAGCTCGCCGGTGAGGATCCTGAACAGTGTGGTCTTGCCCGCGCCGTTGCGGCCCAGCAGACCTACGCGCTCACCGGCGTCCACCTGAAATGTCAGGCCATCCAGTATTTTCTTTTCCAGATCGAAGGACTTGACCAGTCCCTCTACGCGAATGTCGATCATTTAGCTTTGTTCCAATTCCTTGACAATGGTCTCAAAATGCATGGCGTGGGACGCCTTGACCAGCATGGCTGTGCCGCCGGTAAAGGCGGCGCGGACGGCGGGCAGCGCATCGGCCACAGACGGGAACCACTGGGCGTTGGGTGCGGCGGACGCGATATCCCGCGCCTTTTCACCGATGGCGATGACGCTGTCCAGATGCAGCTCGTCCGTCAACGCGCCGATGGCGCGGTGGGCGGAGACGGTCAGCTCCCCCAGCTCCCCCATATCGCCCAGCACCGCCACGCGGCGTCCGGACGTGCCCGCCAGCAGCCTCAGCGCTTCGGCCATGGCCTGGGGGTTGGCGTTATAGCAGTCATCAATGAGCAGACGCTCCCCGCTCAGGTGCAGCAGGCGCATCCGGGAGCCGGTGGGGGCATAGGCCGCCACGCCGGCGGCGATCTCCTCCCCCGTCAGGCCCAGCGTCTCGCCGATGGCGGCGGCCATGGCCATGGGGTAGATCATGTAGCGCCCCGGGGACGAGGTGTGCAGCCGGTAGGCGGCCCTGTCCGTGGTGACGGTGCAGGCCACGCCCTCGATGCCGCGGTCATCCACCGCGGTGACCCGAACCTGACAGTTCTCCCCCCTGCCGCAGCGCAGAATGGGCTGTGGCAGCGTGACGGTGTTCAGCAGCGGATCGTCGCCGTTGAGGACGGCGATGCCGTCGGGACGCAGGTGCTCGAAGATCTCACACTTGGCTTGCAGGATGCCCTGCCGCGTGTTGCCCAGATTCTCGATATGGGCGTCACCCACGTTGGTGATGACAGCCACAGAGGGGCGCACCATCGCCCCCAGATAGCGGATCTCGCCGAAATGGTTCATGCCCGTTTCGATCACCGCCGCCTGATGATCATGGGTCAGGCCCAGCAGCGTCAGGGGCGTGCCGATGTCGTTATTGAAGTTGGCCTGCGTCTTGAGGGTGTGGTATCTCTGCGCCAGCACGGAGGCCACCATCTCCTTGGTGGTGGTCTTACCGGCCGAGCCGGTGATCTGCACCACCGGCAGGGTGAAGCGGCCCCGATACCATGCGGCCAGCGCGGCCAGCGCAAGACGGGTATCCGCCACCTGCACATAGAATTTACCGGCGCGCAGGGTCTCCGGCGCGCGGGCCGTCAGGCAGCCGGCGGCGCCGGCGGACAGGGCGCTGTCGATATAGGCGTGGCCATCGAACCGCTCTCCCGTCAGGGGGATGAACAGCTGACCGTCCGAGGCAGCGCGGCTGTCGGTGGTGACGCCGGTGATGCACGCCGCCTCGTCGCCCTCCAGCAGCGTGCCGTCCACAGCGGCGCACAGCTCCCGTACCGTGCAGGGGATCATAGCTGCGCCGCCCTTCGCTGCGCCAGCGATTCCTGCACGATCCTTTCGCACAGGTCGCCGTAGCTCAGGCCCACCTGCGCCGCCTCCTGCGGCACAAGGCTGGTAGGCGTCATGCCCGGGAGGGTATTGACCTCCAGACACCACGCCTTCCCCTCCTCATCCAGAATGAAGTCGGAGCGGGAGTAGACGGACAGGCCCAGCCCGCGGTGGAGCGTCAGGGCCATGTCGCCGATCTGACGCCACGCCTCCTCGGGGATGGGCGCGGGGCACAGCTCCAGCGCGCCGTCCTTTTGATACTTGGAGACATAGTCGAAATAGGCGCCTCTGGGGATGATCTCTACGGCGGGGAGATAGCTGTCGCCCAGCACGGCGATCTGGATCTCCCGACCCTTGAGCTTCTTCTCCACCACCACATGGCCGCCGTAGCGCAGCAGGCTCCGCAGCGCCTTTTCCAGCTCCTCTCTGGTGTCGGGCAGCTCCACGCCGATGGAGCTGCCGCCGTTGACGATCTTTACGGCGCAGGGCACCTCCAGCTCCCGCACGAGGCGGGGAATGTCCTGCTCGGTATAGTAGACATCGTGCCACGGGGCGGTGCGGACGCCCAGCGAGTCCATAAAGCGCTTGGTGACGGCCTTGTCCATGGCCATGCCGCTGCCCAGATAGCCGGAGCCGGTATAGGGCACGCCCAGCAGATCCAGCGTCGCCTGAATGCGGCCATCCTCACCGCAACTGCCGTGCAGTGCCAGAAAGACGATGTCCGCCATCTGGCAGACGGCAAGCACGTCCTTCCCCAGCATACTGGGGCCCTGATCCCTGCGGCTGCGGCGCACAGCCTCCAGATCCGGCTCTGTCCGCTCTACCTGATTGTCGGGGCACAGGCCGTCGGGCGCGTCAAAAATATCCTCCAGACGGCCCTCGTATTGCTCGAGGCCCAGAAACATATCCACCAGAATGGCCTGATGGCCCCGCTCCCGCAGGGCGCGGCACACGCCGGTGCCGCTGGTCAGCGCCACCTGACGCTCGGTGGAAAGGCCGCCGGCCAACACAACGATCTTCATCGCGTTCCCTCGCTTTCCGGGCCTATGGGCCGTCAGGCGGCCCATGTCCCCAGTGTTTGATATTTTATTATAGCACGGCGCGCCGCCGATTACAACCGATTTTCCCCAGATGAGGACCGATGGGGCGGAGACGCAAAAGCGCGCCCCGCTTCAGGGCGCGCCCAGCCATATTCCGTTACCGCAGCCAGTCTGGCTTGGAGCGGCCCTGAACGCCGGACACCATGCCCATGGCCATGAACAGCATCACCAGCGACGAGCCGCCGTAGCTGATGAACGGCAGGGTCAGGCCGATGACGGGCATGACAAACAGGCACATCCCCACGTTGACCACCACCTGAAAGATCACCATGCTGGCCACGCCGATGCAGACGTAGCCCTCCAGCCGCGTTTTGGCGTGGCGCGCCACCCAGACGCAGCGCAGGATGATGGCCGTCAGCAGCGCCAGTGTCAAAAGGCAGCCCAACAGGCCCAGCTCCTCGCCGATGACGGTAAAGATAAAGTCGGTGTGGCGGTTGGGCAGCGCGGAGCTGTACTCGCTCTGGGTCTGGGTGCCGTGGAACAGGCCCTGTCCCGTGAGCTTGCCGCTGCCCAGCGCCATGAGGCTGCGGGTCTGCTGCCAGCCGGTGTCCTGAGGATCCAGACTGTGATCGAACAGGATGCGGAACCGCATCTTCATATAGTTCGGGATCTTGTTCAGGTCCCACAGCGCCCAGAACAGCAGTCCGCCGCCGACCGCGCCGAGGGCGAACCAGCGCAGGGCCACGCCCGCCACGAAGCACATGGACACAAAAATAAACAGAAACACCAGTGCGCTGCCCATATCGGAGGAAACCTTATAGTAGAGGGCGAAGATGACGCCCAGATGGACCGTCAGAAACGCCACGGAGACGATGCCGGACAGATCGCGGTTCTCCCTGAGCCACGCCAGCTGCTTGGCCAGCACGAGGATGAAGGTGAACTTCACGATCTCGGCGGGCTGGATCTTCACCGGCAGGAACGGGAAATCCAGCCACGCGCGGTTGCCGGTGTTGTCCTCGATGCCCAGCGGCGTCACCAGCAGGAGGATGAAGAGGATGCCCACCAGAAAGATCCATTTCCAGTATTTGGAGAGGTCGTTCAGGTCCACCTGTGAGATCAGCAGATACAGCACCATGCCCAGCAGCAGCGCCGCGGACTGGACGATCACCAGACGCCAGGTGTGCATATAGCGGGTGGCGCTGGCCACCATGAGGATGCCGAACAGGGACGCCGCCGTGCAAAGCGCCAGCAGCACCAGATCCGTCTGGCGCAGCATATCGGAAAAAAAGTCGCGCGAGCGACGGAACATAGGCGGGCCTCCCCCCTGCTGTAAGGTGGTATTAGTGTACCACAAGAAGTTTTATCTGTAAACCGCCGTTTCGCTCTTTTCTTTTTCAGACAGGCGTGATATAATAGGTCGATTTGAGCAGAGACGGGGTGACGGCATGGAATATCTGTCCCACGGTCCGGAGGAGACGGAGCGCATCGGCGAGGAGCTGGGGCGCACGCTGACCGCCGGCCGCGTGGTGGCCTATCGCGGCGGACTGGGCATGGGCAAGACCGCCTTTACCCGGGGTCTGGCACGGGGACTGGGCTGCCGCGGACGGGTGACAAGCCCCACGTTCACCATCGTCAACGAGTATAACGGCGACACGCCTCTGTTCCATTTCGATATGTACCGGCTGGAGAGTGAGGACGAGCTGTTCGACATCGGCTGGGAGGACTATCTGAGCCGGGGCGGCGTTTGCGCCGTGGAGTGGTCCGAGCGGGTGGACGGCGCGCTGCCGGAGGACACGGTGTTCGTGGACATCCGGCGCGGCAGCGGCGACAACGACCGCATTATCAGCATCACGGGAGGCGATGTGCAGTGAAGATACTGGCTCTGGAGACATCGGCCAAGAGCGTTTCCACCGCCGTCACCGAGGATGGAACGGTGCTGGCCAGCGCCTATCAGAACCGCGGGCTGACCCACAGCGTCACGCTGATGCCGCTGGTGGACGGAATGCTGCACACGGCCGGTCTGACGCTGGACGACATCGGGCTCATCGCCGTGGCCAACGGCCCCGGCAGCTTTACGGGGCTGCGGATCGGCGTATCGGCGGCCAAGGGGCTGGCATGGGCCAGAGATCTGCCCTGCTGCGGCGTGTCCACGCTGGCAGCCATGGCGCGGAACGCCGCGGACTTCGACGGACTGGTGATCGGGGCCATGGACGCCCGCCGCCAGCAGATCTACCACGGACTGTTCCGCGGGGAGAACGGTGCGGTGACGCGGCTGTGCGACGACTGCGCCATCGGGCTGGAGGAGCTGGCGGAGCGGCTGCGGCAGCGGCCGGAGCAGAAGCTGGCGGTAGGCGACGGCGCGGCCCTGTGCGCCGGATATCTCAACCATGCGGGCATCCCCTGCCGCGTGGCGGACAGCGCCCACCGGATGCAGTCCGCCGTGGGCGTGGCGCTGTGCGCCGAAGAGATGGCGGCGCGGGGCGAAACGGTGACGGCTCAGGGACTGGAGCCGGTGTATCTGCGGCTCAGTCAGGCGGAGCGGGAGCGGCTGGCCCGCGGCCTGCGGCTTATGCCGGACTGAGCGAAACGGTGTATTCCAAGCAAAATTTTACATACACGGAGGAGAAAAAAATGTACAGCGAGAAAGTTCATGTGGTGAACCACCCTCTGGTGGCTCACAAGCTGACCATCATGCGGGACAAGAATACCAGCGTCAAGGATTTCCGCGAGCTGGTGTCCGAGATCGGCATGCTCATCACCTATGAGGCCACCCGTGATCTGCCTCTGACCACCAAGCACATCGAAACGCCCATCTGCGGGATGGAGGCTCCCACGCTGGCGGGCCGCAAGTTTGTGGTGGTGCCGATCCTCCGTGCCGGTCTGGGTCTGGTGGACGGCGTGCTGCGTATGGTCCCCTCCGCCCGTGTAGGCCACATCGGTATGTACCGCGATGAGGAGACGCTGGAGCCCCATCCCTACTTCTGCAAAATGCCCAAGGACGTGGCCGAGCGCGACGTGCTGATCGTGGATCCCATGCTGGCCACCGGCGGCTCCGCCGCAGAGGCGATCGGCGAGATGAAGAAGTTCGGCTGCAAGCACATCAAGCTGATGGTGCTGGTGGCGGCTCCCGAGGGCATCGCCCACATCCAGAAGCTGTACCCTGACGTGGACATCTACGCCGGCGCCGTGGACGAGAAGCTCAATGAGAACGGCTATATCGTGCCCGGTCTGGGCGATGCGGGCGACCGTATCTTCGGCACCAAGTAAAAACTCCGTGAAAAAATGCCCCTGTGCCCATGCACGGGGGCATTTTTGCGCCTTGCGGCGATGAAATCGCAAAAAACTGGGAAATTCCGGCGATTTGCCTGTTTGACGGCGGCGGCGGAGCGTGGTATACTGTATGCTGAATTTGAATTTCCCGGAAGGAGCTGCTCTATGCGCGTTATCGATCTGGAAAACATCAAGGATTCCATGAACAATGAGACTCAGTTCGTGCTGCGGTGCGAGGAGGTCTTCCACGACAAGATCTCCGCGGCAGCGGCCAGCATCCTCTCCAGCAACCGGCCCATCGTGGCGCTGACCGGCCCCTCCGGCAGCGGCAAGACCACCAGCGCCATGCGGCTGAGGGACTATCTGGAGAATCTGGGCGTGTCCGTGTGCCTGCTGAGTATGGACAATTTCTTCCTGCCGCTGGACCAGCGGCCGCCGGAAGCCACGGACTGGGAATCCCCCTACTGCGTGAATGTGGATCTGCTGGTGTCCTGCATCAGCCGCCTGCTGGACGGGCAGGAGGCTGACATCCCCTGGTACGATTTCAAGTCCGGCAGCACCGGCGGCTACAGGAAGATGCAGGGCGAGAAGGGCTGCGTGGTCATCGCCGAGGGCATTCATATGCTCAACCCCCTGATCTTCGATAAGATCCGCGGTGCGGCCACCGGCATCTATGTGGCCCCCCGCACCCGCATCCTGACCAACAGGGACCGCGTGGTGCGGCCCGAGCAGCTGCGGGTGGCGCGGCGGCTCATCCGCGACTATAACACCCGCGGCCATTCTCTGCGGGAAACGGTGGAGCGGGCGGAGAGCGTCAACGCCGGCGAGGTCAATTATATCAAGCCCTTCAAGGGCAACGCCGCCATCCATATCGACTCGTTCCACGACTATGAGCCCTGCATCCTGGCCAAGTGCCTCAGCCAGATCCCCAATGTCCGCGAGGAGCTGACGCCGGAATATATGAAGGAGCACGATCTCACCGATCTCATCGACGTGGTGGAGACAGTGCCGCCGCTGCACACGCTCTATGTGCCCCGCAATTCCATCGTTCGCGAGTTCGTGGGCGGCAGCTGCTACGAATACTGATATACGCATATCTGAAGGAGGTCGTATTATGAACCGTATCATCACCATCAGCCGTGAATTTGGCTCCGGCGGCCGTGAGCTGGGCAAGCGCCTGGCCGAGGCGCTGCACATCCCCTGCTATGACCATGAGATCATTGAGATGATCGCCAGAGAGAACGGCTTCAACGAGGATTACGTCGCCCATGTGTCTGAAAAGAGCATTGAGGCCGCCTATCCCCTGACCATCGGCCACCGGTTCGGCGTGCCTCCCTTCCAGATCATGGATCAGCCCATCCGCGTGGCGGTGAGCCAGCGGCAGATCCTGGAGAATTTCGCCAAGAGCGGCGACTGCGTCATTGTGGGCCGCGGCGCCGATGTGATCCTCAAGGACTACAAGCCCCTGAATATCTTTGTGTACGCGGACAAGGACTCCAAGATCGAGCGCTGCCAGCGCCGCGCTCCCGCCGGTGAGAATATGACCGTCGCCGAGATCGAGAAGCGCATGAAGCAGATCGACCGCAACCGCGCCCAGCACCACCAGATGTACAGCGACAGCAAGTGGGGCGCCAAGGAGTCCTACGATCTGTGCGTCAACACCACCCGCCGCTATGTGAAGGATCTGGTCCCTGCCATCGCCAAGTTCTGCGAGGACTGGTTCAACTCCCACGAGTGAGAGAGCAGAAAGGGTCTGAAGCCGTTGGCTTCAGACCCTTTTTTTCATATTTACAGCGCGGCGCGGAAACACTACCGTTGATCGACAAGGGCAGGCGTGCTTACCCTTGTCAATCGACGGTACTGCCAAAGGAGTGATGGTATGATCCCCTGCACCGACAGCTGCCAGTGGCAGCGGGACGGACTGTGTACGCTGGACACCTGCGGCGCGGCCGGCCGACCCAGCGCGGCGCACCCCTGCGTCCATTATGTGCCTATTTCCCCTGAACCAGCAGACGCAGCGCCTCCGAGATATTCCGGACCGGCAGCAGCTCCAGCGAGGAGCGGGCGCGGAGATCTACCGCGTGATGTGCCGGAATGATGCACTGTGTAAAGCCTAATCGCTTTACCTCTGAAAGGCGCTGCTCCATATGGCTGACGCTGCGGATCTCGCCGGAGAGGCCCACCTCCCCCACGGCGGCCATACCGTTTGGCACGGGCTTGTCCAGATAGCTGGAGGCGATGGCCACCACGGCGGCCAGATCGGCGGCAGGCTCGTCCAGCGTCAGGCCGCCGATGATATTCAGATAGGCGTCGCACTGGCTGACCTTCAGGCCGCCCCGCTTTTCCAGCACCGCCAGCAGCATGGCAGCGCGGTTATAGTCGAAGCCGTTGCTGCTGCGAAGAGGCCGCGCACCGGCGCAGGGCGCGATGAGGGCCTGTATCTCCGCCAGCACGGGGCGCGCACCCTCCATGACGCAGGTGACGCAGGTGCCGGAGGCGTCCTGCGGGCGGCCGGAGAGCAGCATCTCCGAGGGATTCTCCACCTCCCGCAGGCCGCTGTCCAGCATCTCGAAGACGCCGATCTCATTGGTGGCGCCGAAGCGGTTCTTGGCAGCGCGGAGGATCCGGTAGGTCATGCGGCTGTCGCCCTCGAAGTACAGCACGCAGTCCACCATGTGCTCCAGCACCTTAGGGCCGGCGATGGAGCCCTCCTTGTTGACATGGCCGATGACAAACACTGTGACGCCCTGTCCTTTGGCCAGCTGCATCAGCGCCATGGTGCAGTCCTTCACCTGTCCTACGCCGCCGGCGGGGGCGTCCAGCTCCTCGTTGTACAGAGTCTGGATGGAGTCCACGATCAGCACGTCCGGCGCCTCGCGGCGGACGCACGCCAGCACATCGCCCAGCCGCGTCTCCGACAGGACGAACAGGCTCTCGCTGTCCACGGACAGCCGTCTGGCCCGCAGCTTCAGCTGGCGGGCGGACTCCTCGCCGGAGACGTACAGCACCTTGCAGGTGCGGCCCAGCTGCTGGCAGATCTGGAGCATCAGCGTGGATTTTCCGATGCCCGGGGCGCCGCCCACCAGCACCAGCGAGCCTTTCACGGCGCCGCCGCCCAGTACACGGTCCAGCTCCCCCATGCCGGTGGGAAAACGGATCTCCTCATCCTCCTGCAAGGATGTAATGGGAGACGCCTTTACAGGCTCTGCCGTGCAGGAGGTCTTACCGCTCTTAGCGGGACGCTCCGCAGGCTGCTCCACCATGGAGTTCCACGCGCCGCACACGGCGCAGCGGCCAGACCACTTGGGGCTTTCGCTGCCGCACTCCGTGCAGAAAAAAACCGTTTTTGCTTTCATGTCGTTCCCTCGTTCGTACAGTATTGGCAATAGCCCGCCGCGATGACGGCGGCTATTTTCATCTGATAGGCAGGCTGCTCCAGCAGCGCCGTCTCCTCCGGATTGGAGAGAAAGCCGCACTCCACCAGAATAGCGGGACAGGTGGTGTGGTTCATGAGATACACACCGTCGCCGATGGGCTTCGCCGCTTTTTCTCCACCGGTGTTCACCGCGTCGTTCAGCATCCGCTGCACCGTCTGCGCCAGCGCCTGCGCCGGCGGCACGGCATTGTAGAACACCTGCGCCCCGCGGACGCCTGGATGGCCCGGAAGCGCGTTCTGGTGGATGCTGATGAGCAGGCCGCCCGCCGTCTCATTGGCCAGCTTCGTGCGGTTTTTCAGGTCGGATACCTTCTTCTCCCGCAGCGTGACCGCATCGGGATCGCAGACAGCGGCATCCCCTGTACGGGTCATGACGGCGGGATGCCCCAGAAATCGCAGGATCTCGTAGAGACGGCGGGTGATCTGGAGGTTGATGCCGCTCTCGGCCACGCCGCTGTCGGACACGGCGCCGCCGTCCTCCCCGCCGTGTCCGGCATCCAGCACCAGCGTGGTATCGGACGACGCCGGCGCGGCGGCTGTCGGCACCGGCGCAGGACGCGGCGCCAGCGCGGCCGCCGCGATGAGCACGGCCGCCAGCATCGCGGCATACACCGCTTTTTTCGGGATCAGCAGTACCATGGTCCTCCCCTCCTCGGGAAAGCCTATGGCCGCGGGGATCGTTTTATGTATCATATCACAGCGGGAGGGAAAAGGGAATCCCCTTTCCCTCCCCCCTGCTTCAGCTGTCGAAGGACGGGTTGATGAAGTAGATATTCTTCTCGTTCATGCGGTCCTTTGCCAGACGCAGGCCCTCGCCAAAGCGCTGGAAGTGCACGATCTCGCGGGCGCGCAGGAATTTGATGACATCGTTCACATCGGGATCGTCACTAAGGCGCAGAATGTTGTCATAGGTGACACGGGCCTTCTGCTCGGCGGCCAGATCCTCCGTCAGATCGGCGATGAGATCGCCCTTTACCGCCATGGACGCCGCGTTCCACGGTGCGCCGGAGGCGGCGGTGGGATAGATGCCGGCAGTATGGTCTACGAAATAGGCGTCGAAGCCGGCGGTCTTGATGTCCTGCTCTGACAGGTTGCAGGTCAGCTGATGGACGATGGCGCCGATCATCTCCAGATGTCCCAGCTCCTCGGTGCCGATATCGGTGAGCAGGCCCTTCAGCTCCGGATAGGGCATGGAGTAGCGCTGGCTCAGATAGCGCAGCGAGGCGCCCAGCTCGCCGTCCGGTCCGCCGTACTGACTGATGATGAGGGCAGCCAGACGGGGATTGGTGTTCTTGATCTTCACCGGATATTGCAGCTTTTTCTCATAGACAAACATCAGTCATTCCCCTCCTTGTCCCACGGCCACGGGTCATCCAGCCACCGGAAGCTGCCCTCCGTGATATCGGTTTGCAGCAGCGGACCGTTGCTTTCCTCGTATTTCGTCCGCCCCTCCCGACCCAGACGGATGTAGGACCAGTACAGCTCCAGTGCCTGCCGGTCGTCGGGATGGGTGGTCAGGTACAGGCCCAGCTCATCGATGGCGAAGTCCAGCGCCATCAGGTCCAGCAGCGCCTCATTCACCTTGGGGAAACGGGAGCGCAGCTCCTTGCGGAAGGGAAGGTCCAGCCCCGGGAACAGCGTGCCTTGCAGCAGGGCCTCACGGTTTTCGTAGCGTTGGGCATCCTGCCGCTGCATGGCAATATAGGGAAACGCCATGCTTCCGCAGGCATCGGGCAGCAGGCCGTTCATCTCGCGGCAGGCGGCGTCGCTGCGGGCGGCGCTGTCGCGGGCCGCCGCAGCGGCGGCGGTCGTTCTCTCTGAATACAAGAGATATTCCTCCTTTGATCGCGTTCGGTATGGTGCGAGCCGCGGTTCGGCTCACTCCATCTTACGCGGCGGTGGGGCGGCGGGTACCTGCGGCGGGAAAATTTTCCGGAAAGATTTGCAAAAACAGGAGATTTACCGGAGGAACTGTGGTACAATGGTGCTCAACGCGACTACGCGGCCCTCCCGCAACGGCGGAACGACCGCGCAAATACAGGCAAGGAGACGCATCATGAAGGTCAAGCTGCAACATCTGACCAAGAAGTTTCCCAACCGCAGCAAAAAAGCGGGAGGCGATGTGATCGCGGTCAACGACTTTACGTTCGAGATCCCAGACGGAAAGCTCATCGGCTTGCTGGGGCCCTCCGGCTGCGGAAAGAGCACGGCGCTGAACCTGATCAGCGGCCTGCTGGAGCCCACCGCAGGGCAGATCTTCTTTGGTGAGGACGACGTGACCCACCTGCCGCCGGAGCACCGCGGCGTGGGGCTGGTCTTCCAGAACTACGCACTGTACCCTCACCTGACAGTGCGGCAGAACATCATGTTCCCGCTGGAGAACCTGCGGGGTGCGGAGAAGCTGACGAAGGCGGAGATGGCGGAGCGGACGCTGGAGGCGGCAAAGCTGGTGCAGCTGGAGGGTCTGATGGACCGGAAGCCCGCAGAGCTGTCGGGCGGTCAGCAGCAGCGGGTGGCCATCGCCCGCGCGCTGGTAAAGCGGCCCCGCGTGCTGCTGCTGGATGAGCCGCTGTCCAATCTGGACGCACGGCTGCGGCTCCAGACGCGGGAGGAGATCCGCCGCATCCAGCGGCAGACCAACGTGACCACCGTGTTCGTCACCCACGACCAGGAGGAGGCCATGAGCATCTCCGACGAGATCGTGGTGATGAAGGACGGCGTGGTGCAGCAGATCGGCAGGCCGCAGGAGGTCTACGATAACCCGGTGAACCTGTTCGTCGCCAAATTTCTGGGTACGCCGCCCATCCACGTCTTTGACGGGCGCATCGGGGACGGCAAGCTGTACATAGGCGGTGCGGCGGTACTGGACGTAGACGGCGCGGCCGATCAGCCGGTATATGCCGCCATCCGGCCGGAGGGCTTTATCCTCGCGGAGGACGGCCCCCTGTGCTGCAAGCTGGACCGCGTGGAGGTCATGGGACGGGACATCAGCGTGGTATGCACCCACCCGGACTGTGAAAACGCGGCCATCCGCGCCATCATCAACGCCGACAGCCGCGTGGACACCACCCGGGATACGGTGCGCTTTGCCCTGAAGCCCCACAAGGTGTTCCTGTTCCATCGGGAGGAGCAGACGCGGCTGGCCTGCACCCTGAGGTGACGCCATGGACAAACGAAATGCCAAGGGCTGGCTGTACCTGCTGCCCGCCATCGCCTTTCTGGGCGTGTTCATGGTCTACCCGCTGGTGGACGTGTTCGTGTACTCCTTTGAGGAGGGGTACAACTCCGCGTCCCAGACGTTTTCCGGCGTGGGTCTGTTCAACTACCGCTATGTGCTGCGGGATCCCTACTTTTTGCAGGCGCTGAAAAACACCTTCATTCTCGTCATCATCACCGTGCCGGTATCCACCGGCCTTGCCCTGCTGCTCTCGCTGGGGCTCAGCTCCATCGAAAAGCTGCGGGGTCTGTTCCAGACGGTGTATTTCCTGCCCTACGTCACCAACACGCTGGCGGTGGGTCTGGTGTTTATGATCCTGTTCAAAAAGACCGCCTATACCGACGGTCTGGTAAACGTGATGCTCCACTGGTTCGGCAGCCCCGGGGTGGACTTCATCGACGGCCCCTACTGGGCCAAGATGTTCGTGCTGTGCTTTTACACGGTATGGGTGGTGCTGCCCTTCAAGATCCTCATCCTCACCAGCGCACTGGCGTCGGTGAAGCAGGATTACTACAACGCCGCCCGCATCGACGGCACCCCCCGCCGCCGCATCTTCACCCGCATCACCCTGCCCATGATCTCCCCCATGCTCTTCTATCTGGTCATCACCGGCTTCATCGGCGCATTCAAGGCGTACAGCGACGCGGTGGCCCTGTTCGGCGTGGATCTGAACGCCGCCCAGATGAACACCATGGTGGGCTACATCTACGATATGCTGTACGGCGACTCCGGCGGCTATCCGTCCTTTGCGTCGGCAGCGGCCATCATCCTTTTTGCCATCGTGCTGACCATCACCTGCGTCAACCTGCTGGTGAGCCGGAAGCACGTCCACTATTGAGAGGAGGCGACACTGTGGACTCTCATACCAATTATCAACAGCTTGAGCTGGCCGCACGCCGCCGGCGAGCGGTACGCCGCGCCGTCACCTATGTGCTGCTGGCACTGTGGGCCGTCATCGTGCTGTTCCCGTTCTACTGGATGGTGCTGACCTCCGTCAAGAGCTACAGCGCGTACAGCGCCGAGCGCATCCCTGCGTTCTTCACCCTGTCCCCCACCCTGCAGAACTACCGCGACGCCTTCACCGCCGTGCCGCTGGCGCGGTACTTTCTGAACACGCTGATCTTCACTGTGGCCACCACCGCCATCATGCTGGCGGTCATCACACTGGCGGCGTTTGCCTTTGCCCGTCTCAATTTCAGTGGCAAGCATATTGCCTTTACCCTCTTTCTGGCGCTGATGATGATCCCCAATGAGCTGGTCATCATCACCAACTTTGTGACCATTACGGACGCGGGCCTACGCAACACGTTCTGGGGCCTGATCCTGCCGTCGGTCACATCGGTGTTCTACATCTATCTCCTCAAGGAGAACTTCGCCCAGATCCCGGATGAGCTGTACTACGCCGCCAAGGTGGACGGCACCTCTGACTTCAAGTATCTGTGGAAGGTGATGCTGCCTATCTGCCGCCCCACGGTGGTGACCATCGTGATTTTGAAGGTCATCGAGTGCTGGAACTCCTATGTGTGGCCCCGCCTCATCACCGATGATGAAAACTATTTCCTGGTCTCCAACGGCATTCAGGCCATCCGCGAAAACGGCTTCGGGCGGGAGAACATCCCCGCCATGATGGCGGCGGTGGTGGTCATCTCCGTGCCGCTGATCGCGCTGTTCCTTCTGTTCCGCAAAAAGGTGATGGAGGGCGTTTCGAGAGGGGGCACCAAGGGATGAGACTGCGTATCCCCGCGCTGACGCTGATGCTGACATCCCTGCTGCTTTTGTGCGGCTGCCACGGCTCCCGGGAGCAGAGCGCCTTCTCCGTGCCGGACAGCTTTGACGAGTCGCGGCAGTATGAGATCACCTTCTGGGCCAAGAACGACACCAACAAAACGCAGGTGGACATCTACAACAAGGCCATCGCCGACTTTCAGACGCTGTACCCCAATATCACAGTGAAGCTGCGGCTGTACACCGACTATGGCAAGATCTACAACGATGTGATCACCAATATCGCCACCAATACCACGCCCAACGTGTGCATCACCTACCCCGACCACATCGCCACCTACCTCACGGGCCGCAACGTGGTGGCCCCGCTGGACGCTCTGTTCGCCGACGAGCAGTACGGGCTGGGCGGCAGCGCCCTGCGATACGACGGCCCCACGGCGGAGGAGCTGATCCCCCGCTTTCTGGAGGAATGCGCCTTTTCCGGCAGCCACTACGCCGTACCCTTCATGCGCTCCACAGAGGCGTGTTATGTAAACAAGACCTACGTAGAGGCGCTGGGCTACCAGCTGCCGGAGACGCTGACGTGGGACTTCGTGTGGGAGGTGTCGGAGGCGGCGGCCGCGGCCAAAAACCCCGACGGCACCTTTGCCGTCAACGGCCAGCAGGTGCTGCTCCCCTTCCTCTACAAGTCCACGGACAATATGATGATCCAGATGCTGCGGCAGAAGGACGCCGGCTACTCCACGCCTGACGGCGAGGTGCTGCTGTTCAACGACACCACGGAGTCGCTGCTGTACGATATCGCCGCCCACACCGCCAGCGGCGCGTTCTCCACCTTCAAGATCTCCGGCTATCCCGCCAACTTCCTGAACGCGGGCCAGTGCCTGTTCGCCGTGGACTCCACGGCGGGCGCCACCTGGATGGGCTCCCACGCGCCGCTGAGCGACATCAGCGCCGACAAGTATGTGAACTTTGAAACGGCGGTCATGACCGTGCCCCAGTTCGATCCCGACCACCCGCAGATGATCTCTCAGGGCCCGTCGGTCTGCGTGTTCAACAAGGACGACTCACAGGAGGTGCTGGCCTCGTGGCTGTTCGCCCAGTACCTGCTGACCAACAACGTCCAGATTGCCTACGCCCAGACAGAGGGCTACGTTCCCGTCACCCTCAAGGCCCGCCAGGACGCGGCCTATCAGAATTATCTGGCACGGGAGGGCGAGGACGACAAGCTCCACTATGACGTGAAGCTCAAGGCTTCCCGTCTGCTGCTGGACAATGTGGACAACACCTTTACCACGCCGGTATACAACGGCTCCGCCTCCCTGCGGAACGCGGCGGGCCAGCTCATCGAGGACGTCACCAAGTCCGTCCGGCGCAAGGAGACGGTGGACGACGCCTACATGGCGGCGCTGCGGGAGAGCGTCACGTCCCTGTACCGGCTGGACCAGCGCAGCAGTCTGTCCGCAGGCGGTGAGGAGCTGGGTCCCCTGCCCACCTCCGCCAGAGCGCTTCTGGCGACGCTGGCGGGCGCGTGGGTGCTCATGGCCGTCTACGGCGGCGTACAGCTTGTGAAAAAACGAAACAGGCATTGATTTCTCTGTAAAATGCGGTATAATGGGACGGGTGTGCGTGTGGCGCACCCGTCCCATTCACCATTTTAATGGTACAAACAAGAGGAGAAGCAACATGAAAAAGTTTTTGACCCTGCTGCTGGCGCTGGTGATGGCGCTGAGCCTGGCGGCCTGCGGCGACAAGACCCCCGCGGAGCCCGACACGCCGGATACCCCCGATGACTGCGACGACGCCGTTGTGACCGTCATGACCCACGCGGAGTTCGATGCGGCCGCTGTGGATTCCCCCGTCACCGTGGAGACGTACATTCAGGCCCGCCAGGGTTGGTGGGAGAAGGACGGCGTCGGCGTGGCCACGTTCTATACCCAGGCCGATGACGGCGCGTACTTCCTGTACAATATGCCCTGCTCCAAGGAGGAGTATGACACCCTGCTGGGCGAGGGCACCAAGATCCGCGTCAGCGGCTACAAGGCCGAGTGGTCCGGCGAGGTGGAGATCATCGACGCCACCTGTGAGGTGCTGGAGGGCTACAAGGTCTATGAGGCGCTGGATGTCACCTCCCTGCTGGGCAGCGACGAGCTGATCCAGCACCAGAATGAGAAGGTGTCCTTCAAGGGCATGACCGTGGCCGCCTCCAATGACGCGGGCGCTCCGTTCCTGTACAACTGGGACGGCTCCGGCAGCGAGGGCGACGATCTGTACTTCAACGTCTCCCTGAACGACAAGACCTACACCTTCGTGGTGGAGAGCTATCTGTGCGGCCCCGGCTCCGATGTGTATGAGGCCGTCAAGGCCCTGAACGTGGGCGACGTGGTGGACATGGAGGGCTTCCTGTACTGGTATGAGGGCGTGAACCCCCACATTACCTCCGTGGTCAAGGCAGCCGCCTGATCGCCATATCTGACGCAAAGCGCCCCCACGGCTTCGCCGTGGGGGCGCTTTTTCTCTCTTTCATAGCTTTTTCGCCGACACATCGCACAGCTGCAGATGTACGCCGTGGCGGGCTGCCAGCTCCCTGCCCTTTTGCAGCAGCTTGTCGCGGTTCTTCGTGACCAGCTGCACCACCAGCTCGTCCTTCTTCTGCTGCGGCATGGCGCTCAGCAGCGTGCGGGCCATACTCACCGCCATCTCCGGAGTGCCCGCCAGTACGCCGCCCAGAATGCCGCCCTTGCCGTCCTTTTCCAGCTTCTCCGCCAGCAGAGGCACCAGCAGCTCCGACACGCTGTTGTAGTCGATGTCGTCGATCAGGATCTTCAGCTCCAGCATCGACTCACACCTTGGGACCCGCCGCCGTCACCTCGGCGCTCATGTGGGTATACTTTTTGAAGTTCTCCGCAAAGCTCCGTGCCAGCTTTTTGCAGCCGGCCTCGTAGGCCGCCTTGTCCTCCCATGTATTGGCGGGGATCAGCAGCTCATCAGGCACACCCTCGATGTGGGTGGGCACCTGCACACCGAAGGTGGGATCGGTAACAAACGCGCTTTCCTCGATGGCGCCGGTCAGCGCGGCGGTGACCATGGCGCGGGTGTAGCGCAGCTTCATCCGCTGGCCGGTGCCGTTCCAGCCGGTGTTCACCAGATACACCTTGGCGCCGGCCTTCTCCACCTTCTCCGCCAGCATGGCGGCGTAAACGGAGGGGTCCAGCGGCAGGAACGGCTCGCCGAAGCAGGTGGAGAAGGTGGGCACCGGCTCCGTGACGCCGATCTCCGTGCCGGCCACCTTGGAGGTGAAACCGGAGACGAAGTAGTACATGGCCTGGTTCCGGTCCAGCTTGCTGATGGGCGGCAGCACGCCGTAGGCATCCGCCGTCAGGAAGATCACGGTCTTGGGCACGCTGGGGCTCATGCCGGACAGCTCCGCGTTGGGGATATACTCCACGGGGTAGCCCACGCGGGAGTTCACCGCCAGCGAGTCGTCGTCAAAATCGAGCCGCCGCGTGTCGGGGTCCATCACCACATTCTCCACCAGCGCGCCGAACCTGATGGCGTTGTAGATCTCCGGCTCCCCCTCGGGGCTGAGGTTGATGCACTTGGCGTAGCAGCCGCCCTCGAAGTTGAACACAGAGTCGTCGGCCCAGCCGTGCTCATCGTCGCCGATGAGCATCCGGTCGGGATCGGCGGAAAGCGTGGTCTTGCCGGTGCCGCTAAGGCCGAAGAACACGGCGCTGTCGCCGTTTTTGCCGATGTTGGCCGAGCAGTGCATGGGAAACACGCCCTGCTTGGGCAGCACATAGTTCATCACGGAGAACACGGACTTCTTGATCTCACCGGCATAGCGGGTGCCGCAGATCACCACCTCGTGAGCCTCGTAGTTCACCAGAATGGCGGCCTCGGAGTGGGTCCCGTCGATCTCCGGCACACACCGGAAGCCCGGGGCGGCGATGATGGTATAGTCCTCGCGGAAATCCCGCAGCTGTTCCGCCGTGGGGCGGCGCAGCAGCTGGTGAATGAACAGGTTCTGGCTGGCCAGCTCGTTGACAATGCGGAACGCCTTGGTGTATTTGGGATCCGCACCGGCAAAGCCATCGAAAACGAAGATATCCCGTCCCTGCAGGTAGGCCAGCACCTTGGCGCGGATGGCGTCGTACCTTGTCTTCTCGATGGGGCGGTTCACCTTGCCCCATGCGATGTCATCGTGGACGGCGGGGGTATCCACGATATATTTATCGTTGGCGGCACGGCCGGTGTACTTGCCGGTCTTCACCACCAGTGCGCCGGTGTCGGACAGCGTGCCCTCTCCGCGGCGCAGCGCGTGCTCCACCAGCTGAGCCGGCGTCAGATTGCGGTAGACCGCGCCTGTGTTTACAAGGCCCAGCTTCTCCAGTCCGTAGGTTTCCATCATCCAGTCCTCCTAAAATATTGTGAAGTGTGTTTGCTTTACAGTCTTTTCAGCTCGCCGCTCAGGTGCAGCAGCGCCTCCAGCACGCCGCCGCCCACCGCCAGCGCCTTGTCCGAGGCAGTAGTGCAGTACTCCGGCCTGCACCGGGGGTCCACATCGCCGGCCTTCATGCCCTTGTGGACCGGTGTGCCCTCCGGCAGGATGCCCCGCAGTACGCCGTCGATGGTACACCGCATGGGCAGGCCCGCCACCTCTCCGGCCACGTCGCCGGCTCTGACCTCCGCGCCGATCTCCAGCAGCTGGCGGAACACGCCGTCCGCCGGCGAGCGCAGCACCCGCTCTCCCGCATAGCCGCCGATAAGGCCCGGGATGTTGGTATTGGGCAGGGCGCTGCCTTGATAGATGACGCGGCCCAGCGTGTGGCCCCGCATGGTCTCCACCGCGGCGTGGCAGTCCGTGCCGGCGGTGAACCCCGGGCCCACGCCGATGACCACCGGCGCATCGGTGATGGCCGTGCCCAGATTTCGCTTGGCCAGAATGGCGTCCACCACCGCATCGGGCCGAAGCGCCGGACGGCACGCGCCCTCCGGATCGGCCAGCACGGGAATAACGCCCTGCGCCAGCAGCGCCTCGGCGTGGGCTGCGTCCGCCGCCCGCTCCGCCGTTACGCCCTCTACCTCTGTACGGCCCAGCACGATGGCCTGCGAAAAGCACACCGTCCTTCGGATGGCGGTGGGCGCGGGCAGATCGGTCATCACGACCTGAATATGGCAGCGGTACAGCCGCAGGGCGATACCGGTGGCGATATCTCCCGCGCCGCGGATCAGAACTCTCATGGAAAAACCTCACCTCTGTTTGATTGATGGTAACACTTCGCCTGAAAAAGGTCAATCCCTGTTGACGCGTCCCTGCGGGTCTGCTACAATTAGCGCATGAAAACGACGATGACGTACAATTTATCCTGCCGTCTCTTTACCGATGTAAAGTGCTTCGGCCCCGGCGTGGCCCGCCTTCTTCACGGTGTGCAGGAGCTGCGCTCCCTGCGGGCGGCGGCGCTGCACATGGACATGGCCTATTCCAAGGCGTGGACTGTGGTGAAAAACGCGGAAAAGGCGCTGGGCTTCCCGCTGCTGTCCTCCACCATCGGCGGGCATGGCGGCGGCGGCGCGGCCCTGACGGACGAGGGCCTGCGGCTGCTCACCGCCTACGACGCCTTTTGTGCAAGGCTCCGCGATGCGGCGGATGAGCTGTATCAGGAGGAATTTGCCGCATTTCTCGAAAATACTTGAAAAAACAGGCGCTCCGGCCATTTTCGGTCGGAGCGCCTGCGCTGCTTCATCGGTACCATCAGTCGATAAGGGCAGCCGCGCCCTTGTCCCTGATGGTATGACGCACTTATGCCGCCGCGCTGACCGTCACGCTGCCGCTGACTGTCTGGAACTCCCAGACATTGGCGGCGTTGTCGGCGCTGTCGATGTCGCTCCGGAAACTGCCGCTGACCGTCTGGAAGCGCAGCGCCACCGGCGCGGCGGGCTGCGCCGACAGCGTCAGCGTCACATCGCCGCTGGTGGTCTCCGCCTCCAGCTCCTGCGGCACATTGGGCAGCTTCAGCGTCACCTTGCCGCTGACGGTATCCACATCCAGCCGTTGGGCCTGATAGACGCCTGCCAGCTCGCCGCTGGTGCTGGCCAGAGATACCTCGTCCGCCGTCACATCCGCCGCCGTCACACTGCCGCTGACGGTGGTGATCGCCAGCTCCGTCAGCTGGGTGAAGGACGCCTGCACGTCCACATCGGCGCTGACGGTGTTGATGTCCAGCTCATACAGCACGGTGTCTCTGGGCAGACGCACCGTCAGCAGCTTTCCCTCGTCCGTGTTGGCCTGCACCGGCTGGGAGCGGATCTCCAGCTTGCCGGTATCCTCGTTGAGCCGCCACTCCATCTTCAGTGACACGGGACTGCCGTCCAGCTTCGTCTCCGACAGCTCCGTTACCTTGCCGTCGTACCGCTCCACCACGACCTTGCCGGCGATCCACTGGATATCGATCTCCCGAAAGCCGTCTATCTGCACGATCTCACCGCCGCCGGCAGTATAGCCCGCATCCGGCTCCTCCTGCCGGTCCGGCGCGGCGGCGCTGCCGTCGTCCGGCGGCGTCCGGCCGCAGGCGGTCAGGGCCAGCGTCAGCAGCAGTACCAGCAGCAGTGCAGCTCCTTTTTTCATGGGTATTCCTCACTTTCTCAGCTTATCCCAGATGGCGACCTCGCCCGTCTGGCGGGTCCGGTCCATGTCGATGACCCGCTGGTTCCGGCTGCCGCGGAACTGGAGGGAGATGTCCTTCAGCTCCTTCTGGAACCGGCCGTCCACCAGAATATTGATACACGCCAGCATCCCGTCCGTAGCCTCGCAGCGGGGATAGCTGCCGTCGCGCAGCAGCTCGTCCTCCAGTCGAAAGCCGGTGAAGCACCAGATGGTCTTCTGGGGATACCTCTCCCGTATTTCCCGCAGCACCGGCAGCAGCTCCCGCTGGTTCCGCGGCTCAAAGGGCTCCCCGCCCAGTACGGTCAATCCGTTGACGAAGGGCTTGTCCAGCTCGGCGAAGATCTCCGCCTTCGTCGCGTCGGTGAACTCCCTGCCGTAGTCGAAGTCCCATGTCTGGGGCTGGAAGCAGTCGGGGCAATGGTTGGTGCAGCCGGAAACGAACAGCGTCACCCGCACGCCGGTACCGTTGGCGATATCGCATTTTTTCAATTCTCCGTAGTGCATAGCGCCCTCCTGTGGTGGGATGATACCATCGGTTGACAAGAGCAGACACGCCCTTGTCAGCCGATGGTATCACGCAAATATGAGAAGATTATGAACAGGCGGGAAAAAGGCGGGCGTCTGCCCGCCTTTTGATGCGCCGTCCTTTACAGATGCAGCACGCGGTCCTTGATCTCCTGCGTGCGTCCCTGGTTCCAGAACTGTGTGCCGATATAGCCGCAGGTGCGCCGCGCCACGTTCATCTTGTCCTGATCGGTGTTGCCGCACTGGGGGCACCTCCAGATCAGCTTACCGTCCTGCTCCACGATCTCAATTTCGCCGTCCCAGCCGCATACCTGACAATAGTCGCTCTTGGTGTTGAGCTCGGCATAGATGATGTGGTCATAGATGAACTTCATGACCTCCAGCACCGCGTCCAGATTGTTCTGCATATCCGGCACCTCCACATAGCTGATGGCGCCGCCGGGGGACAGGTGCTGGAACTGAGCCTCGAACTCCAGCTTTTTGAAGGCGTCGATGGGCTCCGTCACATGGACGTGATAGCTGTTGGTGATATAGCCCTTGTCGGTGATGCCCTCCACCACGCCGAACCGCTTTTGCAGGCACTTGGCGAACTTGTAGGTGGTGGACTCCAGCGGCGTGCCGTACAGGGAGAAGTCGATGTTGTGCTGGGCCTTCCACTTCTTGCAGGCGGCGTTCAGCGCGTTCATGACCTCCAGTGCAAAGGGGGTGGCGCTGGGGTCGGTGTGGGATTTGCCGGTCATGTACTTCACGCACTCATACAGGCCCGCATAGCCCAGGGAGATGGTGGAGTAGCCGCCAAACAGCAGCTTGTCGATGGGCTCGCCCTTCTTCAGCCGGGCGCAGGCGCCGTACTGCCACAGGATAGGCGCGGCGTCGGACAGCGTACCCTTCAGCCGCTCGTGGCGGCACAGCAGCGCCCGGTGGCACAGCTCCATGCGCTCATCGAAGATGCGCCAGAACTTCTCGATATTGCCGCCGGAGCTGAGGGCGATATCCGGCAGGTTCACCGTCACCACGCCCTGATTGAACCGGCCGTAGTACTTGGGCTTGCCGTTCTCGTCCACATAGGGGGTCAGGAAGCTGCGGCAGCCCATGCAGGGGTAGCAGTGACCCTCGCCGTTCTTGTCCACCTTCAGCTCCAGCATCTTCTTCTCGCTGATATAGTCCGGCACCATCCGCTTGGCGGTGCATTTGGCCGCCAGCTCCGTCAGGTACCAGTACTTGCTGTCCTCGTGGATGTTGTCCTCCTCCAGCACATAGATGAGCTTGGGGAACGCCGGTGTGACCCACACGCCCTTCTCGTTCTTCACGCCCTGATACCGCTGGAGCAGCATCTCCTCGATGATGACCGCCAGATCGGCCTTCTCCTGCTGGCTGCGAGCCTCACCCAGATACATGAACACCGTGATGAACGGCGCCTGTCCGTTGGTGGTCAGCAGCGTCACCACCTGATACTGGATGGTCTGCACGCCGCGGCGGATCTCCTCCCGCAGGCGCTTCTCCGCGATGGCGTTGATCTGATCCTCCGTCACCGCCACGCCCACGGCGTCAAACTCCTCCCGCACGCTGGCGCGGATCTTATTGCGGCTCACCTGCACGAAGGGCGCCAGATGGGTCAGGGAGATGGACTGGCCGCCATACTGGTTGCTGGCCACCTGCGCCACGATCTGGGTGGCGATGTTGCAGGCGGTGGCGAAGCTGTGGGGCTTTTCGATGAGCGTACCGGTGATGACGGTGCCGTTTTGCAGCATATCCTCCAGATTCACCAGATCGCAGTTGTGCATATGCTGGGCATAATAGTCGCTGTCGTGGAAGTGGATGATACCCTCGCGGTGCGCCTCCACAATATCCTGCGGCAGCAGGATGCGCTCGCTGAGGTCGCGGCTGACCTCGCCGGCCATATAGTCCCGCTGGGTGGAGTTGACCACCGGATTCTTGTTGGAGTTCTCCTGCTTGGCCTCCTCGTTGTTGCACTCGATGAGGCTGAGGATCTTGTCGTCGGTGGTGTTGGACTTACGCACCAGAGAGCGGGTGTAGCGGTAGGTGATGTAGTGCTTGGCCACCTCAAAGGCGCCGTGGGCCATGATGTAGTGCTCCACCATGTCCTGGATCTCCTCCACGGTGGGGGCGCGGTTCATCTTCTGGCACTGCAGCTCCACGGACTCCGCGATCCGCTGGATCTGCACCGGCGTCATCCGGTCCACCTCCTCCACGGACTCGTTGGCCTTGGTGACGGCGATAATGATCTTGGTAATGTCAAAGCCGACCTCGGCTCCGTTTCTCTTGATGATTCTCATAGAGGCCCTCCTTCGTTCTCTCTATCCCTCGCGTCCCATATATCGGGGCGTGTATACACATTTCTGCTTTATCATACGCTATATCTTGTGTCTTTTCAAGGTGAAAATTCAAAATATAGAGAGGACTGTTGCCAAAAAGCGGCAGATATTTTTGTGTATCCTGCCCAATCTCACGCTTTGCCGCACAAGATATGGTATTTTTTCGGCGCAGAATATCGCAAAATACGGGCATATTGGCTGGTGTTTCCCCTACTCCTCCCTCTTTTTCGCGCGTTTTTCCCCTGCCGGAAAAATCGGCGTTGCGCCGGAATGTCAGATATGGTATAATAAGACGGTTATTGTAACAAAAAACGCCAACCGCACTCTGCTGAAAGAGGGGAAACTCACCATGCGACCCGATACCCGTTCGCTGCTCCACGGCATCTTCAATTTGATATTGCCGTTTTTCGCCTATGATCTGGCGGGCCTGCTGGTCTTTTCCCTGACGGTGGGTGACTATTCGCCGTGGCTCTCCGTCTGGCCCATGCGTATCCTCACCTATCTCCCCTTTCTCTCCGACCTCATCGGCGTGATCGTCGGCGGGGTGCGCTACGCAAGACGCGGCAGGACCCGCGCCCTGCTGGGGATCATCTTCTCCGTAGGCGGCGCGGCGCTGTACTATATGCTCCGCTTCCATCTGGGCTTTACCCTGTTTGGGATGCTGGTCTGATTTTTTTATGATAAGGAGGGCGCGGTATGCGGCCTGAATTTATTACGGTGGGAACAGTTGTCAATGCCCACGGCGTTCGCGGCGAGGTGAAGGTGAACCCCGCCGGCTTTGATCCGGCGTTCATCGCCGCCTTCCGCACCCTGTACATCGGCGGAGTGGAGACGAAGGTCGCCGCCGCCCGCGTCCACAAGTCCACTGTGCTGCTGACGCTGCCCGGCGTGGACACCATGGACGGCGCGCTGGCGCTGAAGGGCCGCAGCGTGGCCATCCGCCGCACCGATGCTTGCCTGCCCGCCGGGGAGTTCTTCGACGAGGAGCTGGAGGGCTGCGCCGTGGTGGACGACGCCACCGGCGAGGAGCTCGGGCGGCTGGACAAGGTACTGTCCTACCCCGCCCACAAGGTCTATCAGGTGCGGGGCGGCGCCCACGAGTACCTGATCCCCGCCGTACCCGATGTGTTCATCGTCTCCGCCGACCCGGATGCGGAGGTCATCCGCGTCCGCATGATGAAAGGATTGGCCACCGATGAGGATTGATATCATGACCCTGTTCCCCGACGCGGTGGACGCCATGATGAACGCCTCCATCATCGGACGGGCGCAGGAGCGGGGCTTCGTCACCATCCGCACCCACCAGATACGGGAATACACCACCAACAAACAGATGCAGGTGGACGACTATCCCTACGGCGGCGGGCGGGGCGCGGTGATGCAGGCCGATCCCCTGTACCGCTGCTGGCAGCATATCTGTGACGAGGCCGGCGGACGGGTGCATACCATCTATCTCTCCCCCTGCGGACGGGTGCTGACCCAGCAGGTGGCGCGGGAGCTGAAGGAGCGGTACGATCACCTTATTCTGGTCTGCGGCCACTATGAGGGCGTGGACCAGCGCTTTCTGGACGAGTGCGTGGACGAGGAGATCTCCATGGGCGATTTCGTGGTCACCGGCGGGGAGATCCCGGCCATGGCGCTGGCGGACTGTCTGTGCCGCATGGTCCCCGGCGTCCTGCCGGAGGAGAGCTGCTACACCGATGAGAGCCACTGGAACGGTCTGCTGGAGTACCCCCAGTATTCCCGCCCCGAGGAGTGGCACGGCCGCAGCGTGCCGGAGGTGCTGCTCAGCGGCCACCACGGCAACGTGGCGGACTGGCGCACCCGGGAGAGCTACAAGCGCACCATGGCGCGGCGGCCCGACCTGTGGGAGAAGTTTGACCTGACGCAGGTACACAGCCGCCACGACAAAAAGGTGCTGGCGCAGGCGCTGGCAGAATACGAGGCGGAGCAGCCTCCGGCGGAGCCTGACGCGGCAGCGGAGCAGGCGGAAAAGACGGAATAAGAAGGAGACGGGCGGCGGCCCGTCTCCTTCTTATCTGCCAGAATCACGCGCAGCGCGTGACCCTGCTATGCAAGAACCCCCCGCGCCGTATGGCGCGGGGGGCTTTACAGTAGTCTCCCGCTTACCGGAAGAGCTCGCCGCTGGTGGGGTTGCCTGCCGCCTGCGCCTCGTCGGTGTCGACGTGCATGGTGGTGGTGCCGCCCTCGTTGACGCGGACCACCACATCATCGAAGATCAGCTTACGACCCTCGCCGCCGCAGGCGACGCGGATGATCTCCTTATCCTTGATGCCCATCTTCTCGGCATCCTCACGGGTGACGTGCAGGTGGCGCTTGGCCACGATCACGCCCTCGGTCAGCTCCACCTCACCGGCAGGCCCGATGAGCTTACAGGCGCCGGAGCCCTTGACGTCGCCGCTCTCGCGGACCGGCGCGTCGATGCCCAGCGTGCGGGCGTCGGTGGCGGAGACCTCCACCTGATCGGCCTTGCGGACCGGTCCCAGAATGGACACGTTGCCCAGCTCCTTCTTGGGGCCAACGATGGTCAGGCGCTCGTTGCAGGCGTACTGGCCGGGATAGGACAGGGGCTTGCGGATGGTCAGCTCATAGCCCTTGCCGAACAGCTTCTCCACCGTCTCCTGGGTCAGATGGATGTGACGGGCGGATGTCTCGATCATGAAACTCATAGTAAGCACTCCTTTATTTTCTCTGTAATATTATTGTTCCCGCGAAGGGAAGGCTTCCTTTTCTGATACACGGCGCAGCTCCGTGACGTTGCCGATGTAAAAATAGTTCTTTCCGGCGGCTACGATCTCACCGGTGACGGACACAAAATCGCCGGCGCGCAGAGCCTTTGCCTCGGCCATAGCCTCCTCATTGCCGTCAAAGTGGATCAGCAGGCCGAAGCCTGTGTCACCGTGTCCGTCCAGATCCAGATGCCACCACGGGAACCGCAGCGTCACCTTGCGTCCGGCATACTTTCTCTGCTGCCCGTGGGTGTATTCCGACTTCACCTGATCAAAGGACAGCGGCACGATCTCACCGTCCGGCATATGGAAGTGCAGCCCGCCGTACAGACGGCCCAGCCGCTTCTGTCGGTTGCTGCTGCGGCTGACCATCAGCATCCCCATCAGAACGAGGATCGCCACGCCATACAGCCCGCGGCCCTTGATCAGGCTCCAGATACACGCCAAAAGACCCGCGATGAGGATCACGCGGTTCACTGTGTCCTGCCCGAGCCAAACCTCTTTCAGCTTTCTCATGTTTGTTCTCCTTTTGCTCCAATACAGCTTATCATACCACAATGCCGCCGCTTATGCAAGGAGGAAACCGGCTCTGTCTTCCGCAAATTTGCCCTTGCATTCTCGCGGTTTCTTGATATAATCATAGCAGATAGCACATCGTTTTCTAACACGAAATTCTTATAGGAGGCAGCGATATGTCCGTAAAGCTTGAATTATATCGGGTATTCAAGGAGGTGGCGGAGGTAGGCAACATCACCGCCGCCGCTCAGGCGCTGTATATCTCCCAGTCCGCCGTGAGCCAGTCCATCAAGCAGCTGGAGAGTGACCTTCAGACGCGGCTTTTCTCCCGCAACTCCCGAGGCGTCACCCTGACCGCGGAGGGCAAGATGCTCTATGAGTACGTCCGCAGCGCCATGGGCCTGCTGGAGACCGGTGAGGAAAAGCTGTCCCAGACACGGGAGCTGCAAATGGGCCAGTTGGTCATCGGCGCCAGCGACACTGTCACCAGTCAGTTTCTGCTGCCCTATCTGGACAGCTTCCATCGGGATCATCCCGCCATCCATATCCAGATCATCTCCGGCCGCAGCCACAAGGTGCTGGGCCTGCTGCGCTCCGGCAAGGTGGACATCGCCTTTGCCAGCACCCCCACGGATATGACCTCCCTGGAGACCTTCCCCTGCTTCCCCACGCATTCCATCTTTGTGGCGGGCGCGGAATACCCCTGCGACTTCGATCATGTCTACTCGCTGGAGGAGATCTCCGCCTTCCCGCTGATCCTTTTGGAGCGCAAGGCCTCCAGCCGCCTGTATTTGGAGCGGTTCTTCCTGCAGAACGGTCTGCGGCTGAATCCTGAGATCGAGCTGGGCGCCCGCAGCCTGCTGGTGGATCTGGCGGCCATCGGCTTCGGCGTGGCCGGCGTCACGGAGGAATTTGTCACCCGCGAGCTGGAGAGCGGCCGTCTGTGCAGGCTCCGGACCTCCTTCCAGGTCCCGCCCCGCTCCGTGGATATGTGTATGTTGCGGGATGTGCCTCAGACCGCCGCGGCGGAGCGTTTCGCCGCCTTTGTCAAGCAGAGCTTATCCAAGGGATAAGTGCCGCCGCTTTCTCCGGTAAAAACCACAAAAAACCGGAAAAAGCGCCGGAATATTCTGCATTTTTCCCTGTTGCTTTTCCCCGTGAAATCGGGCGATAATAGGATGATTACTTTTGAGAGGAAGTGGTGACGATGCAGCAGCTGAAGGAGCGCATTCTGCGGGAAGGCCGTGTCCTGCCCGGCAACATCATCAAGGTGGACGGATTTTTGAACCACCGCGTCGATACCGCCCTGATGGGCGCGATCGCCGATGAATTTGCCAAATATTTTGATGTGAAGAATATCACGATGGTGCTCACCGCTGAGGCGAGCGGTATCGCTCTGGCCACGATCTGTGCCGAGAAATATGGTGTCCCCATGGTCTTTGCCAAGAAGGCCAAGAGTGACAACATTGAGGGCGGCCTGTACCAGAGCGATATTTTTTCCTACACCTATAAGAAGAAGGTGACGCTGCTGGTGTCCCAGGACTGGATCCACGCCAGCGACCGCGTCCTCATCATCGATGACTTTATGGCCAAGGGCTACGCCATGCGCGGCCTGATCGACATCGTGAACAAGGCCGGCGCCACGCTGGCCGGGATCGGCGTTGCCGTGGAAAAGGGCTTCCAGGACGGCGGCGACAGTCTGCGCCGCGAGGGCTATCCGATCCACTCGCTGGCCATCATCGACGAGGCCGATGAGCACCACATCCGTTTCCGGGAGGATGCCTGACATGAAAAAAGTCCTTGTTCTGGATTTTGGCGGTCAGTATAACCTGCTGGTCGCCCGCCGCGTCCGTGAGTGCGGCGTCTACTGTGAGATCAAGTCCTACCGCATCTCGCCGGACGAGATCCGTGCCTTCGAGCCGGATGCCCTGATCTTCACCGGCGGCCCCGCCACCGTGTTTGCCCCCAACGCTCCCATGGTGGACAAGGCCCTGTTCCAGATGGGCATCCCCATGCTGGGCATTTGCTATGGCGAGCAGCTGATGATGCACCTGCTGGGCGGCCAGTGCCGCAAGGCGGAGACCCGCGAGTACGGCAAGGTCGAGCTGACCCATGACGGTGCCTCCCCCCTGTTCGCGCAGGTGCCGGAGACCTCCGTCTGCTGGATGAGCCATGGCGTGGAGGTGGAGCAGCTGGCTCCCGGATTCCGGGCCATCGCCCATACCGCCGGCTGCCGCCATGCCGCCGTGTGCTGTGCAGACAAGCAGCTTTATGGCGTTCAGTTCCATCCCGAGGTGCTCCATACGGAGTACGGCAAGCAGATCCTGCAAAACTTCCTCTACAACATCTGCGGCTTCCGCCCCGAGTGGTCCATGGCCTCTTATCTGGAGGAGGCCGTGGCCGCGTGCCGCCGCCAGATCGGCAATGGCCGCGTGCTGCTGGCCCTCTCCGGCGGTGTGGACAGCTCCGTGGCTGCCGCTCTGCTCCAGCGCGCCGTAGGCGATCAGCTCACCTGTATCTTCGTGGATCACGGTCTGCTACGCAAGGACGAGGGCGATCAGGTGGAGCAGGTCATGAAGCACCAGTTCCATGTGGACGTTCGCCGTGTCAATGCCGGTCCCCGCTTCCTCAGCAAGCTGGCGGGCGTCACCGATCCCGAGCGCAAGCGCAAGATCATCGGCGAGGAGTTTATCCGCGTCTTTGAGGACGAGGCCAAGAAGATCGGCGCCGTGGACTTTCTGGCGCAGGGCACCATCTACCCCGATGTGGTGGAATCCGGTCTGGGCGGCGAGTCGGTCGTCATCAAGAGCCACCACAATGTGGGCGGTCTGCCAGACTGCGTGGACTTCAAGGAGATCGTGGAGCCGCTGCGCCGCCTGTTCAAGGATGAGGTGCGTCAACTTGGTCTTGAGCTGGGCCTTCCCGACGAGCTGGTGTGGCGTCAGCCCTTCCCCGGCCCCGGTCTGGCCATCCGCGTGATTGGCGAGGTCACCGAGGAGAAGCTGGCTATCCTGCGGGATGCCGATGCCATCTTCCGTGAGGAGATGAGGCTGGCCGGTCTGGACCGCACCACCAGTCAATTCTTTGCCGTGCTTACCGACCTTCGCAGCGTGGGTGTCATGGGCGATGAGCGCACCTATGACTATACGCTGGCCCTGCGTGCCGTACAGTCTCAGGACTTCATGACCGCCACATGGTCCCGCCTGCCCTATGAGCTGCTGGACAAGGTCTCCGGCCGCATCGTGGGCGAGGTCA
Source organism: uncultured Oscillospiraceae bacterium (assembly GCA_934589835.1). Classification (GTDB taxonomy): domain Bacteria; phylum Bacillota; class Clostridia; order Oscillospirales; family Oscillospiraceae; genus Vescimonas. The sequence continues at coordinate 374 of CAKTOK010000010.1, read as the reverse complement.
AGCACATCAACCGCATCTGCTACGATATCACCTCCAAGCCCCCCGCCACCGTCGAGTGGGAATGATTGCATCAAATAAGCATCCACCCGCCAAGCGGGTGGTTTTGCTTATGCGGGCAAAGCCCTATGTTCCTCGCGCACGCGTCAAACGCGTAAGTACGGTCTGCCAGCTGCGTAGGATTGTTACTTGCCGCCCGTAAACGGGCCGTATTGGCTCATGGTAAGTTGCTCACCCATTTCGTCCTCTTTCAGCTGGTTCTCTATATACTCCGCAATTCGGCTCTCATTCTTTCCCACGGTATCCACATATGGGCCATATTTATTAGGAAAACTCACAAACCGTTGTTCTGCTGTGGGCATCAGCCCACAGCCAGT
>CAKTOK010000009.1 GCA_934589835.1 uncultured Oscillospiraceae bacterium | reverse complement strand
CAAACCGCAGGTTTGAACGGCGTTTTTGCCCACTTTTGCCGACGGGGGCAAAAGTGGGTCGCGCCGGAGCGCGAAACAGCTCCTATACGGCTGCTGAAAGAAATGGGGCCGCCGGAGGCAGGAAAAGGAAGCGCCCCGCGCCCGCAGGCGCGGAACGACTCCTGCGCCGCAGCGCGAAACACCGCCTTGCAAAACCCCCGCCCCCGCGCTACAATAGGAAAAAGAACATTCCGCCGGAGGTGCCCCATGGAACAGCTCGCCGTCCAACTGCAAACCGCCGCCTACCCCGTGTACATCGGCCACGGCCTGCTGGCCCGCGCCGGTACGCTGCTGCGGGAGGCATCCCCCGCCGCCCGCTGGGCCGTGGTGGCCGATGAGACGGCCGCCGCCCTGTACGGCTCCGCCCTGCTGGACAGTCTCCGCGCCGCCGGACTCACCGCCGCGCTGTACCCCGTCCCCGCCGGCGAGAGCGCCAAGACCCTGCCGGTCTACGAGGACCTGTGCCGCCGCATCCTGCATGACGGCTTTGACCGTACCTGCGGCGTGGCATCGCTGGGCGGCGGCGCCTGCGGCGATCTGGCGGGCTTTGCCGCCGCCACGCTGCTGCGGGGCGTGACGCTGGCCCATGTCCCCACCACGCTGCTGGCCCAGGCCGACAGTGCCATCGGCGGCAAGACCGGTCTAAACCTGCCGGAGGGCAAGAACCTGCTGGGTGCCTTCTGGCAGCCGGCGCTGGTGCTGTCCGACACCGCCTGCCTCGCCACTCTGCCGCCGCGCCAGCTGTCCTCCGGCATGGCCGAGGTCATCAAGTGCGCCTGCATCGCCGACGCGCCGCTGCTGGACGCGCTGGAGGAGCCGTCTCTCCCCGCTCCGGAAAAGCTGGCGGCCGCCTGCTGCCGCATCAAGGCCCGCTGCGTCGCCGCCGATGAGCGGGACAGCGGCCTCCGCCGCCTGCTGAACTTCGGCCACACCTTCGGCCACGCCTATGAGGCTCTCGGCGGCTATCAGGCCTACACCCACGGCGAGGCCGTGGCCGCCGGCATGGCTCAGATGCTGCGCTGGCAGATGGCCCACGGGCTGGGCGGCGGCCTTCTGCTGGCCCGTCTGGAGCATCTGCTGGCCCATTACGGCCTGCCCGCCGCCATCGACTGCGGCGGCGACGCCCTTCGCCGGTATCTGTCGCAGGACAAGAAGACCGCCGGTGCCCGCATCACCATCGTGGTGGTAGAGCGCGCCGGCGAGGGCCGTCTGGAGGAGGTCCCTCTCTCCTCTCTGTGGGAGGGCTGCCAATGATCCTGCGTCTCTCTCCCGCCTGCCTTCGCGGCAGTGTGACGGTACCGCCGTCCAAAAGCCTGCTCCATCGGGAGCTGATCTGCCGCCGGTTGGCGGGCCAGACCACCCCCCTGCCGCCGGACGCCGCCGACGATGTGCGTCAAACGGCGGCTGCGCTGTCCCTGCTGGACACGCCGCACCCCACGGTGTACTGCGGCGACAGCGGCAGCACTCTCCGCTTTCTCCTGCCGCTTTTCATGGCGCTGGGCCGCACCGGCGCGGTGTTCACCGGCTCGCCCCGCCTGCTGCGCCGCCCCATCCCCGCCGAGCTGGGCCTGCGGGCCACGGCGGCGGGCCTGCTCCTGACCCGCCCTCTCCGCAGCGGCGCATGGACGCTCTCCGCCGCCGCCACCTCCCAGGTGGTCAGCGGCCTGCTGATGGCCCTGCCCCTGCTGCCGGAGCCGTCTGATATTATGTTAACTGACCGTCCCGTGTCCCGCCCTTATCTGGACATGACCTGCCGCGTCCTCCGCCACCACGGCGTCGCCGTGACCCCCACCCTCGCCGGCTATCACATCGACGGCGGGCAGACGTACCGCCCCGCGCCGCTGCTGACTGCACCGGACTGGTCGGCGGCGGCCTTCTGGCTGGTGCTCTCCCGCGTGCAGCAAATGCGCCGCAGCGGCGCAGAAGAAATTGTGATCCTCTCTCCCGCGCCGGCCGTCTCGTGCGCGGACAAATGTCCTCCCACCATGGTTCATGATGAAGCAAAACAGGAAGAAAAACCGGAACAAAACGGAACAAACAGGAAGAAAACCGGAAGCAGAATTCTTCCTGATTTTCAAGGAGATTCGCGTATTATTTCGTATCTTGACGATTTTCCGCCAACGATCGACCTGTCCGACACCCCTGACCTGCTGATGCCGCTGGCGCTCTATGCGGCGCTGCTGGCAGGCCGCACCACCCGCTTCACCGGCTGCGGCTTTCTCCGCGGCAAGGAGAGCGACCGTCCCGCCGCCGTGGCGCAGGTGCTGAACGCCCTTGGCGCGCAGGTGGTTGAAGAGCCGGAAAGCCTTGTCATTACTGGAGTTTCCGATCTCCACGGCGGCTGCGTGGACAGCTTCGGCGACCACCGCATCGCCATGCTGGCGGGCTGCGCCGCCATGCTGCTGACGGACGGCAGCGTAACGCTGACCGGCGCGGAGCAGGTGACGAAATCCTATCCCGATTTTTGGAAAGAGCTGGCAGCCATTGGCGGCCGGATGGAGGTGCTGACCCCATGATGGAGTACACGGTCTTCGGCGAATCCCACGGCCCCGCCGTGGGCGTCCTCATCCAGAATATTCCAGCCGGACTGCCGGTGGACGAAACACTTATCCGCGCAGACCTGTTGCGGCGCAAGGCTTTCGGGGAATTAGCCACCGGGCGGCACGAGCCGGACGAGGTGGAATTCCTCTCCGGCGTTTATCAGGGCAGGACCACCGGCGACGCGCTGGTGGCTGTGCTCCGCAACCGCGACGTCCGCTCCGCCGACTACGCCCCGCTGCGGGACACGCCCCGCCCGGGCCACGCCGACTACGCCGCCTTCGTCCGCGCCGGCGGGCACAATGATCCCCGGGGCGGCGGCCGCTTTTCCGGCCGCCTCACCGCACCGCTGACCGTGGCGGGCAGTCTGGCAAAAACATTCCTGAAAACGATAGATATTTCTGTAAACGCCGAGATTTTAGACGAAAAAGTTCTGCGTAAGCGGGCCGCCGAGGCCCGTGAAGGCGGCGACAGCGTGGGCGGCCAGATCCGCTGCACCGTGTCCGGCGTGCCCGCCGGACTGGGCGGCCCCGACTGGCGGGATACCGTGGAATCGGAGATCAGCCGCCATATCTTCGCCATTCCCGCCGTGAAGGCCATTGGCTTCGGCGATGGCGAGGCGTTTGCGGCGCTTCACGGAAGTGAAGCGAATGATCCGTTTTATACCGATGGTTCCCATATTTATACGGAAACAAATCACTCCGGCGGCATAAACGGCGGTGTGACCAACGGCATGGACATTGTGTTCACCGTCACGTTCCGGCCCACGCCGTCTATCGCAAAGCCCCAGCACACCGTGGACCTGCGGCGGATGGAAAACACCGTCCTCACCGTGGCGGGACGGCACGACAGCTGTGTGGTGCTGCGAGCCGCGCCGGTGGTAGAGGCCGCAGCGGCGCTGGCCGTGTGCCGCCTGCTGCCGCCGGACGACGGCACGCTGGCGGGACTGCGCCGCCAACTGGACGATGTGGACAACCAGATGACGGCACTGCTGGCCCGACGGCTGTCGCTGGCCGGCGAGATCGGGAAAATCAAGGCGGCACAAGGGCTGCCGGTACTGGATGAGGCGCGGGAGGCGCAGGTGCTGGCCCAGCGGGGCGATCTGCTGCCCCAGCGGAGGCAGCAGGTGGAGCGGCTGTTCCGGCTGCTGATGGCCGAGAGTCGGGAGGAGCAGGAGCGCCATGCATGATCTCATTCTCATCGGGCTGCCCGCCAGCGGCAAGACCTCGGCGGGACGGCTGCTGTCTCAGCGGCTGGCCATGCCGTTTTTCGACTGTGACGACGCCGTGGCCGCAGCGGCGGGCCGGTCCATTCCGGACATCTTCGCCCAGCAGGGCGAGGAGGGCTTCCGCCAGCTGGAGAGCCGCGTGCTGCGGGAGCTGTGCGGCCGTGAGGGCTGCGTCATTGCCACCGGCGGCGGCGCGGTGCTGCGGGAGGAGAACCGCCGCCTGCTGCGCCGGAGCGGCACGGTGTTCTGGCTGGACAGGCCGCTTTCTGACATTATGTCTACCGATTTTCAGACGGGCCGTCCTCTGCTGGCAGCGGGGCGCGCGGTCCTGGAGGCACTGGCCGCACAGCGGCGGCCGCTGTACGCGGAATGCGCCTGCTGCCGCATCGGGGAGCCTGTATTAGAGCGGGCTGTGGCCGAAATTCAACGGATATGGGAGGGCGAAGCACCATGAAGCTGCTGATTTTGAACGGGCCGAATCTGAACCTGCTGGGCACCCGCGAGCCGGACATCTACGGGCGGGCCAGCTATTATGATTTATGTAAACTTATATCCCAGCACGCCGCCGCCCTCGGCTGCGAGGCGGAGGTGCTCCAGAGCAACCACGAGGGGGCGCTGATCGACGCCATTCAGGCCGCGCAGGCGGACTGCGGCGGCATTGTCATCAACCCCGGGGCCTACGCCCATTACAGCTACGCCATCTACGATGCGCTGCGGGCGGTGGACGTGCCGGCGGTGGAGGTGCATCTGACGGATATCACCGCGCGGGAGCCGTTCCGCGCCGTGTCCGTCACGGCGGCGGCCTGCGTCAAGACCATCTGCGGCCACGGGATGCAGGGGTATACGGAGGCCATGGACTATCTGAAGGCCAACGCGCCGGAGCGGGGCGAAAAAAAAGCGCCCCTCGCAGGCTGTGTGGGGGCGCCCATCGTATGAAGCAGCTGTATGTGATCGGCGATCCGGTGCTGCACAGCCTGTCGCCGGTGCTGCATCGGGCCATGATCGCGGAGACCGGCGTGGACTATGGCTATGAGGCGCAGACGGTGCGCGCCGGTGAGCTGGCGGACTTTGTCCACTGGGCCAGGGCCGGAGGCTGCGCCGGCTTCAACGTGACCATGCCCCACAAGGAGGCCATCGTGCCGCTGCTGGACGAGCTGGACGGGATGGCGGCGGCTATCGGCGCGGTGAACACCGTGTGCATCCGGCAGGGGCGCGCCATCGGCCATAATACCGACGGCACGGGATTTCTGGACAGTCTGGCGGCCCGCGGCTTTGCACCGGAGGGCAAAAGGGCGGTGCTGCTGGGGGCGGGCGGCGCAGCCAAGGCTGTTTTCCATGCCCTGACCGGCGCAGGGGCGCAGGTGACGGTGTGCGCCCGCCGCATGGAGCAGGCAGCGCTGCTGGCGGGGCGATGCCCCGACTGCGGGACGGCGTGCGCCCTCGGCAGCGCCGCGCAGGCGGCGGCGGACTGCCACCTGCTGATCAATGCCACGCCGCTGGGGATGCGGGGCAAGGCCGCGTTTTCCGATCTGGCGTTTTTGCAGGCGCTGCCGCAGGACGCGGTGGTGTACGATCTGGTGTATGAGCCGCGGGAGACGGCGCTGCTGGCCGCGGCGGCGGCCCGGGGGCTGCCGGTGATAGGCGGCGTGGAGCTGCTGGTGTATCAGGCGGTGCGGGCGTTCGCGTTTTTCACAGGTGTGGAGGCGGACGCCGCGGCGCCGCTGAGAGCTGTTTCGCGCTGAGGCGCGAGGCAGCTCTTTTTTTGTGGTTTGCGGGGACAAAATGGCCGTTCCGCGCCTGCGGGCGCGGGGCGCTTTCTTTCTTGCCTCCGGCGGCACAAGAGCTGTTCCGCGCCTGCGGGCGCGGGTCACTTTTGGCCGCAGCCCCAAAAGTGACCAAAAGGGCTGCTTGAAACCGCAGGTTTCAAGACTTCCTGCGCGCCTGCGAAAATTACTTTTGCGGGGTACTTCTCTCGCGTTGTCGGCGCGGCGGTGACGATGCCGAAATGTGGAATTGCTTCTGCGGCTATCCCCGCTGCCGCTCAAGGTGCAAAATGTAGAGGTGTGCAGTTCTACATTTCAGAGCAAAAGCGGCAGCGCTCAGAGAAAGAAGTCAATTCCACATTTCGGACGGATCAGAACGCGGCGGCCAGCGGCGGAAGGAAATCCAAAAACCATGGGTTTTTGGCGGCGTTCTTTCCCCCATTTCTTTCGCTGCTGAAAGAAATGGGGCCGCCGGAGGGAGCGATCCGAGCGCCGCCGGTGGCGGATAAAGCGAGGGGAGCGAGTGGCCGCGGTCAAAATTTCAAGCGCCCGCCGTTAGGCAGCGCAGAAATTTTGGGCACCGCAACAGTCCAATAAGAAGTGGGTCGCGCCGGAGCGCGAAAGCTTCTATGCCGATGGTGGCAGGAAAAGAAGGCGCTTACCAAATCGTGAAAAAGCCACCGCAGAGCGGTGGCTTTTGTTTGTGCGGCCCCATGGGCCGCAGGAAATTCAGCAGAATGCGGCGTTACGCCAGAATATCCGTCAGGTCCTTCAGGCCCATGGAGCGGGCGATGACCAGCACGCGGTCGCCCTCCTCGATGGTGGTGAGGCCGCCGGGGATAATGGTATTGCCGCCGCGGACGATGGCCGCCAGCAGCACGCCGCTGCGCAGGGGCAGATCCTTCAGGGGGATATGCAGCAGGCGGGCAGAGGGGCCGGTGACCAGAAATTCCAGCGCCTCCACCTGTCCGCCCAGCAGCTTATACAGCGACTCCACGGCCATGCCCTCGGAATTGGCCAGCGCCCGTACATAGCGGGTGATCTGGTTGGCGATGATGTCCTTGGGGCTGATGATGCTGCCCAGACCGGTATCCTGTACCAGCTCCATATAGTTGGGGCGGGTCATCTTGGCCAGCACCTTGCGGACGCCGGCGCGGCGGGCGGACATGGCCATCAGCAGGTTCTCCTCGTCGCGGCCCGTCAGGGACACGAAGCCGTCGGCGCCGAAGATGTTCTCCGACTGGATCAGGTCGTTGTCCGTGCCGTCGCCCTCAATGATCATGGCGTCGGGCAGGTGCTGGGACAGAAACAGGCACTTCTCGTGGTCCTGCTCCACGATGCGGACGTGGGTATTGGTGCGGGCCAGCTCCCACGACAGGTACATGCTGATGCGGCTGCCGCCCAGCAGGGCCACGGTCTTGATGCGGTGGAGCGTGCGGCCCATGGCCTTGAGCATTTTTTGCAGCTCGGTCTTGTTGCCCACCAGATACAGGCGGTCGTCGGTCTGGGGCACGAAGGAGCCGTTGGGGATGATGCACTCGTCGCCGCGCTGGGCGGCGCAGACCAGCACCTCCGCCTTCCGCTCGCCGTGGGATTCGCTGAGGCTGCGGCCTACCAGCGAATCCGACGCCAGCACCGGAAGGCCGATCATGTCGATGCGGCCGCCGGCAAAGGGCTCCACGGAGACGGCGGCGGGGAAGCTGAGGATACGGGCGATCTCCTGCGCGGCGGCCAGATCGGGGTTGATGACCATATCCAGACCGATCTCCCGCTTCAGGATATCCGCGTCCTGCCGGTACTCGGTGTTGCGGACACGGGCCACCGTGTGGCGGGCGCCGAGGCTCTTGGCGATCAGGCAGCAGACCATATTGGTGTCGTCCACGCCGGTGACGGCGATGACCAGATCCGCCGAGCGGACGCCGGCCTCCATCAGGACGCTGATGGAGGCGCCGTTGCCGTGGATGCACATGACATCCAGCGTACTGTCGGCACGGGACAGGTGGGCGATCTCATCGTCCACCATGACGATGTCATACCGCTCCTGAGTCAGCTGGGCGGCGATGGCGTAGCCCACCTTGCCGCAGCCTACGATAATGATCTTCATGCTTCCTCCTCCCCGCCCGACGGGGGCGCGGCGTGTCGTTTGTGTTTCAGATGGGTCAGGGCTGCCGACAGCTCCGCGCCGAGGATCAGCACCTGACCGGACATATAGAGCCACAGCAGCACCACCACGATGGTGGCGATGGAGCCGTAGAGGCGGGCATAGCTGGCCACATTCTCCACATAATAGGAGAAGGCCATGGACAGCACCATCCATGCCGCCAGCGAGCTGCCCACGCCGGGCAGCACCTCGCGCAGCGGGCGGCGCTGGCCCAGCGCCAGCTGGTACAGCAGGCCCAGCGAGATGGCCATGACGAGGCCCAGAATGATGAAGCGGAGATAGCCCCAGACGCTGATGAATGCGTCCGACAGCGGCAGGATCTGCGCCAGAAACAAAAGGGCGCGGCGGCCCACCACCACCAGTGCCAGCGTCAGGCCGATGACGAAGATCATCCAGACGGTGAACAGCAGGGTACGCAGCTGGCCCAGCAGGATATTCTCCGGCGTGCTGCGGCCGAAGGCCTTACGCAGCGAGTGCATCAGGCAGCCGGTGGACCGCATGGGGAACCAGATGGAGAAGATCAGGCTGAACCACAGCAGCTGGCGGCTGCGGTTGGCGGCCACATAGTCCAGATAGGACCGGACCACGGCCACCACATCGGACGGCAGCAGCGGGGCCAGCACGGCGGTGATGCTGTCGATATCCAGCTCCAGCACGCCCAGCAGGGCGCTGACGAAGATCAGCAGCGGAAAAATGGCGAACAGCAGATAATAGGTGAGGGCCGCGCTGTCGCGGGCCACATCATGCACATAGTAGCGCCGGACCAGATCGGCCATCAAACGGCCAAAGCCGGTCCTGGGCGCATAGAGCTTGGGTGTTTTCATAAGCAGCGAGTCCTCCGAGGGATTATTGTAGCACAGGGGGCCGCAAAATAAAAGGGGCATTTGGCGGCGGGCGCGGATAAGGCGTACAAAAACTAACGCCGGCATACGGAAAAACGGAACGTATCGCCGGAAAACGCGGAAATTTTTATGATTTTTTCATTCCCCTCTTGGCGGGTGCAGCCTTTCGTGGTATACTTTCCTTGTTCGACTGGAAATTGTTTACAGAAAAGTGAGGATCAGATATGGACAATCTTACCAAATTGGTCCGCGATGAGATCTCGCGGCAGTATCGGAGCGTGCGGCAATTTGCCTTCGCGGTGGACATCCCCCTCTCCACCATCAACAGCGCGCTGCATAACGGCGTGGGCGGCTCCTCCTTCGATACGGTGATGCGTATCTGCAAGATTCTTGGCATCAAGGCCATGTCCGACGATGCGGCCCTGTATCTGACGGACGACACCGAGCGGCTGCTGACCCAGTTCGCCAAGCTGGACGATTACGGCCGGCACACCATCTCCGCCGTGATGCAGGTGGAGTATGACCGCTGCAAGGACGGGAAATAAGCCCGGTATAACGACGGCATAAGCCGCCACCCCTGTGGGTGGCGGCTTATTTTTCCTTACATGATGCCGGACTTCTCCTTGCTGGCGGCGATGGCCGCGTTCAGCCGGCGAGCGGGATAGTACACCAGCAGGCCGAAAACGGTGAACAGCACGCACATCCCCAGCAGGATCAGCGCGCAGCGCAGGTAGGTGTGGCCGTACAGGCCGCCGATGGTCTCGCGGAGCATATCCATGCCGTAGTGGAAGGGCATAAAGGGGTACAGCGTCCGGAACAGCTGGGGCAGCACGTCGATGGGATAGGAGCCGCCGGAGCCGGCTACCTGCAGCACCATGATGATGACGGAGGCAGCGAGGCCCACATTGTCCAGCGAATAGACCAGCGCGTAGTTCATGGAGGCGAAGTTCAGCGAGCAGAGGCAGCAGGCCAGCACGAACAGGGCCGGCTCCGCCGTTTCCATGCCCACGAAGTGCAGGCACCCGAAGGCTGTGACCAGCGCCTGTGCAATCGCCATGCAGAAAAAGAGGAGGAAGCGGCCGAAGTACCGCTGGATGCCGCGGCAGCTCCGGAACGCGGGCTGGGTCACGGGGACCTTGACCATCACCGCCGTCAGGAGGCTGCCCACGAACAGGGCCAGCATCACATAGTACGGGGCCATGGCGGAGCCGTAATCCTTGATCTCATAGACGATCTCCGTGTTCATCTGTACGGGAGAGGACAGGTACTCGGCCATGCTGTCGGAGTCGCTCTCCATCAGGTCCACGAAGCGGTGGAAGGCGGCGCTGTCCGTAACGCGGCGGATGTCCTCCTCCATGTCGGTCAGATAGCCGGAGACGCTCTGGGCCAGCGTGATGCCGGAGGCCAGCGTGGGCTGGGCGGCAGATACGGCGTTGGCATAGGAGCGGAGCGTTTCGGACACGCCGCTCAGCGCACCGGAGGACGCAGTCAGCAGCTCCTGCACGGAGCGAAGGGCCGCCTGCGCCCGCTCGCCGGTGTCATGGAGGTAGTCGTTGACCTGCTGATTGGTCTTGACGGCGGCCGTGCAAAGCTGCTGGCGAACCTCGCCGATCAGCGTGAGAAGCTCATCCTGCACCTGAGAAAGGCCGGACTGGTCCATGGCCCCCTTCAGCGCCTCCAGCTGGGAGATGGCCTCCTCCAGCTGCGCGGCCAGCGCCTCGTCATCTGTCATCCCGCAGGCCGTTTCCAGCGCGGTGATGAGACTGTCGATGCGGGCGTTGATCTGCTCATGGGCGGCATCCTCCGCAGGAGACAGATCCACGGCTCCCACCAGCGTCTCCAGATCGGAGAGGGTGTCGTCGGCGGCGTCCAGCACCCGCAGCAGATCGGCGGAGGCATCGTCCGCCGCGTCAAGTCCGGAGTCAATGAGCCGGACGGTGCTGCCGGCGGCATCCGAGGCGTCCGCCATGGTGTCACGGGCATCGGTGATGGTAATGGCGGAGGCGGCCAGCAGGCTGTCGGCCCCGTCCATTACCTGCTGGAGAGAGGCGAGGACCTGCGCCATCTGATCCATGTCCTGCCGGGCGGCGGACAGCTTTTCCAGCAGGGCATCGGCGATGTCCTGTCCGTCAAGGCCCATGGCCTTGAAGACAGAGCCGGCGGTGGTCAGGGCGTCCGCCACCTTTTCCAGAATGGTGGTATTGATCTCCTCCTGCACGGCGGTCTTGGCCTTGTTGGTGATCTTGGGGGCAATGGCGTTCTTCTTCTCGTTTTCGTAATACTGGATCTGGGGGTGGCGCAGATCCCCCTCCAGAATGCTGACAAAGTCGCCGGTGAATTCGGCGGGGATCACCAGCGCTGCGTAATAATCGCCGGCGTATACGCCGTCCAGCGCGGTCTGGGCATCGTCCACGAAGACCCAGCCCATCTGATCGTTGCTTTCCAGCCCCTGAAGCACCAGCTGTCCGATGTTCACGCGGAGGCCCAGCACGTCGCAGCCGTCGTCCTCGCTGGCCACGGCCACCTTGATGCGGCTGGTGGAGGCGACGCCGTAGGGGTCCCAGTTGGAGAGGATGTTGAACCACGCATACAGGCAGGGCACCAGGCACAGGCCCAGCATCACCACCACGGCCACAACGCTGGCGGTCAGGCGCTTCCAGTCGGCGCGGAAAATGTTCCATATCTGTTTCACCGGTCTTCCTCCTTATCGCAGGCGCCGCGGCGCAGATCGTCGGACAGGTTTTGCAGGGCGCGGGTCAGCAGAGCCAGATCGTCGGCCAGCTTTACCGGGTCCTTCAGCGCGCGCTCCCAGCCGGAGGGCAGCGGCGCATAGCGGGGCGCGGCATCCGGCGCAGGATCCGGTTCCTCTGCGGGGACGGGAGACTCCGCGGGAGCGGGCTCCTCTGCGGCGGCGGGAGACTCCGCAGGGGCGGGCTCCTCTGCGGCGGCGGGAGACTCCGCAGGGGCGGGTTCCTCTGCGGCGGTGGGAGACTCCGCAGGAGCGGGCTCCTGCGGCTGCGGAAGAGCGCCGCGGCGCAGGCGGCGGGCCACATGGGGCAGCTCCGGCACGGCGGGCAGCTCCGGCACATTCATCAGCTGGCCAAAGGCGTCCTCCTTCATCCTTGTGATGGTACGCAGCTTCTTTTGCAGCTCATAGTCCATGTACTCCACGGCGATGAGATACGCCGCCACACCGAACATGGACACGATCCACAGCACAAGGGTGAACACCTTGTTGCCGCCGGCCAGAAACATGAGGAGCATCAGTCCCACCGTGACGGCCAGCAGCGTCCACATCCCGCTGCGGATGCGGCGCTGGTTGGCGCGGTGCAGCGCCCCGACCTCCTCCAGCAGGCGGTCATACAATTCCTGATAGTCGCGTTCCGTTGACATGGGCAAATGCACCTCCTTTACAGCAGCTCCGTCTCTTCCAGCTTCTCCTCCATGAAGTGGTTCAGGCCCATGAAGGGGCGGCGGACCAGCAGGCCGATGAGGAGCGCCGCCACGGCGAACAGCAGCAGGAAGGCCAGCTGCCGGATATAGTAGTCGCCGTACAGGCCGCAGATGCACTCACGCATGGCGTCGATGGCATAGGGGAATGGGAAGAAACGGTAGATTTTCTGGTAGATCTCCGGCAGAAGCTCGATGGGAAACGTACCGGAGGAGCCGGCGATCTGCATGACCATGATCACCACGACCACGGCCTTGCCCACATCGCCGAAGGACAGGGCCAGCGAGTAGATCAGCAGGCTGAAGGTGAAGGCTGTCAGGGAGGCGGTGAGGTACAGCAGGCCCGGGTGGAGGCACTGGATCTTCAGGAGATAGAGGTCGCCGGTGACAATGATGGCCGCCTGGAGCTGGCTGAGCAGGAAGAAGAACAGATAGCGGCCGAAGAACAGCTCCGCAGGGCGGGGCTCCAGCAGGCCCTCGGTACGGGCATGGACCTTCACCAGCGAGGAGAGGATGACGCCGCCCACCCAGATGGCCAGCGTGGTATAGAACGGGGCCATGGCGGAGCCGTAGTTTTCGATGGGATAGACCTTATTGACGGCGGTCTGCACCATCTCGGGGAAGTACTGGCTGTACACCAGCGGGTCGCCGCCCAGAATATTCAGCAGGATATCCGTATATTCATCGGCGGACAGGCCCTCCAGACGGTCGATGGTATCGGACAGAGAGGACACCATACGCTCTGCCGCAGGGCGCAGCAGATCCATGGTGACGCTCAGCGCCTGCGTGGTGTCCGACAGGGCGGCGCGGAGGGCTTTGGCATCGGCGGACAGATCCTTGACGCCGTCCATGGCATCAGATACGTCCGACACCACGCGGTCCAGCTGGCGGCGGAGATCCCGTTCCGTCACGGGGATCCGGTCGGTCATGCTGCGGATGGCATCGGCCAGCGCATGGCAGTCGGCCAGCAGGCCGGAGGGGTCGGAGGCATCGGCCAGCGTGTTCAGCTCGCTCTGGAGCGCAGTGCATTTCTCCGCCAGCGCCCGAAGCTGGGCGGCCTGCGCGGCCACCAGAGAGGTGCCGGAAAGGGCGGAATCCTCCAGACGGGAGGCAAGGCTGTTGAGTCGGGTGCTGAGGGCACCCAGCTGGGCGGCGGCAGAGCGCAGCTGCTGCTGGGCATCGGGCAGCTGGGCGGCATCGAGGCTCTGCTCAAAGCGGTCCAGCGCACGGTCCACGCCGGCCAGCGCGGTATAGAGCGCATGCTGGAGCTCGGCGGCGGTGTCCGCCAGCTCCGTGCCGGAAGGCAGGTTTTCGTTGATGCCGGCAATGGCATCGGACAGAGCCGCGGCGTCAGCCGCCGAGACGCCGGTATCGCCGGCGTCTCGGAAGGCGTCCATCATGCGGCGGCAGCCGGACAGCACATCCTGCGCCTGATACAGAAGACCCTTGACGGCGGTCTCGGGGTCTGTCTCCGTCAGGTCGGCGGCCAGCAGGTTCGCCTGCTCCATCACGCCGCTGATCATCACCTCCAGATAGTTTTCGCTGATGGAGCGCTTCAGCGACTCCACCGCCGTGTCGGTGATCTTGGTGGCCACGGCGTTCTTCTTGGCGTTTTCGTAGTAGGTGATGGCGGGCTGGCCGGTCCAGTCCGTGAACATCCGGTACATCTTGCGGGAGAAGTCCTCGTCGATGACCACGGCGGCGTAGTAATCGCCGGCATAGACGCCGTCGGTGGCCTCCTCCGCCGTGTCCACGATGACCCAGTTGATGGAGGTGGCCGTTTTCAGGTCCTCCAGCACGTCCCGCCCCTTGTTGACATACTGGCCCTTATCGGTATAGCCCCGATCCAGCGAGGCCACGGCGATGGAGATGCCGCCGGTGTTGCCGTAGGGGTCCCAGTTGGAGTAGATATTCAGCCACGCGTACAGGCTGGGCAGCAGGGCGATGGCGACCACCACCACGCAGGCGAAAAAGCACCTGCTCAGCGTGCGGAGATCCGTTTTGAAGACCGTCCAGATGTTGTGCATATGTCCTCCGTCGGCGGCGCGGGAGAGACGCGCCGCGTATCATGTTTTGATGTCGAAATGTGTCCGCATAAGGGGTATTATCCATTATACAGAATGCAGCGCGGAAGGAATCAAACACTTTTGCGATTTTGCCTGAATTTTGTGCAGCGAGGGCCAAAGGGCGGAAGCATGGGGCGGCGGAGGTACGGCGCAGAAAAAGAGGGCCCTGCGGCGGAAAAAGCCGCTGCGGGGTCCTCTTTTCTGTTTTATTCCAGCACCATCAGGAGCTCTCTTGCCTTGACGGGCTGGCCCTCCTTAACGCGGACAGTCTTCACCGTGCCGGCGGTACGGGCGGTGATGGCTGTTTCCATCTTCATGGCCTCGATGACGGCCAGCACCTGATCCTTTTCCACGCGGTCGCCCTGCTTGACGCAGAGCCGGGACACCATGCCCGGGATGGAGGTGCCCACCTGCAGAGGATCGGACTCGTCGGCCAGCGTGGCCTGACGGGTCTCCTCGGAGGCGTTGGGGTCGCGGACCGTCACCTCGCGGCGCATTCCGTTCAGTTCGAACTGGACGTTGATGGTACCGTCGCTGTTGCGGTCGCCAAGGCCCAGATACTTGATGACCAGCGTCTTGCCGTCCTCGATGTTGATCTTGTTGGTCTCGCCCAGCGCCATGCCGTTGAAGAAAACGTGGCTGCCCATGCGGGTGATATAGCCGTACTCCTTGCGGTGGCGGCAGAAGTCCTCGTAAACCTTGGGATACATGGCGTAGGAGATCAGATCCTTCTTCTCCGGCGCGTCCCGGAACTGCTCCACCTCATGGCGCAGCTCATCGAAGTCCACGGGAGGCAGCAGCTGGCCCGGGCGGCAGGTGATGGGCTGCTCGCCCTTGAGGACTACCCGCTGCAGGTCCTGCGGGAAGCCCCAGGCGGGCTGGCCCATCATGCCCTTGAAGTAGGACACCACGGAGTCGGGGAAGGCCATCGCCTCACCGCGGCGGACGATATTCTCCGGCGTCAGGTCGTTCTGGACCATGAAGATGGCCAGATCACCCACCACCTTGGACGACGGGGTGACCTTCACGGGGTCGCCCAGCATATCGTTGACGGTCTTGTACATCTCCTTGACTTCCTCGAACCGGTCGCCAAGGCCCAGAGACTCCACCTGCGGGCGGAGGTTGGTGTACTGGCCGCCGGGGATCTCGTAGCGGTAGATGTCGGTGGTAGAGGCCTTCAGGCCGTGGTCGAAGCTCTCATACCGCAGGCGCACGTCGGCCCAGTAATTGCTCAGCTCCTGCACGCGGCGCAGATCCAGTCCGGTGTCCCGCTCCGTGCCGTGAAGCGCGGCCACCACCGCGTCCAGCGAGGGCTGGCTGGTGAGGCCCGCCATGGGGGCGCAGGCCACGTCCACCACGTCCACGCCGGCCTCGGCGGCCAGCAGCAGGGCCGCCACCTGATTGCCGGTGGTGTCGTGGGTGTGCAGGTGGATGGGCAGCCCCACCTCCTGCTTCAGGGTGGACACCAGCTTCTTGGCGGCGTAGGGCTTCAGCAGACCGGACATATCCTTGATGGCCAGCATGTGGGCGCCGCGCTTTTCCAGCTCCTTGGCGAGGTTGACATAATATTTGAGCGTATACTTGTCCTTCGTCTCGTCCAGAATATCGCCGGTGTAGCACATGGTGGCCTCCAGCAGCTTGTTCTGCTTGAGGACCTCGTCCATGGCGATCTCCATGCCCGGGATCCAGTTGAGGGAGTCAAAGACGCGGAACACGTCGATGCCGCGCTGGGCGGCCTCCGCCACAAAGGCCCGCACCAGATTGTCGGGGTAGTTGGCGTAGCCCACCAGATTGGAGCCGCGCAGCAGCATCTGGAACGGGATGTTGGGGATCTTCTCCCGCAGCAGGCGCAGGCGCTCCCACGGAGACTCGTGGAGGAAGCGGTAGGCCACGTCGAAGGTGGCGCCGCCCCACATTTCCAGCGAGAAGCAGTCCCGCAGGATATCGGCCACGCCGTCGGCCCCCTTGACCATGTCGCGGGTACGCATACGGGTGGACAGCAGGCTCTGGTGGGCGTCGCGCATGGTGGTGTCGGTGAGCAGCAGCTTCTTCTGGGACAGGACCCACTGCTTCACCGCATCGGGCCCCTCCGCGTCCAGCAGCTGCTTGAGGCCCGGGCCCAGCGGCTCTCTGGCCTCCGGAAAGCGGGGGATGTCGTACTGATGGCGCTCGGCGTTGGGGTTGGCCACCTGGATCTCCGAGATATACCGCAGGACGCGGGTGGCGCGGTCGCGGGAGTCCACCAGCTCGAACAGCTCCGGCGTCTCATCGATGAACTTGGTATGGCACCGGCCATTGATGAACGTGGGGTGGGCCAGAATGTTGGTGACGAAGGGAATGTTGGTCTTGACGCCGCGGACGCGGACCTCGTTGATGGCCCGGGCGGCCTTGCGGCAGACGGCGGGGAACGTGCGGTCCCAGCTGGTGACCTTCACCAGCAGGGAGTCATAGTAGGGGGAGATGACGGTGCCCACGCCCACGTTGCCGCCGTCCAGACGGACGCCGAAGCCGCCGGGGGAATGGTAGGCCGTGATCTTGCCGTTGTCGGGGGCAAAGTTGTTGGAGGGATCCTCGGTGGTGACGCGGCACTGGATGGCATAGCCGTCGAAATGCACATCCTCCTGCTTTGTCAGGCCGATCTCCGGACAGCTCAGGGGATAGCCGGCGGCCACCAGCAGCTGGGCGCGGACGATGTCCACGCCGGTGACCATCTCGGTGACGGTGTGCTCCACCTGAATGCGGGGGTTCATCTCGATGAAGTAGTAATGGCCGGTCTTGTCCACCAGAAACTCCACGGTGCCGGCGCTGACATAGCCCACGGAGCGGGCGATCTTTACGGCGTCGCGGCGCAGGGCCTCCACCGTCTCCTGCGGCACAGACCAGGCGGGGGCGAACTCCACCACCTTTTGATACCGGCGCTGGAGGGAGCAGTCACGCTCGCCCAGATGGTAGACGTTGCCGTACCGGTCGGCCAGGATCTGGACCTCGATATGCTTGGGCTCCACCAGATATTTCTCCATAAAGATATCGCCGCAGCCGAAGGACTTCTCCGCCTCGCTGTGGACCAGCTCGTAGGCGGTCTTGACCTCCTCGGGCCGGTCGCAGCGGCGCATCCCTCGTCCTCCGCCGCCGGCGGCGGCCTTCAGGATGACAGGGAAGCCGAAGCTCACGGCCTTTTCCAGTGCGTCGTCGGCGTCCTTCAGGGGCTCGGTGCAGCCCGGGATGATGGGAACGCCGCACCCGACGGCGATCTCCTTGGCGCTGAGCTTGTCGCCCATCTTGCCCAGCACGTCGGAGGACGGCCCTACGAACAGGATGCCGTTTTCCTCACAGGCCCGGGCGAACTCCGCGTTTTCGGAGAGGAAGCCGTAGCCTGGGTGGATGGCGGTGACGCCACGGCGGCGGGCCAGACTGATGATGCCCGGGATATCCAGATAGGCGCCGAGGGGGGACTTCTTCTCCCCCACCAGATAGGCCTCGTCCGCCTTGGTGCGGAAGAGGGAATAGGTGTCCTCATTGGAATAAATGGCCACCGTATGGAGGCCAAGATCGTAGCAGGCGCGGAAAATTCGCACCGCGATCTCGCCGCGGTTGGCGACCAGTACCTTCTTGAGCTGAACGGTCTGCATGGTCTGCTTCGCTCCTTCCTGCCGTGCAGGCGCACGGTCTTGTTTCCCCTCATTATACACGGAAAACCGGCGGTGCGCCAGACGGAAAATTGCAAAAAAGCGGGGGTTTCCCGTAAGGAACATTTGGGGGTTCTGCGGGGTATGAAAACAAACGCAGCCCGTCTGTCCGTGACAGACGGGCTGCGGAGGATCAGCCGGCCATATCGCCGCCCACGTCCTTGCCCAGATCGCAGGTGTAGACCCAGCGGACGGTATCGCCGTTTTGCAGCTGGTAGCGGGAGCAGCCGTAGTTGGGGAACCAGTCGTTGACGGCGTACATCCAGCCGGACAGGCTGCCGGCATCGAACTCATAGAGGTTGCCGATGCCCTCGATATAGGCGCTGTTGTAGAGGGGGGTGAAGCTGGACTCCATGTGGAGCTTATTGTCGCGGCAGACGCGCTGGAGCACGTCGAAGGCGCTTTCGCCGGCGGCAAAGGCGACCTGCGTCTCCGGCAGGAGCACCCCGTCCTCCGGCACCAGCGGGCGCTTGCTCTGGGCCAGCTTGTCCATGTTGTCCAGCAGCGCCGCGCAGGAGATGGAAACGGTGCAGGTATAGGCCGCGCTATCGCTGACCTGTGCGTCCTCCGGCTCCACGGGCTGGGGGCGGCCGTCCGGCACGGGGTCGGTCTGATAGCGGTCCTGCGCCGCGGCGGTCATGTCGAAGAGGCGGGACTGGCCGGAGGCAAAGCGGTCATAGGCGGCCAGCGCGTAAAAGCCCTGCTCCGTGGCCATGCTGTCCGGCGCGGTCTGGTCCGCGGTGTGGCGGAAGCCGCCGCCCTCGCAGGAGAAGGCGCACAGGGCGTCCAGCACCGTGGCGCCGTCCTTGCAGAAGCGGCTGTCGGCGAGGGGGTCCACAGCCAGCGCCGTCAGGGCCACCAGCACCTGGGCGGTGGATTCGCAGTTCTCCGCGCCCCAGCTGGCGAAGCCGCCGGTGGGCAGCTGGCTCTGGGAAAGCAGGGTCAGGGCGCCGTCCACGGCGGCGCGGACATCGGCGCGGTCGGCGTAGGGGGCCAGCGCCGTCAGGGCCATGGCGGTCACATCCACGTCCAGCGTGTCGCCCATCAGGGTCCAGCCGCCGTCGGCACAGCGGGAATCCAGCAGCTCCGACACCAGCGTGTCGCGGGTGACAGGCTCCTCCCCCTCGGCGGGGACGGGGTCGGCGTAGCTGCCGCAGTCCAGCGCGATCAGCGCCCAGATGGGGCCGTTGACGCCCTGACGGCGGAGGTAGCTCATATCGCTGAGGCCCGCCGTCAGGTCCACGCCCGCCACATCGGCGGCATCGTGTCCGGCGGCGGTGACACCCAGAATGGTGCGAGCGTTCTCCGTGGCCTTATTGGGGTTCAGGCGGGAGCCGCCGGCCTGCGCCACGGCCTCCATGGCGGACTGGTAGTAGGCGGCAGCTGTCTCCCGCTCCAGCAGGCCGGCGGCCCGCAGACCCACCACAGTCCACTCGCCGTTGACGGAGCCTGCGGTGGGAGCGTCCTGCGCCAGCAGGTACGCGCCGGTCTCGCGGTAGGCTTTCTGCCACGGGGCCTCCTGCTGCTGCGCCGGTGCGCCGCAGGCGGTCAGCACCAGAGAGAGCAGCAAAAAAAGGGACAGTATGCATCGTTTCATCCCACGCATGGGGCGGTCCTCCTTATAGAAATTCCTTGTATTTCAGGCGCAGGCGCTCACCCAGTCCGGCGCGGCGCCAGACGCGGTCCCACACCTGATCCTTCAGGCGCAGAACGCGGCGGCGCTGCTCCTCGGTCATGGGACCGGCGCTGAAGCGGGCCTGCTCCCACAGGGTGGCGGCGTCCAGATAGGCGTCCCGCAGGTCCTCGTCCAGATAGGGGGCGTAGGCCGCGGGGGGCGCGTTGAGGGCGGGGACGCCCTGCGCCAGCAGCACGTCCATCAGGTAGCGGTAGATGGCGTCGATGGCCGCGGCGGCGTCAGCGTCCTGAAAGCGGGCCTTGCGACGGGCGGTCTTTTTCCGCTCCCACACCAGCCAGCCGGTGAACAGCGTCACCGCGGCGGCGGCCAACAGGGCCGCGACCGTCAGGAGAATGGTGAGACGGTGCTTCAGCCAGAACTCCCGCAGCGCCTGAGTAAGGCCGGTGTCCGGCGTGTCGGGCTGCTCATTCTCCTCCGTCTCCGGCGGGGCCTGTCCCACAAGGCCGGAGACGTTGTGGAACGACTCGGCCTGCTCCATGGCGGTCATGTAGGGCGGCGTGACCTCAAAGGGCAGCCAGCCCACGCCGTCCTGATAGTATTCCACCCACGCGTGGCCGCTCTGGCCGGTGAGGGTCAGGCTCTCCCCCGCGGACAGGGACGCGGCGGCATCCTTCGTGACCAGGAAGCCCTCCACATAGCGGGCGGGGATGCCGTAATAGCGGAACATCATCACGGCGGCGGAGGCATACTGCACGTCGTAGCCGGTCTGGGTGCCGTCCAGAAACGTCAGGAGCGGGTCGGCTCCCGATGCGGCAGCGGCGGCGTCCTCATCGTAGGTGATGTAGGTGGTCAGATAAAACAGGATGTTCTGCTTGGCGCGCTGGACGTCGAAATGGGTCTGGCCCTCCTCCCGCTGCCAGCCGCTGAGCTTGCCGGTGAGGAAGCGGCGGATGTCGTCGGGCACGGCGGTGTACCGGTCGTAGACGAAGCGGTTGTAGGCGGCCTCCGCGTCCAGGAAGGCGGCGTTGGACGCCGTATCCTCCGCCAGCGCCGCGCCAAGGCGGCGGTACTGGGTAAGGAGGCCGTTGGCGGCGGAGAAGGTATAGGATCGCGCGCCCCGCAGGCCGGAGGCGGTGAGGGTCGCCTCGCCCACGGCGTCGCCGTCCGGTATGGTGGTATCATACCCCAATTCGTAGGGCGCGTAAAGATATTTCGAGGAGGCGGCGGTATTTTCCACCGCCACGGTGTTCTGCCGCTCCAGCAGCGCCGGCGCGGCGGCGCTGGCGGCGGACGTCAGCTGGGTCAGGGGGCGGAGGCCCGCCTCGTGCAGCCAGCGGAAGGTCTCCGCGCTGTCCGACAGGGTCCGGCGGTCCAGCGCGGTCCAGCGGCCATCCGTGTACATCTCTCCCACGAAGCCCCGCAGGTAGCAGGAGGCGGGGTCCGTCATAGTGACGGTGAGCATGGGGGTGTCGGCACGGCGGAGGGGGCCGGCGGCAGACAGGTCGCCCTCCGGCAGGCCGGCGGCGGCATTGTCGCCGTAGCGGAGCCGGTCCAGCGCCGCGGACAGGGCCCCGCGGCCCGTATCCAGCCACGCAGGGTGTGCGGCGGCAGAGTCCCAGCCGCCCAGCAGCGTCACCGTCAGCAGCAGCGCCAGCGCGGCGCGGCCCCAGGCCCGCAGGGCGCTCCCCTCCCCCCTGCCGAAGCGCAGGGCGTACAGCAGCAGGAGCGTCAGGGCGCACAGGGCCGTCCACCACAGAGGGGCGGCGGGGGCGAAGACCACGGCGGCCGCAGCCAGCAGCACCGCGGGGATGAGAAAGGCGGGCAGCGTGGGGCGGCGCACATAATGGGCGCTCCACAGGCCCCAGAGGACGGCCAGCGCCGTCAGCAGCAGCGTCAGACCGGCGGTATCCTCCGGCGCGTCGTAGACGGGGTAGACCCGGGGGAAAATCTGCCGCCACACAGCCAGCGCGGCGTTGAGCAGGGCGGCAAGGCCGCCGGTCAGCATCCGGCGCAGGATCAGCAGCACCGCGCCGCAGACAGCGGCCCACAGCGCGGGCAGCCACGGCAGGCGGCGGGACGCGGCCAGCGACACAGCGGCGGTGAAAGCGGCGGCTGCCAGCGGCAGCCAGAGGGGAACGGAGAGGGACAGCAGGCCCGCCAGCAGCAGCGGCAGTGTCAGAGACAGCACCGCGGCGGGAGCCAGCCAATGCCGGAGATCAGAGCGCAAGGGACAGCCCCTCCTTTCCGTGGAGCAGCGACGGCGACACCGTCAGGTACGTCAGCTCCGGCGTCTCCTCCCCCGCCGGACGCAGGGTCAGCACCACCGCACGGGCGGCGTCTGCCCCGCGGAGCGGCAGGCAGGAGACGATGTCGCCGCCGTCCGCTGCCGTTTCGGCGGACAGCACATCGGACAGGGCATCTGTCAGCTCCTCCAGTGAGGAGACGGCACGGCAGGCCGGTTCGGCGGCGCGGCGGTCCAGCCAGACGATGCGGTGGGCCACTCCTGCCTGACACAGAGCGGCGGAGACGGACACCACCGCCTCCCCCAGCGCCTCCAGTGCGGCGGGGTCGGGCAGCACGCCGTCGGCGGCGTTGTCCAGCGCCAGCAGCAGTGTGTCGTCCACCGGCAGGCCCAGCCGGCGCACCATCAGGCTGTCGGTCTTCTCCGACAGCTTCCAGTGGATGCTGCACAGGCGGTCGCCGGACCGGTACTCCCGCAGGCCCATGGTCTCGCTGGGGTCGTCGCCGCTGCGGGTCATGGCGTATTCGGCGCTGTCGGCATCGGGGGTGATATGCTCCGACACGGTGAGGTCCACGGGGCAGATCTCCGGCAGGACCAGCGCGGCGGCGGCGAGGGACACAGGGCGGGACACGCCCCGCAGGCCCAGCAGGTCATAGACGGTGAGGGCCGTGACAGTCAGCTCCAGCTTGCCGCAGCGCGGCGGCACGAGGGACGCGGCGGCGCGGCCCTCCCCCCTGCCGCCCACGGCAAGGCGCAGCGGCATTTCCCAGCGGTCGCCGGTGAGCAGGTCGCGGCAGCAGACCACGGCGCAGACCTGCGGCGCCGTGAAAAGGCCGGCATTGGCAACCGTCAGCGTCACGGGGAGCGTCTCCCCCTTCCGGCAGGAGAGGCCCGCCGTCAGAGACGCCGACAGGCGGCGGCAGATGCGGCGGGCCAGCAGCACCTCGCCCACGGCCAGGAGCAGGCTGGCCAGCAGGATGCCGCCGCACAGGTTCCCCGCGCCCAGCGCCCATGCCGCCAGCCAGACCAGCAGCCACAGCGCAAATAAGATACGGTTCCGCGCCATGGTCAGATGTGGTCGGGACGGGGCACCGTTTCCAGCAGCTCCGTCAGCACGTCCGCGGCGGAGGCGCCGGTGATGCGGGCCTTGGGGGACAGGATGAGACGGTGGGCGCAGACGTCGGCAAAGACGTCGGCCACATCGTCGGGCAGGACATAATCGCGGCCCGCCATGAAGGCGCGGCTGCGGCACATCCGGCAGACCGCCAGGGCGCCGCGGGGGCTGACGCCCAGCGTCACCAGCGGGTGGCTGCGGCTGGCCTCGGCCAGACGGGTGATATAGGCCAGCAGGTCGTCCGCCGTATGGACGGCCCGTGCCTGCGCCTGCATTGCCAGCAGCGCTTCGGCGGAGGACACGGTGGACACCGCGTCCAGCGGATCGCCGTCATGGCGGTCACGCAGGATGTTGACCTGACTGGCAAAGTCGGGATAGCCCATGGCCAGGCGGACCATAAAGCGGTCCAGCTGAGCCTGAGGCAGCAGCTGGGTTCCGGCAGAGCCAACGGGGTTCTGGGTGGCGATGACCACAAAGGGGGCGGGCAGCGGACGGGTGACGCCGTCCACGGTGACCTGACGCTCCTCCATGACCTCCAGCAGCGCCGACTGGGTCTTGCTGGAGGTGCGGTTGATCTCATCGGCCAGCAGCAGGTTGGTCATCACCGCGCCGGGCTGGTAGGTGAACGCGCCGGTGTCCCGATGGTACAGGGAGAAGCCCACGATGTCGGAGGGCAGCACATCGGGGGTAAACTGGATGCGGCCGTATTGCAGGCCCAGCGCGCGGCTGAAGGCCAGCGCCGTGGTGGTCTTGCCGGTGCCGGGGACATCGTCCAGCAGCACATGGCCGCCGGAGAGGATGGTCATGAGGATCTTTTCCAACACCGCGTCCTTGCCCACAACGGCCTTACGCACCTCGTGCAGAATGTTTTCTACGCCGGTATTCATCATCGTTTCTCCTTTACCATTCTTTGTAGTAGTTGCCGCTGGATTCGCCGTAGGAGCCGCCGGAGCCGTCGTAGGCCCCGATGTCCTTGCCCATGGCCAGCGTGTAGCGGACGCGCAGGACGGCGCCGTCCTGCGGCGTGTAGGACGCCATGCTGATGCCCGGGTAGCTGCCGTTGACGGAGAACATCCAGCCGGACCAGCGGTAGAAGTCAAATTCACCCAGACGGTCCTCCGAGGCGGGGGCGGGGTCGTAGCCCGCGCCCTGCGCGTCCATGCCGTCGGCCACGATCAGCTCCATCAGCTCGGGGTCGATGCTGTAGCCGGTGCAGATACCGGCGCCGCAGATGGCGGCCAGGTATTCGCCCCGCTCCACATCGGCAGTGTAGCCGTACTGGGCCAGCGCCTGCTGCAGGATGGTGAGGGCATCGGTGCCGCCGGAGACGGTGACGGCGGTGGACGGTACCAGCGTGCCGAGGCCCACAGTGGTGGCCTCCACGCTGATCGTGACGGTGATATCGCCGCTCTCGCGGTACACCGTCCAGCTCCGCGTTGTGCGGTTGCCGTCGTTGTCGGCGGCGGTGACGGTGATGGTATTGGCCCCCTCGTTGGCAAGGTACGTCTCGTAGCCGAACTTGCTGCCGGTCTGGGTGGTGGGGGCGGGGATGACCGTGCCGTTGACGGTCACGGTGAAGTGGTTGCCGTAAAGCTGCTCGCCCTGACTGCTCTGGCCGGACACCAGCAGGATAACGGAGGGGCTTTTCAGGATCAGGCCGTCCGTCAGGCCCACGGTGGCGCCATCCGCCTCAAGCTCGGCGGTGACGGTGGGCTGACGGTCCTCCTCGCCGCCGCCGGCGGACTGGTAGCGCAGGATATAGCTGTACTCCCGGGCGGCCCCGTCGGAGCCGGTGTAGTACAGCGTCAGCGTCACAGGGATGCGGGGATCCAGCGTCAGGGTATAGCCGCCGTCGGCCTCGGCGGTGAGGCGGCGGCCGTCCAGCCGCAGCTCCTCCAGCGCCTCAAGGCCGGTGACCGGCTCCATGGATACCTGCACGCGGCAGGCGGGGCCGGCGGCGGAGACCGTCACCGTCTCGGAGCCGCCGTTGGGCGCGGTGTCGGTGATGGTGCGGGTCTGGCCGTCGGAGAAGGCGGTGTCGATACGGAACGAGGGGGCGGTGTAGGTGACGGTATACGTCTCCGTCAGGCCGATGCGGCCGCCGGCCTCCACCGTGATATCGTTGGCGCCGGCGCGAAGCTCGGCGGTGTAGACGTCGCCGGAGCCGGCAATGGTCCGGCCGTTGACGCGGACGGTCTGCACCGGCTGCTGCACCGTGTCCTGCACGGCCACGGCGTGGAACATCAGGGTGCGCTCCGTGACGGTCAGGCCGGTGAGGGCGGCGTTGTCGGACGTGCGCCGGACCAGCAGATGCCACTGGCCGTCCAGATAGTAGAGCGTATAGGTGCGGCTGGCGGAAACGGTACGATCCGCCGTGCGGTAAAGGGCGGTGAAGGTGACGGTGTTGGCGCCGCCCTGCGTAAGGCGGAAGCTGCCGGAGGCGGTGTTGGCGGCGTAATCCGCCGGCACACCGTTAACGGCGATGGTCAGGCCCAGCACCTCCGCCTCCGGCTTCAGATGGCGGATGGTGAAGGGGCAGTCGGGGTCGGTGAGACGGTCGCCGTCCACCAGCGAGGTGGTGAACCACGCGTCTCCCTGCTCCGGTGCGGCGGAGCCGCCGGCATTGCCGGTGCCGCCGGTGTCGCGGCTGGGCTGCTGGCCGCCGGAGCCGCCGCCCTTGTCGGTGATGTCCCGCAGATCCTCCAGCTGGTCGGCGGAGGGCTCCGCGGCCTCCTGAGGGGGCAGGTCCGGCGTATCGGCGGTCCGGTCCGGTGCGGCATTCTCGCCGGTGAGGCCGGTATCCACGCCGGCGAGGGCATCTCCATCGTACAGCAGCTCTCCCTCGGTGAGGAGGGTGCGGGAGGCGGGCTGCGTCTCCTGCGGCACGGCGGCGGCGGGGCGCAGGCCCGCGGCGCAGCGCAGCACCGTCAGGCACAGCAGCAGGGCCGCCGCCGCGTACAGCGCCGGTCGTATCTGTTTTTTCATGCGTACCACTCCTTACTGCGGGCCCGACGGCGGGCGGTGCGGCGGGCACCGGCGAACCATGCGCCGGTGAAGGCGATAACGGCGGCGCAGGCGGCGATGCCCAGCGACAGCCAGAGGATGGCGCGGTCGAGACCCTGCGGTGCATCGGCCGGTGCGGGGGGCTCCGCCGACGACGGCACGGCGGGGGCCGTATCGTTCGGCGTCTCCGCCGGAAGATCGGTCAGCCGGTCATAGCGCTGGCGGGCGGCGGCGAGCTGGGCCAGCAGCGTCGGGGACAGCAGATACCGCTGGGCCGCGGTGAGAGCCGCTGCCGCCGACTCCGCCCGCAGCAGGGCGGGCAGGCTGTCCGGCGTCACCGTGCCGAGAGCGGCGATGAGGGCCTCCACCGCCGCGGCGGCGGACAGGTCCGCTGTGAATTGCTGGTACCGCCGGCGGGCGGCGGCGAGGGTCTTTTCGTTGGGGACCAGCGCCTGCTGGGCGGCGGTCAGGCGGTCATAGGCCCGCTGGGCCCGCTGGACCTGATAGCCCAGAGTCTCCCCCTCCTCCCGCGTCAGCAGCTCGGACAGTGGGGCGATGGCATCGATGAGGGCCTCCGTCACGGCGGCGCAGTAGGCGTCCAGCGCGGCGGTCATGGCGGCGGCATCTGCCGCCTCGTCCAGCGAGCGCCGGGCCGTGTCCGCCAGCGCGGCGATGGCGTCGGTCAGGTCCGAATAGGCGGCGAGGTCCTCGCCGCGCCACTTGTCCAGCAGGGCGGCGTTCTTCTCATAGAGGGTCCGCAGGGCCTGATAGGCCGGAAGCCTGCCGTAGCGTGTCAGCAGGCCGCGCTGGCCGTCGGTCAGGGCGGCCACCGCATCCTCCGCCGCCTTCAGGCGGGGCAGCAGCTCCCTCATGGGAAGGCCCTCCAGTCCGGCGATGAGGCAATCGGCCACGCCGGCGGCAAAGGCGTCCAGCACCGTGTCCGTCTCAATGGCGGCGGCGCAGGCACGGAGGGCGGCGCGCTGCGCTTCATAGAGAGCGCGGAGGCCGTCGGCGGCATAGGGGTATGCCTTGCAGGCGGCGGCGTAACACTGGGACAGGCGCTGCCCGGCGGCGGCGATAGCTGCGGCCAGCAGGTCGCCCGACGTCAGGCGGGCCATGGCGGCGGCGTAGGCCGCGGTGATGCCCTCGGCGGTGGCCGCGCCTTCCATGGCGGCGGCGGTGTCCGCCAGCAGGGCCGTCAGCTCCTGCCGCTGGGCGGCGCTGGCGTAGGGCGCCACATAGGCGGCATAATAGTCTTGCAGATACGCGATGACGGCGGCGCGGCTGCGGGACTCCAGCAGCTGCCAGACAAACAGCGGATAGCCGCCGTTCAGGCCGCCGATGCTGTCGGTCAGGCCGTCGAACAGGCCGTCCGCCGTCAGGGCGTCGCGCTGGGCCACGCTGTCGCCCTGACTGCTGCGCCAGCCCAGACGGGCGCGGGCCGTGCCGGCCAGCACGGTGAGGCCGTCGCGGTACCGGCCGTCCAGCGGGTAGCCCGCCAGAGAGCCGATGCGCTCCGTGGCGGTGCCGGTATGCAGGACGCCGGCGTTGTAGCAGCTGCGGACCACCAGCGCGGCGTTGCCCTCGTAGGAGGGGATGCTGGCGGCGTAGTCGCCGCTCTCGCCGCCCAGAATGCCGCCCACGATGGTGTGGCCGGAGATGGCGGCGGTGTTGTAGCAGCATTCGATGGTGACGGCGCCGGACACGGCCAGTCCGGCGATGCCGCCTACGCCGCCGCGGCGGATGAGGGAGGCGGCGGTATCGTTGGACACCGGCCCCTGCGAGGCGCACTGGGTCAGGACGATGGCGGCGGAGCCGCCGTCCAGACGGCCGGCGATACCGCCCACGCCTGCGGCGCGGCCAGCGGTGACAGTCCCCGCGTTGACGCAGCGCGTCAGCACGGCGGCGGCGCAGACGCTGCCTGCAATGCCGCCGAGGCCGCCCTGCCCGCTGCCGCCCAGATAGCTGCTGCCGGGGGCGAGGGTGACGGTGAGCGCTCCCTCGTTCCGGCAGTCCGTCAGGCGGCTGTCGCCGGTGATGCGGCCCGTCATGCCGCCGATGGCGGCGGACTGATTGGCCCGCTGGTTGGTAAGAGAAACGGTAATGTCCACCTGCGCGGTGCAGCCTGTTACGGCGGCCCCATCGGACACGGCCAGCAGACCGCCGACGCTCAGGGCGTCCGGCAGGTCCTGTGCGTCCACATCGGACAGCTCGATGCTGCCGCGGACAGTGAGCTTGCAGATCGTGCCGGAGACGGCGCCGAACAGGCCCAGCGCGGCGCGGCCCGCCGTCTCGCCGATGTACAGGCCGGAGACGGTGTGGCCCTGCCCGTCAAAGGTGCCGGTGTAGGGGCGGGATGCGCCGATGACCGGCCACGGATGATAGCCGAGGTCGATGTCCGCCGCCAGCACGGCGTCGGCCTCGGACAGGCCGCCGTTGACGGCCTGCGCCAGCCACGCCAGCTCCGGCGCGGCGGTGATGCGGTAGGGGTCGTCGGGCGTGCCGCTGCCAGAGGGCTGCCGCACCGATGCGCCGTCCCAGCAGAGGCCGGAGGCGCTGTCCAGCAGGCGGGTCAGCCGGTCACAGGCTCCGTCATAGGCAGCGGTCACGGCGGCCAGGCCGTCGTCCTGCGTCTGGGCGATGGCGGCGTAGGCGGTGAGGCCGGAGAAGTCCGTCTCCGCCGCGGCGCGGATGGCGGCGGCGGAATAGGCCAGCGCGGCGGTGAGCCGCTGCCGCAGGGCGGCGGGATAGCGGTCCAGCGGGCCGGTCAGCGCCGACAGGGCGGCGATGCGGTCGTCTGCGGCGTCCGTCAGCGCCTGCTGCGCCGCCTGACGGGCCAGCGCCAGCGCGGCGTCCGCGCAGGCGTCCATATCGGGGACTGTGTCGGTCAGGCGGAGGGTGGCGGCCAGTCGGGACAGAGCCAGCCGCGCGTCGGCATAGTGTGCGTCAGCGGCGGACAGCGAGGGCGCCTGCTCTATTTGCAGGCACCAGCTCTCGTAGGTATAGAGCAGCTGGGCCATATCGTCCGGCGCATAGGTCTTCTGGTAAAGAAAGGCGCTGTACAGCTCCTGCCGCAGGCGGGCGGGATAGGTGGGGATACGTTGAAGCAGGCCGTCCAGCCGGTCGGTGCCCAGATAGGTCTGGCGCAGCAGGGTCACGTCCCGCACGGTAACGGCGGCGGCCACGTCCCGCGCCGCCTGCGTCAGCAGGGAATCCACCTGGGCGGCATCCTCCGCGCCGTAGAGGCGGGCGGAGGCGTAGGCCCGCAGGTCCTCCAAAAGCTGTGCGCCTGCGGCGGACACACCGGTGAGCACCGACCGAAGCTCCGTCTCACAGGCGGCCAGCAGGGCCTCCGTCTCCGCCGCGTCGGCGGACTGCTCCGTCCGGCGGAGGTAGTCCAGCAGAATGCCGTTATAGACGGCGCTCTGAGCGTCGCCGTACAGGGCGAAGCGGGGGTCGGCGGGGCCGATGTGCCTTGCCAGCAGGGTGCGGGCGGCGGCGGTCTTGTCCCAGCGGCTGGCATCGCAGGACACGTCGGGGCGGAGAGCGGACACCTGCACCGCGTCCTCGGCGGCGGTACCCAGCGTCTCGGCCACGCCCCAGAGCCGGTTGGCGGAGGCGTTCTCGCCGTGAGTGACGGCACCGGTCTTCCAGTTGCCGATGAGGCCGCCGCAGGCGGTGCCGCCGGTGCTGCCGCTGGCGGTAACGGCGCCGCTGTTGTAGAGGTAGGACAATGCGGCGGAGCCGGTGTAGGCGCCGTTCTCGGCGCAGCCCACCCAGCCCACAATACCGCCGGTGCCGCAGCTGTTGCCGCTGGTACCGCTGACGGCGGCGGTGTTGGTCACATGGGTCACCACGGCGTCCAGCGAGGCGGAAAAATGGGCGTCCTTGTCCAGACGGCCTGCGATGCCGCCCACGGCCACGGTGCCGGAAACGGCGGCGGCGTTCTCACACTCGCGGAGCTGGGCGCTGCCGGAGAGGAAGCCCGCGATGCCGCCCACGTTCCGCAGTCCCGTGACGCTGCCGCCGCTGCGGCAGTAGCGGACCACGGCGTTCTGCCAGACCGTGCCGGCGATGCCGCCGGTATAGGACAGGCCGGCCCCGCCGGAGGTCAGGGTGCTGCGGCTGGTGCAGCCGTCCACGATGCCGTCGCCGCAGAGCTGGCCCACGATGCCGCCGGTGTGGACGGCGGGCTGGGCGCCGGAGGCGGCGGTGAGGTACACCGACGCTTCGCAGCGGTAGAGAATGCCGGCGCTGCGGCCTGCAATGCCGCCCGCACCGTAGTTGAGGATACGGTTGCCGCCGCTGTCTCGCTGGGCGCAGGTGAGATTTCCCGCCAGCTTCACGTTTTCCACCACGCCGCCGGAGGCCACGGTGCCGAACAGGCCGATGTAGCTGCGCTCGGCATCGGGATCCGTGACGGACAGGCCGTGGATGACGAAGCCGCCGCCGTCAAAACCGCCGCAGTAGCCGTCGGACGTGTCCACGCCGGTGGTGCTGCCGATGGGCGTCCAGGGGTGGTCGTTCAGGTCCAGCGAGTCGGTGAGGCGGGCGCAGAGGGCGGTGCTGCCGCCGTTGATCTGGGCGGCGAACCATGCCAGCTCCGAGGCCAGCGCAATGCGGTAGGGGTCGGCGGCGGTGCCGCTGCCGGAGGCGGGGCGGGTCAGCGTGACGCCGTCCCACTTTTCCTCTGCGGAAACGCCATTGCCGCCGATGGCGCGCTGGGCGTCCGCGGCGGTTTGGGTCATGTCTGTGCGGCACTGAGCCGCCAGACGCTGTATGTCGCCTTCCGTCCGGGCTGCCGTCAGCGCGGCCAGCGCATCGGTACGGAGATCGGCCAGCGCGGCGGCGGCATCGGCGGCGGTCTGCTCCGCCGCGTCCAGCAGCTCATACCACAGGCCGGTGCGCTGCCGCAGGGCCGTCAGGCTCCCCTCCACAGCGGTAAGGGCCTCGGTATAGGCCGCCGCCATTGCGGCGGAAGCCTGCGCGCGGGCCGTCTCCAGCGGATCGGGGGCGTCAACGCTCTCCCAGCGGAGCAGGGGCCATCCCGCGCCGTCCGGCAGCAGGAAGGTGCAGCGCTCCGGCAGGGCTGGGTCATTCAGGGCATCCAGCAGCGCGGCGCGGCGGTCCGCGCCGTATTCGGGGAACAGGCCGGAAGCCGCGGGCCGGAAGGCATCGCCGCTGCCTACGGCGGCGGCGATCCAGAAGCAGCGGCTGCCGGTGAGGGACGCACCGCTGTCCACGGCGCCCACGAGGTCGCCGGTGACGGCGCCGCGCACCGTGGACTGGCTGCCCCAGGCGGTGAGGGCGGCGCTCTGATCCTCCGGCGAGGCGGCGGACCAGCAGCTTTGCAGGGCGGCATCGCCGCCCACGGCGCCCACAAGGCCGCCGGCGGCGCTCTCCTCGCCGCTGCCGCCGGTGACATCCGAGGCCAGATAGCAGGCGGTCAGGGTCAGGGCGGCATAGGGCTCCTGACGGCCCAGCAGGCCGCCGCAGGCGGCGGCCGCAGGCGCAGTGACGGGGCCGGTGACGGCGCAGCCCGTCATGGTCAGGGTACCGGAGAGCTGGGCGGCCACAAGGCCGCCGGTGATGCTGTCGGGCGCGGTCACGGTCAGGGCGGCATCGGACCGGCAGGCGGTGACGGTCACATCGCCGTCGGCGGCGCCGATGAGGGCGGCGGCATAGGACAGGGCGCTGCCGCCGGTGACGGTACCGGTCAGGCGCAGATTTTCAAAGGCTGCGCCGTCCACGGTGGGAAAGAGGGCCAGCGCGGCGGCGTCCTCCCCTGCCGTCAGGGCGAGGGTGACGGTATGGCCGCCGCCGTCCAGCGTGCCGGTGAAGACGCCGCCGTAGGGCTGCGTCACCGTCACGTCCTCCGCCAGCCGGTAGCAGCCGGCGGGGTCCATGGCGGCGAACTCCGCCGCCGTGGATACGGTCTGCGCCTCCTCCGCCGCCAGCACGGCGGCAGGCAGCAGGCTCAGCAGCACGGCGCAGGCCAGCAGCAGGGCGATGATCCTCTTTCTCATGGTAATCCTCTCCTGTCGGTGGGAAAAATCGGGGGCTGGTCAGCGGGCGTCGCCCAGATAGGTGCGGTACAGCAGGTCCGCGTCGGCGGCATCCACCGTGCCGCTGCCGTCCACGTCCGCCAGCAGGAGCTGGCGGTCGGTGAGGGGCAGCCTGCCGTTGAGGTAGGCGTAAAGCAGGGCGGCGTCGGCATCGTCCGCCGCGCCGTCGCCGTTGAGGTCGCCGGTCAGAGCCTCACCGATGGTGAGGTTCAGCGTGGCGGCGGGCTTGACGCAGGAGACGCCGGTCCTGCCGTCGGCGTTCTGGTACATGGCATAGGGGAACTCAATGCGGAAGCGGGCGCTGTCCGCCGTCAGGGGTGAGACGTCCCACGTCACATATTTGGTGACATCCCGCGTGCAGCCGTTGGTGTAATGGGCCAGCACCTGCATCCCCGCAGGGTCGAAGGCATCGCCCACGGTATAGGATGTTTTGTCGGGGGCGGTGACGATCTCCAGACGGGAGACGGTGCTGGTGAGGGCCATGAGGTAGGCCGAGTCGTTCTTGAAGTAGATGGTGCCGCTCTCGTCCACGATGGGGCTGCAGATGGCGTACTGCTGCTGCTCGCCGCTGGGGGTGAACAGGACGGGGGCCGTGTCGTAGGAGACGATCTGGCCGCCGGCCACCACCGTCTCCGTCTCCGTGGTGTCCGGCGCGGTCTGGCCCGCCTTGTCCCGCAGCATCCGCAGCTTGCCGGGGGTGTAGTTGTCGAAGAAGTAGACGCAGACGCTGCCCGTCTCTTTTTCATAGGCCGTGGTCAGCAGGGCGCTGGTCTGGGGATAGCCCTGAGTACGGACGGTGTAGGCGATGGTCCAGGAGGGCAGGTCGATGACGGTGATGTTATGGCCGGAATAGGCCTTGAACTGGCCCACGCCGGACACGCCCACATAGGCCCGCCCGTTGTACACGGTGGGGGTGGAGGTGCTCATGGCGGGGTTGGCGCTGTCGGCGGCGTAGTTGTCGAGCCGCAGGGCGCGCAGGCTGCCGGAGCGGAACGTGCCGTCAGGCAGCAGGTCCACGGCATAGAAATAGCCGCCCTTGGAGGTAAAGTAGCAGACACCGCCATCGTAGGTCACGCTGCTGCGGAGGTCGCCGGTGTGAGGCATGGTCAGCGCATCCTTCAGCAGGCCGGTACGGGGATCCAGCGACAGCAGCCGCCCGTAGCCGGTGGTATAGCCGGAGGCGCCATCGTCCGTGGGCACCACCACGGCGGTATCGCCGACGTAGGCGCCGGACCAGTAGAAGCCGCCCCGGGAGGTGTAGGTCCAGGAGGCCAGCTTGGCCTCATCGGCGCGGGTGGGGTTCTCATCGGTGACGCTGAGGCAGACGTAGTTGGCATCCAGCGTCTCGCCGTTCCAGAAGCCGGTGTAGAGATAGCCGTCGCGGTAAACGAGGGGGCAGTTGGGCTGGCCCTTCAGGGGGTCGCGGTAGATCCACAGGGAGCGCAGCGTCACGGCGTCGAAGGCCTGCACCGTGCCGTCGGACAGGCCCACGAAGATCATGCCCTCGGCGTAGGTGGGGGTGTTGATGGCGAAGCTGGAGGAGTGGTCCATGGCGCCGGCGGCCAGCACCTGACCGGAGACGGCGTCCACCTTATAGAGGGTGGAGCGGGCGTAGGTATACAGGCAGCCGTCCACCAGAATGGGGCAGCCGCAGGCATCGGCGGAATAGCCCTCGCCCAGCTGGGTGGCCCAGCTGAGCATGGCGTCCTCCGGCGCGGTGGGCACCGGCGCGTCCACCACGCCGTTGTTGCTCCCGTCGGCGCGGAAGGAGGGCCATGCGGAGGGCAGCTGCTGCCGTCCGCTGTCGGGCACCGCCGTCAGGGTGACGGACACTGTGGCCGCGGCGGCGGGGGCCGTGTAGCTGTCGTTGGACGTGGCGGCGTAGCCGTACCGC
This sequence comes from uncultured Oscillospiraceae bacterium, assembly GCA_934589835.1. Classification (GTDB taxonomy): domain Bacteria; phylum Bacillota; class Clostridia; order Oscillospirales; family Oscillospiraceae; genus Vescimonas. The sequence continues at coordinate 18,309 of CAKTOK010000009.1, read as the reverse complement.
GTGACGGTGTAGGCGTAGCTGCCGGAGGGCATGAGACGCCAGGTATTGCCGTGATCCGGCGCCACGCGGCGGCCGGTGGCGGTATCCGTCAGGAACACCGCGGCATCGGCAGGGGTCACATGGAAGGTGACGGGCACCGGCTCCTGCTTGCGGACGGTGACGGTGTAGACCGCCGGTACGGCGGCGCTGTCCGCGCCGCAGACGCGGATGGTCACAGTCTCCTCCGCCTTGTCGGGATCCAGCGGGGCGATGGCGGCGGTGAGATCGGCGCAGGAGACGCCGTTGACCTCGGCGGTATAGCCCTCGCCCACAAACGTACCGGTGACGGTAAGGGCCGTCAGGTCCCGGGGGACCGTGACGGTATAGGCGGTCCGGTCGCTGCGGAAGGCGCAGGGCTGGCCGTCGCTGCCGCACAGGCGCAGCTCGGAAGTCCCATCGCCCAACGTCAGGGCCCGCAGCTGGGTGAGGCGGCAGAGAGAAAGGGTGTAATCCTGATAGTAGGTAATATCGGAGACGGTCTTGTGGACGCGGAGCGTCACCGTCTGGCTGCGGCCGCCGGTGGTCAGGCAGGACGGCAGCGTATCCACCGCGCCGGAGGCACTGACGCCGCGCTTCAGCGTGACGGAGGCGGGCTGGCCGTCGGTGGAGGCCACGGTGGTCTGGCGGGCATAGGTGGCCGTGACGGCATAGCCGTCGGCGGCGTCAGCCTGGGCGTACAGGCGCTGGGCGGTGTCGGGCACCGTGTAGGTCAGGGTGCGCTGGGCAGGGGTAAAGGTCTCGCGGCTTACATAGGCGGTGCGGGAGGCGGCGGTGCTGCTGTCGTACAGGGCCAGCGCCGTCAGAGCCTCCGCTGTTTCCGGCGCAGCCGCCGTAACGGTCAGACCGTCGGCAGCGGTAAAGGTCTGCTGGGCATGGCAGCCATCGCGGGAGGCGGTGCAGATATAGGTCGCGCCGGGGAGCAGGCGGTAGGTGTCGCCGTCGGGAGCGATGGCTGCGCCGGCGCGGTTGGTGACGGACACCGTTACGCCCTCCGGCGCGGTGACGCGCACCACGGCGGGAGCGGTCTTCTCCAGCGTCAGCGTATAGGCGGCGGTGCGGCCTGCGGCGGTGACGGAGACGGTATGGGTCCGGCGGTCCGCCGTCAGGGCTACATCACCGGCGCCGGAGACGGCATAGGATGCGTCGTAGGGCTGGGCCGACACGGTGACGGCCTCGGAGAGCACCGGCACGGTGTAGCTCAGGGTGTCCGGTGAGAAGTCCAGCGGCTGGTCTACGCCGCCGTCAGTGACGGTCAGGGCCGTCAGGGTAGGCGTGCGGCGCAGGGTCACGGTGTAGGACTGGATCTGGGTGGCGCCGGACACATCGTACTGCGCCTCCAGCCGGAAGGTGCAGTCGGTCATGCCGGTGTCCGTCAGGCGGGCCAGCGAGGTCTGGGCGCTGTTCCAGCTGCGGCTGATGGCGGAGCAGTCCCTGCCGTCCACATCGGTGTAGATGGTACGCAGGCGGGCATTGGCGGGGGTATCCGCGCCGCGGCAGGCATACAGGGTCAATCCGGTGCGGCCGCAGGCGTCGGGCAGCTGGTACACGGCCTGACGGGCGGCGGCATCCTGCGTGCCGGAGAGGGCCGTGCCGTCCAGCAGGATCTCCACATCGCCGAACCACCGGCCCTCCGGCAGGGCGGCGGTGAGGGCGGTATCGCCGGAAACGGTGAGCGTGCCCTCCGTGCGGTCGCTGCCGTCGGTGACGGCGTAGGTGTACGCCCCCGCCACCACCCGGGCGCTGCCGGTGTCGGAGACGGTGACGTTTCCGTAGGCATCCGTCAGGGTCAGGCGGGCGGCGGGCACGGCGCTATCGCCCCGCCGCGCCGTCAGCGTCACGGTATGCTGCGGGCCGCTGCGGATGGCGTCATAGTCGGCCATGGCCGACTCCAGCGATGCGTAGGCGGCGGACCAGCCGCCGGTACGCAGGGCCGTCAGGCCGGCCTCGTAGGCGGAGGCGGCGGGCGGATAGTGCTGCACGTTGTCCGTGCGGGCACGGCAGCGGCCCATCAGGGCGGTGAGGGACGTGAGGGATGAGTCGTAGGCGCCGGTGTATTCAGAGAAGGACACGGCGGTAACGGCGGACGCGGGGGCGTCCAGGTCGTAGCCGCCGCCATCGTAATAGACGGTGTAGTTGCCGGTGCGGCCGCAGATGGCGGTGACCATGCCGCCCTCGCGGGTGAAGGCGTAGCCGCTGCCCTCCAGCGCTTGCAGCACCGTCTGGCCCGCCGTATAGGACACGGCGGCGGGCTCGATCAGCGTGATATCGGCGGTGGAGGCGGTGAGCCAGAACGTGCCGCCCGTCTCCGCCGCCAGAGACGGCGTCAGGCAGGTCAGGGCCAGCGTCAGAGCCAGCAGCAGGGATGTGAGCCGTTTTTTCATGGTAATTCCTCCTGTTTGCAGCGGACAGAGGCTGTTCTCTGCGTTCCCCTCAGAAACGCACAGAACAGCGCCCGTCGGGTGCTGTTGATGTGCAGTTCTCCTCTGCCGCTCCTGCCCGAAGGCAGGAGCGGCAGAGGGTCAGTTCAGTATGGATGCGTGTGTTACTTGGGCATCGCGGCGGTGACGCCGGTGCGGTCATAGCTGCGGCTCATGGTCTTGCCATCGGCGGCCACGCCGCGCACGGTGTAGGTGTATCTCTCGCCGGCGGAGGCGGTCTTGTCCGTGTAGGACGTACCGGTCACATTGCGGGCGATGATGGCCCAGCTATTGGTACCGGCGGGCTTGCGGTAGACCGTGTAGGTCCTGGCATCCAGCGCGTACTCCCACGTCACGGTGATACCGGCGCTGCCGGCCTTGGCGGCGGTCATGGTCACGTCGGCGGGCATGGCGGAGGCCTTGGTGACCGTGTCGGTGACGCCGGTACGGTCATAGCCCTTGCTCATGGTCCGGCCATCCACGGCCACACCGCGGACGGTGTAGGTGTAGGGCGTGCCCCTGACGGCGCTGATGTCCTTCCACGCCGTACCGGTGACGCTGCGGGCCACGATCGCCCAGTTATTGGTGCCGGCCAGCTTGCGGTAGACCGTGTAGGTCTGGGCGGCGGAGGCGGCCTTCCACGTCACCAGAATACCGGCGGAATCCGCCTTGGCGGAGACCATGGTCACGTCGGCGGGCACGCGGGAGGCGGGCACGCTGGCGGTGACGCCGTCGTGGTCGTAGCTGCGGCTCATGGTCTTGCCGTCGGACGCCACGCCGCGCACCGTGTAGGTGTAGCTCTCACCGGCGCTCACGGTGCTGTCGGTGTAGGACGTGCCGGTCACATTGCGGGCGATGATGGCCCAGTTGTTGGTACTGGCAGCCTTGCGGTAGACCACATAGGTCTTGGCGTTCTCGGCGGCCTCCCACATCACGGTGATGCTGCCGGTGGCTGCCTTGGCGGTGGTCATGGTCACATCGGCGGGGGTGGCCACGGCGGCGGTCATGGCGGCGGTAACGCCGGTGCGGTCATAGCTCTTGCTCATGGTCTTGCCGTCGGGTGCTACGCCGCGGACGGTGTAGGTATAGCTCTCACCGACCTTGGCCGTGGTGTCGTCATAGCTGGTGCCGCCCACGCTGCGGGCGATGATGGCCCAGCTGTTGGTGCCGGTGGGCTTGCGGTAGACCGTGTAGGTCTTGGCGCCCTCGGCGGCCTCCCACGTCACGGTGATGCTGCCGATATTGGCCTTGGCGGCGGTCATGGTCACATCGGCGGGGACGGTGGAGGCGCTGTACGCCCTGGCGGTGACGCCGGTATGGTCGTAGCCCTTGCTCATGGTCCTGCCGTCGGCGGCCACGCCGCGGACGGTGTAGGTGTAGCTCTCACCGGCCTTGACCGTGGCGTCGGTGTAGCTGGTGCCGTCCACGTTACGGGCGATGATGACCCAGTTGTTGGTACCGGCGACCTTGCGGTAGACCGTGTAGGTCACGGCGTTGGCGGCGGCCTCCCACGTCACGGTGATGCCCTTCTCCTCCGCCTGGGCGGCGGTCATGGTCACATCGTAGGGGATGCCGGAGACGATCTTCACCGTCACGGTGCTGCTGTCCACAGCGCCGTTGTCCACGGGCTGCATGGCGCCGTCGGCAATGGTGTAGACATGGGCCTTTTCCACGGTGAAGGCCGTCTCGCTGCCGGCCAGCGCGCCGTCCTTCACACGGAAGGCCAGCGTATACAGGTCGCCGGTGACGGTCAGGCCCTTACTGGTGGGATCCAGCAGGGACACGGCGTAATAGGTCCTGCCGTCGGCAGCGGTCTTTTTCTCCGTCAGGCGGACGCCCTCCGCACCGGCGGTGCAGGCGGCAGCGTCCAGCTCGACGGCTTCCTCATCGAAGTACACCCGATAGTTCAGGCACACCACGCCGGTGAGCGGCTCGTCCTGGGAGGCCGTGACCGTCAGCTTGACGGTCTGGCCCGCGGCGGCCTCGGTCACGTCCGATGCCGGAACGATGACGGCGGCCAGCGCATGGGGGGTCAGGCTCAGGGTGAGGACCAGTGCCAGCAGGAAGGATACGAATTTTTTCATGTCTGTTTCCCTCCTCAGTTATTGGCGGTGAGAGACTTGATCTCACCGAGATAGAAGGCGTAGATCAGCTCCGCGTCGGCGGCGGTGATCTTCCCGTCACCGTTGACGTCGGCGGCGGCGGATTGCAGGTCGTTGGGTGTCAGCTTGGCGTTGACGAAGGCGTAGACCATGGCGGCGTCCGCATCGTCCACCGTGCCGTCATCGTTGACATCGCCGGGGATCACGGGGATGTCAACGACCTGCCACGCCAGAATGGGATAGCCGCTGTTCAGCTTGCCGCGGGGATCGGCGGCGAAGCGCTCGCCCAGCGTTTCCGCCAGCGCCTTCAGCTCGTCGGCGGTCTTGGCAACGCCCAGGCCGGTGACGCCGTACTTGGGGCTTCCGCCGGAGACGGTCCCCGCCAGATAGTAGCTGTTGACGTATTTGGCCTCCGCACTGACGGCGGACAGGCCGCCCACATAGGAGGCGGTATTGCCGCTGCCGATGACGGTGGAGGTGGTATAGCAGTTGGTGAGGGTCGCGCCGGCGGTACGGCTGAAGCCCGCGCCCACGATACCGCCCAGATAGCACTCGTTGGCGGCGGTGGTGCGGATCGTGCCGGTGGCGTAGCAGTCGGTGATGGCCGCGCCGTTGGCCGCGTAGCCCGCGATGCCGCCGCCGTGCTTGGCGGTGGTGACGTTCACGGCGCTCCAGCACTGGGTGACGGAGCTGTTGTCGTTCATGTAGCCCGCGATGCCGCCGGCCTGCGCGTTGCTCTTGGCGGAGCAGATCACATCGCCGGTGACGCCAAGACGGGTCACGGACGCGCCGGATTGCAGATAGCCGAACAGGCCCAGCGGATAGCTGGCCTTGTTGACGTACAGGTTGCGGATCACGTGGCCCTGTCCGTCAAAGCTGCCGTAGAGCTTGCTCATGGGGGTCCAGTCGCAGCCTGCCAGCTCGATATCGGCGGTGAGGACGGCGGAGCTCTTGCCGCCGTTGGCGGCGAACCACGCCAGCTCCGCGCCGGTGCCGATCTGATAGACGCCGTTCTCATCGGTTTGGGGCTGGGTGAGGGTCTTGCCGTCCCAGCTGTTGGCGCCCGCAGCATCCATGGATGCGCCGATGGTCAGGACGCCGTTCTTCACGCGGTCCGCGTCGGCGCTGCCCAGAGAGAAGCTGCCCCGCGCGGTAACATAGCCGGACTTACTGAGAGTGTAGGCGTAGCGGCCGTAGCCCAAGGTGAAGCGGCCGTTGCTGCCGGCCTCGCAGGCGCTGCCATCGGCATCGGTCAATGCGACGGTCACGCCGGTCAGGGTCTTGCCGTTGCCGTCGGTAACGCGCAGGGCCACGTCATAGGTGACCTTGCGGTGGACGGTGACCACGGCATCGGCATAGTGGTTCAGATAGTAGGTGACGGTGACGGCGTTGAAGTTGGTGCCCACGCCGGCGTCCGTCATGTTATAGAGGAACGCGAAGGGGTTGGCGGCGGAGTACATGGAGCCGTAGGTATAGCCGTTGGTGAAAACGTATTCCGCTGTCTCTGCACCGTCGGCAAAGGACACATCCTCGGGGACGGTGGCGGTGACGGTGACGTTGTCCATGCGCTGGTACTGGCCCAGCGTGCCCTTGTTGTCCGCATCGCCCGCAGAGTAGTGGGCCTCGAATATGGTGGGATTGAACACGCCGGAGATCTTGTTGACGGCGCGGTACATCCCGCGGAAGCTCAGCTTCACCTGATCGCCGGGCATGAGATCCTCGCCGGGGTTGCTGACGTTCTCCGCCGTGATGGTGACCTTGGCCACCCGCACCAGACGGTAGCTGACGCCGGTATAGTCGGTCATTTTGATGATGACGGTGCCGCCCATCCCGTTGCCGGAGGTATTGAACGCGGCCAGCGGCACGGCGTAGCGGCCGTTGGAGGCGGAAACGGTGCGGAAATCGGAGACGCTGGTGGTCATGCTGTCGGTGGTGGTGACAAAGGCGTACTCCACCGTCACGTCACCGGTGGCCTTTACCGCAAAGTCCAGCGTGGGGTCCGTTTCGTTGGCGCCGTAGAACCAGGTATCATAGTTGTAGTCCCAGTCCATGGAGCGGGTGGTGGTAGCGCCCGCCTTCATGTTAAAGTCCACGTCCGCATCGGCGGTGCCGTGCGTCACATCGGCGCCGCCCACCACGATGACGCCCACACGGGCGGGGCTGGTGGCGGGAAACAGGCCGCCGTGGGTGCCGTGGCTGCCGGGGTTCACGTCCACGCTGTCATAATAGACGGTGAGGATAGAGTCCTGCGTGCCCGGGGTCACGTCCGCCCAGTTGGCGGTGGCGTTGCCGCCATTCACCGTTTCAAGCGTGGCGTCGCCGGCGGCTACATCCCAGTGGAAGTCAGGCTCCACCATAATGTTGCCGGCATCAGAGTTGATGAGCTGCCAGTGGCGGTAGGCCCGGACACGGGTGGTGCCGGAGATCGCCTCGTAGCCGCTGGGGTCCAGATTCACCTGCAGATCCGCCTCGTCGCGCTTGCTGGTCTGCGTCCCCAGCTGGCTGAAATCGTGGGAGCGGCGATCGGTGGCGGCATCCTCCCCGAAGGCGAAGGTCATCTCCTTGGCGGCGGCCACGGAGCCGAGCCAGCCCGCCTGTGTCACATGGGCCGCATCGCTGAGGCGCCAGGTGTAGTTGCTGTTGCTCTTGGAGATGAAATAGGTGGCGGTCTTGGTGCCGTTGCCATTGTCCTTCCAGCGGTCGGCATAGGGCGCGTCCGCGTCGCCCCAGTCGGGAGCCACCTCCGTGGTGTTGAAGTTGTTCCACTGGAAGTACAGGCCGAATTCGGCGTTGTCAGGGACGGTGACGGTCAGTTCGACGGCGGTGTTGATGTTCACCGTCTTGGTGCCGGCACGGTAGCTGGCAGGGAAGGTCTGGTTGATGTTCTGGGTAAAGATATAGCCGTCAATGTCGGGATAGCCGTAGGAGTTGTACAGGCAGGCGTTGCCCGCAGCGTACAGCACGGTGGGATAGTAGGCGTAATTGCCCTTGCTATAGACATCGCCCATGGCGCAGGAGGTCTTCATGATGGGGCAGTCCACCCGCACATGATACTCATCCGCCGTGAAGTAGGTTTTGTCCAGCTTCTTGCTGCTGGTGTAGAAGGATACGCACTGGAGATAGATGTTGGTGCCGCCGCCGGCCAGGCCGTCCACGTTGGTATCGGTGGGCAGATCCAGCATCATGCCGCCCAGCGCCGTACCGTCGGCCGTAAAGGCACGGTAGCCGTAGCGTCCGGCGGTGAGGCGGGCGTAGAACGTCTGGTAGTTGTTGGCCAGCTTACCGGCGGCGGGGTCGTAGGCCGCCTCGCCCTCCGGCAGGGTGCCGGTGAAATTGCTGTACAGGAAGCAGTTCTCCAGCTCCTTGCCCAGCACCTCGTTGCCGTCCTTATCCTGCTCCACGGTGTAGAGCTTGATGGTGGGATACGCGCCGGTGTAGTCCTGCCCCACCAGGAAGGTGAAGTCCATCACGGGGGCGTCCTCCACGGTGAGGGTCAGGGTCCAGGTGTCGGCGGAGAAGTTCTTGCCGTCATGGGAGGCGCAGAACCGGTAGGTGTAGACGCCCTCGGCCTGCTCCGTGATCTGGATGGTGGTGGCGCCGAACAGGGCGCTGGTGAACCGGGTCATGGGACTCCAGGTCTTGCCGCCGTCGGTGGAGCGCTGGTAGTAGTAATTCTCATAGGTCAGCTTCTGACCGTCCGCCGGCTGGAAGATCCTGCCGCTCTGGAGGTCGCTCAGGAGATAGGCCCTGTTGGTCTGGACCGTGGCCGTCGTCTCCGCGGGATAGTCCGCCTTGCGGGTGGGGACCGGCGCGGATGTCACCGTCACCTTGGCGGTGGCAGGCGCGTAGCAGGCATCGCCCGTGCCGGCATTGGCATCGGCGGCCATCAGGTAGTAGGTGCCCGCCTGAGAGAAGGTGTAGGTGTAGCGGTTCCCGCTGTCGGCCTCCACGGTGCCCACCGGCTGCCAGTCGGCGTCATAGACGGTGACGTTCAGGCCGGTGATGGGCCGGAAGGACTCCGAGCCGCCGTCGGCCACGGACCGCGTTTCATACTTGACGGTCTGGAACGTCAGGGGCTGGTCGGCCATCACGGTGTAGTCGTCCTCGTTGAAGGCGGCGAAGGCGCCTCTGGTCCAGAACTGCCAGTCGCTGAACATGGCCAGATCAATGGTATCGCCGTCGGACAGCAGGATATAGTCCGCCGTGCTGCCCCAGCCGGCGCTCATCAGGGGATAGACGTGGTTGCGGTAGTACATGAGGTTCTCATCGTGGCCCCAGAACTGCTGCATATAGAGGGAGGTAGCGCTGCCGGTGATGTTCAGCGCCAGCTTCGTGTCGTCATAGGCCCGGCTGCCGTTCATGCTGTACACGCCCATGCCGCCGTCATGGCCCACGATCTGCTCCGCACCGGAGGTGACCTCCTCCGGAGACAGGCCCAGATAGTACACGCCCAGCAGGTAGAGATACAGGTGCAGGGCGGTGGGGCGCTTGACCAGCTCCTCGTTGACATAGGCGCCGCTGCCGTTCTTGGTGCCGTAGCGGTAGTAGTCGGACAGGCCCTGCTTGTCCAGATCGAAGTAGGGCACGTCCACCTTCAAATGGGACAGCACCGTGCCGTCCGTAGCCGTCAGGGGCACGCCGTCGCTGGAGATGGTGACGTAGACGGATACCGTATCCGCCGGCGTCTCATCGTAGCCGTACTGAGCGGCATCCCCCGCCGCGCCGGCCTCCACCGTGATGGTGAAGCGCACGGACGTCGTGCCGCCCTGCTTGCAGGCGGCCGTCACCGTGGGGGTATAGGTGCCCGCAGTGGGGTTGGCAAAGTACAGCGTCTGGTGACCGTTGGCCGCGTTGGCTGCGATCTTGGTCTGGGTGCCGTAATTGCCGTCATCCAGCGTATAGGTCAGCTCGTGGCCCGAGGCGTCGGAAAACACCTCGGTCAGGTCGATGGCCAGCTGCTGGCCGGTCTTGACCGTATAGGCGGTGGCCGCGTCGGCGGACGCAGTCACGCAGCCGGCGGCAAAGGCCAGCTGCGGCACCATGGTCAGGCACAGGACCAGCGTCAAAAGCAGGGCCGACACACGCTGGCCCATGCTTTTCCTGTTGTTCATGTGAACTCCTCCTTATATGAATCTTCTCTATCTCCACCGCACACGCGGATAAAGGGGTAAGGCTCCCTTGGCCAACGGCAGCGGCTTGTCATTCCACATAAGAGAGAGAGGGCGGGAGAGGCCGCAGCCCCTCCCGCCCAGATGGAAAGCAGACGGCAAAGCCGTCCCGACCTGACAAGTCCATACGCAGAAAACGCCGGTCCCGCTCCGTTTCCGGAGCATGACCAGCGGGGTCTGCCACAGAAAAAGCGCCGGCCGTCTCCCCTGTCGGGAGGCGTCGGCGCCTACTCCTGCCTAATCCATACATCACGGAGAGAGCGCCCGCTGTTGGTGGTCCTCCTCCATGTAAGTCTTCTGACTCGCGCCGCGGAGATGACTCTCCTCGTTCGTGACCTGCCTTCTCGCAGAAGTGTTTCTGCAATGGCGGGCTTTCGCCCCAGCGGCATCCGCCGCCTCGGTACGTCCTTGCGCTCACAGTGCCGTTCGCGCGGGGCTTTGCACCCCGTTCCTTTGAAGCCCCTGCCTGACCCCTGAGGGCCGTTGCGGCAGGCGGCTACACAGCATCTTCGGACCTTTCTATTGAATTGGCCGGCGGCCCACGCCGCCGCATATCATTATACGGTTTCCCTTGACGGATGTCAACAGGGAAACGCCGAAATGCGACAGGCTTCTCCTCGCCCCGCGGCGCGCTCAATAGCGGCCGATGGGCGGTGTGACGTAATCCGGCAGCGGGCATTGATAGCTGCCGCCATTCTTCTGCTCCAGCTCTGCACGGGCCTTCCGGATCAGCTCCGGCTGCTCCATCGTGCGTACCGCCGCCAGCGTCATGGCCTCCGCAGCGCGCAGCATCCCCTTCATGCCGATGCTTGAGCAGGCAAGGGCCGCGTTTTGCCAGGAGTGGCCCACATTGCCCAGACAGGCCGTGGCCATGTGAAGCATGACCGTCGGCGTGGCATAGCCCACGTCGCCCACATCCGTAGAGCCGGAGCTGTATCCCGTCTCCCGCGGATCAAAGGGGTGGATCACGCTGTCCAGTGGGCGGGCCAGCGCCTCATCCAGCTCCTCCGGCGTGAAATAGGCCAGCAGCTTCTCGCGGATGCCCGCCATGGTCGTGCGGGGATAGGTCCGCAGGAACTCCGCCGCCAGCGCGTAGTCCGCCTCGCTCCAGTCCGGTGCGCCCAGCTCCCGCAGGCACTGGTCCACCAACGCGCCCAGCGTGCGGTTGGGTACATAGTCGGAAAACGCCATCGTGATGTCATACCGCATTTGCGTGCCGGTCATCAGCGCCGCGCCTCTGGCCACATCCACCACCCGGGTAAACAGTTCCTGCACCTGACTGACCTTCGGCGCGCGCACCTCGTACTTTATGACGGCATGACCCTGCACCACGTTGGGCGCCGTACCGCCGGGGTCTGAGTAAGCGTAGTGGATACGGGCTGCATCGATCATGTGCTCCCGCAGATAGTTGCAGCCCACATTCATCAGCTCACAGGCGTCCAGCGCACTGCGGCCCAGATGCGGTTCGCCTCCGGCGTGGGCGGCGACGCCGTCAAAAATAAAGTTTGCTCCCATGATGGCCACACTGCCCCGTGAGCCCACCTCGTTGACCGTCTCCGGATGCCAGGTATAGGCAAAGTCCACGTTGTCAAAGTAGCCTGCACGGGCAATAAACTGCTTTGCTCCGGCGCCCTCCTCAGCCGGACAGCCGAAGAAGATCACCGTGCCGTCCTTCCTCTCTCGAACCAGATAGTCCTTCAGCGCGGCGGCGGCGGCAAAGCATCCCGCTCCCAGCAGATTGTGGCCGCAGCCGTGGCCCGCGCCGCCCTCCTTTATCGCCTGCCGTACCGGCCATGCCGCCTTCTGGCTCAAGCCCGCCAGCGCGTCGTATTCCGCCAGGAATCCTACCACAGGCTTACCGCTGCCGCTTTTGAAGACCGCGGTAAACGCCGTGGGGATGCCGGCGATCCCCTTCTCGATGGTAAAGCCCTCCTGCTCCAGCGCCTCGATGAGCGCGGCGGCAGACTGGGTCTCCTCATAGGCCAGCTCCGCATAGCTCCATATTTTCTTCGCCAGGTCGACGGCGGTATCCGCCTTGGCGGCCACAAGCTCCTTGATGATCCGGATCATATCCTTCTTCTCCTTTTATAAAACCATGCTCAAAAATTTGACGGTGCTGGGGTCTCTCGGACAGGTAAATATCTGCTCCGGTGTCCCCCCCTCCTTGATCATGCCGCCGCAGATAAACAGCACCCGGTCGGACACCTCCCGGGCAAACGCCATCTCGTGTGTCACGATCAGAATGGTCATGCCGCTGCACGTCAATTCACGGATCACATACAGCACCTCCTTGACCATCTCCGGATCCAGCGCGGAGGTGGGCTCGTCAAAGAGCATGATCTCCGGCTTCATGGCCAGCGCCCTGACGATCGCCAGACGCTGCTTCTGCCCGCCGGATAGCCTGCGGGGAAATTCGCCCGCCTTTTCCGCCAGCCCCACCCGCCGCAGCAGCGCCATGGCCTCTGCCTCCGCCTCCGCCTTCGGCACCTTCTTTTCCAGCACCGGCGCCAGCGTCACATTCTCCAGCACGGTCATGTTGGGAAATACGTTGAAGTGCTGGAACACCATTCCGATGCTCTGCCGGTATTTGGCGATATCCAGCTTGGCGCCGGTCACCTCGCGGCCCTCGTAAAACACCTTGCCGCCGTCTGGCGTCTCCAGCAGGTTCAGGCACCGCAGAAAGGTAGACTTCCCGCCGCCGCTGGGTCCGATGACGGATACCACCTCTCCCCGCCGGACATCGGTGGTGATCCCCTTCAGCACCTCCAGCTCGCCGAAGCGCTTTCTCAGGTTTTCCGTTCTCAGGATCACATCAGTCACTGGCGGTCAGCCTCCTTTCCAGCAGTCCCAGCAGACGGGACAGCACAAGATTCAGCGTAAAATAGATCGCGCCCACGATGACCAGCGATTGCAGCGCCAGAAACGTGGCGCTCTGTACGGTTTTGAAGCTGGTCATCAGCTCGCCCACAAAAAATACCGACGCCAGAGACGTGCCCTTGACGGTGGAGATGAACTCGTTGCACAAGGCCGGCAGGATATTCTTCACCGCCTGCGGCAGGATCACATGGGTCATCGTATGCGTCTCAGACAGGCCGATGCTCCTGGCGGCCTCCCACTGCCCTTTGTCCACGGCAGCGATGCCTGCCCGGATGATCTCGGAGATGAATGCGGAGGCATTCACGGCCAGCGCCGCCACAATACACTGTGTATCGCTGAGCTCAAAGGGGACCAGCTTGGGCAGTCCGATCCAGAAGAAATATAGCTGCAGCAGGATCGGCGTGCCCCGCAGGAGCTCTACATACCACTTGGCAGCGGTACTGAGGAGCCTGCTGCGGCTCATACGCATCAGCGCCACCGCCATGCCCAGCAGCCCGCCGGAAAGCACCGTCACCGCAGAGATCCACAGCGTCCCCCACAGGCCCGAGAGGTAAACAGGATAGTATTTTGTCAAGATCTTGATGATTTTTTCCATGGCGCCATGCTCCTATGCCCGATGTCCGATCACCGGCTCTGCGCTGTCATTTGATCCCCAGCTCCGCCGCCGCAGACTCATATTGCTTGTACCAGAGCTCCGACCTGCCGCTTTCGTTCAGCTCGGCAATGCACTGGTTCACCAGCTCCGCCAGAGACTCGGTATCCTCAGCGGGCATGGCCACGCAGGTGCCGTTCATGTTGGGATCCACCTCAAAGCGAAACGCCGGGATCGCCAGCCCGCCGTTGGCCTCTGCATACAGCTCGGCAGAGGCGGTGGAGCAAATGCACACGTCCGCCTTCCCCTCGGATACCGCCAGATAGCCGTCGGTCATGTTGGCCACCAGCTTGAATTCCCTGCACGCCCCGTCGACAAACTGGTCATACAGCGCCTCCTGTACCGAGCCGCTCTGCGTGATCACCACCGCGTCCTTCAGCGATGCGATATCCGTGTACCGACCGGCGTCTCCGCTGCGGACAAGGAAGCCATAGCCGTCATTGTTGGAATAGTACACATCGGACAGGCGCATGGCCTCCGCACGAGCGGGAGAATACGCAATCGCGGAAATGGCGAGGTCATACTTGCCATCCGCCACGCCGGACAGCACCGCCGTGAAGTCCAGCGCGGTGATCCGCAGCTCCACGCCGAGCTTGTCGGCAATGTACCTGGCCACCTCGATGTCCATGCCCTGATACTGCTCATCGCCGGTCTTGGTAGGATCGACGTACTCGTAGGGCGCAAAATACGGTTCGGTGCAAAGCTCGATATAGCCCCTCGCCCGGATCTGCTCCAGGCGATCTCCGCTTCCTGTCTCGTCCTTGCTGCCGCAGGCCGCACAGCCCAGCGCCGCGACCGCCGCCAATACAAGCAGTACCAAACGCATCCCCGTCTTTCTCATGTGATTGCCCTCTCTTTGCTTTTTTCCGACGCGGATCATCACCGCCGGTTTTATGTTCCATATCATAGCAAAAGCGCTTTACCGCGTCAATACTTTATCGTGCTGTTGCGCTAACAAATTAGCGCATTAAATTATCTCTGTTTTCGTGGGTTTTGACGAGGCCGCGCCGCCGCAGCGGAGAAGTACTGACCGGCCGCGGCCGTGAATAGAATCGTACAAAACCGGAAAGGGCGGATGTGCTATGAAAAAAACAAAGGTATTCCTGCTGCGGCGGTGGTACATGGCGGGCGGCGCGGCGCTGGTGCTGGCGGCGGCCATCTTCTATGTGGTGAACTACCCTGCCGCCGTCAGCGCGGCAGGCAGCGCGCGGCAGTTGCCCATCTACTCGGTGGAGCGGAGCCAGAAGGTGTGCGCCATCAGCTTCGATGCGGCGTGGGGCAACGAGGACACTCAGACGCTCATTGACGTTCTGGCGCAGTACAATGTGAAGACCACATTCTTTGTGGTGGGAGACTGGGCGGAGAAATATCCCGAATCGGTGAAGGCCCTGCACGATGCAGGGCACGAGGTCATGAGCCATTCCAACCACCACGACCACTACAACAGTCTGTCCGCCGACCAGATCGTGGCGGATGTCACCGCCAGCAACCAGCGGATCCGCGCCGTCACCGGTGTGACGCCCACGTTGATCCGCTGTCCCTACGGCGAGTACGACGACCATGTCATCGCCGCCATCCGCTCCATGGGCATGGAGCCTATCCAATGGGATGTGGAGCGACCGGAAATGACTTAAAGCCGTTGTGCCGCAACGATTTGTGAGTTTGGCGGCGGTGCGCATCAGCCCTAAAATTGACCTGTAAACGGGGCGTTTGAGGGGCGTTTCAGGCGCGGGAGAGGTCAAATTTGAGGGGTTGTGCGCAAAGTGCCGATGAGCTGTCCTCCGGCGAGGCGCGGATGACGCGGGAAGCTATCTCTACCAATTTGTGAATACATTTACTTCAAGAAAGCTCCTCTGAAACTTGATGTTGATTTCATCACTTTTGGGCCGCAAGATTTCGATCTTGGATTCTTCAAGGCCTACAACGGCATTTTCTCTTGCATTTCCGGAAACACTTCTGTATACTGATATCAACTGATACCATTTAATATCAACAAGAGGTGCTATATGGACGCTGCGTTGTTTACCAAAATGCTGTCGGATAGAAGTGTGCTGGACTTGAAGAAGCTGGGCTATAAATATCCGCAGGCGGATATGGGAGAGTTTGTTTCGCTGCTGAAGAATGGTTTCTACCATCCGTTGCCGCTGAGGGACTTTTCCGGGCAGGCCCTTGTCTATCTGAATAGTGTCGCGCAGGTGCATCTCTCTGCCGCTCGAATCCTGCTGACGCCGCAGAGCAGCACACAGCTTTACGGTGCAAATGCCATGGAGGAGGAGATCATCTCCACTTTCACCATCGAGCAGGTGGATTTCTCCCGCGACAGCGTCCGTAAGATCCTGTCCGGCTTTGCTCCGGCGGATGAAAGCGAGAACCGCATCTATGGCATGAAAAAGGGGCTGGAGTTCATCAGCGACCCCGCCAACAGGATCACCGAAGCATCTATCCATCAGCTGTATGAGACCGCCATCGGTGCTTATCTGCCGAAGGAAGACCGGCTGCGCCCCGGCAGCTTCTACCGGCACGACAGTGTGTACGTGGTCGGCTCCAAGGTAGAGCATACCGGACTGCCGTGGCAGCAGCTGCCGGAGCGTATGGGGGAGCTGGTGCGCTTCATCCATGAGGAATCCGACAGCAATGACCTGCTGAAAGCGGCCCTGATCCACTTCTATATTGCCTATCTGCACCCCTACTTTGATGGCAACGGCAGAATGGCGCGGCTGATGCACCTGTGGTATCTGGTGCAGCAGGGATATTCCTCCGCTCTGTTCGTGCCGCTGTCTGAGTACGTCAACAAGAGCCGCAAGGGGTACTACGATGCCTATACGCTGGCCGAGGAGAATGCCCACATCAGCGGCGTGCTGGACGTAACGCCGTTTTTGGTGTATTTCATTGAAAATGTGTATCACAAGCTGAACGGAGTGCTCCCTGCCCGCCGGACGACCGAGGCGTTTCAGGCCGCTTTGTCGCAGGGGCAGGTTACGGAGAAGGAAAAGGCTCTGTGGAGCTTTGTCCTCTCCGCATACGGGGAAGCTGAGTTCTCCACCAAGCAGTTGGAAAAGGACTTTGGCAATGCCGCCTATGCCACCATCCGCAGCTTTGTGCTGAAGTTTGAGCATCTGGGCCTACTGACCTCAACGCGGTACGGAAACCGCTTGAAGTATAGGGTGCAGGCGTGACGTGGTACTGACAGAAAAGGCCATCGGCTATTTGCCGATGGCCTTCTCTGTTTATTACTTTTTCACATATTTCTCAAGCATCTGATACGTTCTCAGACTATTGATCAGCATCTCCCTGCACATCTGCCGATGCGTTTCCTGCCGTTCCTCCTCGGAAGGTTCAGGGATGCCCAACTCGGCAAAGACCTCCTCCGCAGAGAAAAAGCGTTTTGCCCTCTCCTCCGGCGGAAGTTTGTCTAACTCCTCTGCTTCGTGGAGAGAGTCATAGAGCTTTTGCCGGGTTCAATGTCCAACCGGTCAACCAGCGCGGCGGCAATGTCCGCCGCAGACTGACTCAGGATCAGTTCTTTTACGTTCATACCTCACCTTCCTTTGGAAAAGTGTGCAATCATTGCACACTTTTTCTGATGAAAAACCGGAGATCTATAACCGTACTTCGACCTCCGGGGGAAAAGTTTTCTCGCGGCTTCCGCAGCCAGTTACATCAACGACCCGAAACATGGAACACGGGTCACATAACCCAATAACAAATAGAATAACCCGCCTCCGCAGCAACATTGAACACGGTCGGAGGTCGCTACTTGTCATAAAAAATGGTGCGGACAGCGCGACGGAACGGTTTTTTACTCCGCCAGTTCAAACGTGTCCCGCTGGTTTACGGCATCCAGTGCCAGCTGGGCGCGGGACAGCTCATCGCTGACCTTTTCGTAGTCGGCTTCCACCGCCGCCAGGTCGTAGTTGGCATAGGTGTAATCAATGATATTGGACTGCCGCCCGTACTGCTCCTCCACCCGCTGCTTGGGCAGACGGGCTTTCATGTCGGCCAGCTTGTTCTTGCGCTGGGTCAGTTGGGGGATGTACACCAACATCTCGTCGATGGTCATACCAAAATCGGGGATAACGTGGGTGGCATTAAAGACGTTGATAGCATGCTTTACATGGCGGATACGCTGCTCTAACTCCGCCAATTTCTTCTGCGTGTCGGCGTAGTCGTAGACGGGGCGCACCGACTCCACGTCCTCGCCCATGGCGGCGCGGAAATCCTTACTGCGGTTTTCCTTGTCCAGCAGGGCGGCGTGCTCGTCGTTGAGCTTTCTCAGCAGCTTGTTGGCCTGTGCGGAAGTATATGTCATGGTCGTTCGTCCTTTCTCCTTTGTGAATTTCTGCTCCCATTGTACCTGATTTTGTGGTGTAAGTCCAGTGGATGACGGCGCTTTCTCCGGCCATATTCTCATTCCTCTCTGCCAGAGGAAAAGTGTGCAATCATTGCACACTTTTCCCCCGCTGTTCTCACGCGCTCTGGCGGATCACGATACCCTCTTCATCCCATGTAGCCAACCGAAAGTTGTAGGGGCGTCCGTCAGGCGCGGTCAGGGTGTTCAGGATGTCCCGCAGCTCCTTCACCTCAGCCGAATGGCGCTTGGCGATCAGCACGGCTTCATCCACAGGCTTATTGTCCAGTGCGCAGCCGTCCACGTACATACGGAGCTGATAGAGATCCAGCGCCTTGGTCTTGCCGGCCTTGGCCTCGTAGATGGTCACGCGGTCGATGTAGCCCACGAACAGGTCAACCTTGGCCTTCAGTCCGATCTTCTGGAACACAGGCTCCTCACGGCTCACCCGCAGGGCGGTAGGGTCGTTCTCCCGCTTGGCGGTCAGCTCCTTGACGTACCGCAGCTCCATTGAATCCACATCCTTGGCCGGGGCGGGGACGTAGGAGGCGATCCAACTGAGCAGGTTCTTCAGGCGCGGATCGGCTTCACAGAAAGAAGTCTTCGTGTTCTTGGTGGCGGGCAGCGCGGCGGGGTTGTCCGAGATAAGATCCACCTGCACCAGAAAGCGGTTCTGGCTGGGATGAATGGCCTCTCCCCAGACGCG
>CAKTOK010000008.1 GCA_934589835.1 uncultured Oscillospiraceae bacterium | reverse complement strand
CGGGAGGCGTTCCCCGACACGCCCATCGTCATCGGCGGGCTGGAGGCGTCTCTGCGCCGCTTCGCCCACTACGACTACTGGGATGACAGGGTGCGCCGCAGTATCCTCTTCGACGCCCCCGCCGACCTGCTGGTGTACGGCATGGGCGAGAGCGCCACGGTGGAGATCGCCCGCCGCCTTGCCCGCAAGACGCCGGTGTGCGACATCACCGATGTGGCCGGCACGGCCTACCTCGCCGCCGATGACAGCGGCTGCCGCTTCCACCGGGCGCCCTGTCCCTCCTATGAGGAGGTCTGCGCCGATAAGACCGCCTACGCCCGGGCCACAAAGATCCAGTATGACGAGCACGATCCCATCCGCGGCTGCGCCGTGCTCCAGCCCTGTCAGGGCCGCCTGCTGGTGGTGAACCCGCCGGCCCGCCCTCTGCGGCGGGAGGAGCTGGACCGCCTGTACGCCCTGCCCTATACGCGGGAGGTCCACCCCATGTACACCGAGGGCATCCCCGCCATCGAGGAGGTGCGCTTCTCCATTACCCACAACCGCGGCTGCTTCGGCGGCTGCAGCTTCTGTGCGCTGGCCTTCCATCAGGGCCGCATGGTCACCAGCCGCTCCATCC
The DNA here is from genome assembly GCA_934589835.1 of uncultured Oscillospiraceae bacterium. Taxonomy (GTDB): domain Bacteria; phylum Bacillota; class Clostridia; order Oscillospirales; family Oscillospiraceae; genus Vescimonas. The sequence continues at coordinate 55,183 of CAKTOK010000008.1, read as the reverse complement.
AGTCCGTGGTGGAGGAGGCCCAGCTGCTGACGGAGGACCCCCAGTTCAAGGGCTACATCCACGATGTGGGCGGCCCCAGCGCCAACTTCCGCCACACCAGCTGCCAGAAGCAGAAAAAGTGCGGCATGTGCAAAAACCGCAGCTGCCTTGCGCCGGAGCCGTGCCCCAACCTGGACGCGGACCACTCCGAGTACACGGCGCTGCTGCAAAGGCTGCGGCAGCTGCCGAAGATCAAGAAGGTCTTCGTCCGCTCCGGCATCCGCTATGACTATATGCTGCAGGACAAAAACCGCGACTTCTTTCAGGAGCTGGTCCGGTACCACATCTCCGGCCAGCTGAAGGTGGCGCCGGAGCACTGCGTCAGCTCCGTGCTGGATTATATGGGCAAGCCCCATTTCGATGTGTTTCTCAAATTCTGGCGGCAGTATAAGAAGCTCAACGAGCAGGACGGTGCCCAGCAGTATCTGGTGCCCTACCTGATGTCCAGCCACCCGGGCTGCACCCTCAGCGACGCCGTAAGGCTGGCGGAGCTCCTCCATAAGAACGGACGCACCCCTGAGCAGGTGCAGGACTTTTACCCCACCCCCGGCACCCTGTCCACCTGTATGTACTACACGGGCATCGACCCGCGGGATATGTCGCCGGTGTATGTGGCGCGGGACCCGAAGGACAAGGCCATGCAGCGCGCTCTGCTCCAGTGGTCCCGTCCGGAAAAGCGGGCGCTGGTGGTGGAGGCGCTGGAGGAGGCGGGACGCACCGACCTCATCGGCTACGGACCGGAGTGCCTGCTGCGGCCCCGCAAGGGTGAGCCCTACGGCCAGCCCCCCGCAAAGGAGGAGAAGCCCCAGCGGCCCGCCCGCCGTCCCCGGAAGGAGACCACGGGCAACCGAGGCCGCCGCGGTACACCAACGGCGCGACAGCCGGCGCAGAAGGGGAAAATGTCCGAGCGGAAAAAGGCGGCGTTTGCCAAAAAACGGAAATCCTGACCCCGGGAGGGCCCGTGTTTGCCGCGGGCCCTCCCCCTTTTTAGGCATTCCCCGCCGTTTGCTCCTTTTCCGGTGAAAAAAGTGGAACTGTTTGGACAGCTCCGCGGAAAAAATGCTTGTGTTGCATGGGAATTTTTATTATAATAAAAAACGGAGCGTCAAGGTGTTGACACAACGTATAAAGAATGCGCTAAGAAATAGCGGGACGTCGGAAACGCACCATGCCGCTCCTGCCGTAAAAACCACAAAGCGGCACAAAATCCCGATCGCATGGGAAGGTGATAAAAGGATGGAAAAAAAGAAGAAAACCAGGTTCATCGTGGGGTGGCTGCTGATCACGGCGGCGCTTCTGGTCGGTTCTCTGCTGGTCCCGGGACACGGGAAGTCGGAATCGGTGCAGGAGGCCATGCGTGACGCAGTGCTCCACGGGACCAACCGCATCAGCCTCTTCGGGCTGAAGGACGTAAACCCCGCATACATCTCCTCACTGGTGGTGGTGGCTGTCATTTTGCTGGCGGCGCTGCTGCTGCGGCTGTTTGCCATCCCCCGGTTCAAGCTGGTTCCCGGCAAGCTCCAGATGGCCGTCGAGACGGTGGTGGGGATGTTTGACGGCATGGCCAAGGGCAACAGCCCCCACCGCAACGGCTTTCTGGGGGCGTACATTTTCGGCGCCGGTGTGTACATCTTTATCGGTACGCTGTTTGAGCTGTTCGGCTTTCAGGCCATCACCACCAACGGCCACACCATCGCCCTGCCGGCTCCGCTGTCCGACGTGAACGCCGCCATTTCTCTGGGCTGCCTGTCCTACGGCGTCATTCTGGTGGGCGGCATCGTGGCCAACGGCCTCAAGGGCGCGGGCAAGGCCCTGAAGGACTTCTCCCTGCCCATTTCCATGAGCTTCCGTATGTTCGGCGCGCTGCTCAGCGGTCTGCTGGTGACGGAGCTGGTCTATTACTATGTGACGCTGAGCTACGTGATCCCCGTGATCGTGGCCGTGCTGTTCACGCTGCTCCACGCGCTGATCCAGGCCTATGTGCTGACCACCCTGACCTCCATGTTCTATGGAGAGACCACGGAGAAGCATGCGCCCAAGCCTAAAAAAACCAAAAAAATCAAAGCTGAAACTGTAAATCACTGATGGAGGAAAGAGAGACCATGAAGAAACTGACCAATAAGAAGGCTGTCGCCCTGCTGCTGTGCCTGGTGCTGGCCCTGACCGCAATGCTCACCGTGACCGCATTCGCCGATACCGAGCCTGCCGCCGACGCCGCTGCCCAGACGGAGCAGACCGCCGACAGCAGCGTTGACAGTGCCAAGGCGCTGGCGTCCGCCATTGCCATCGGCGTGGCCGCTGCCGGCGGCGCCATCGGCATGGGTATGGCCATCGCCAAGTCTGCCGAGGGTATCGCCCGCCAGCCGGAGGCCGAGGGCAAGATCCGCACCACCATGATGCTGGGCCTTGTGTTCCTGGAAACCGCCATCATCTACGCCCTGCTGGTGGTCATCCTTATCATCTTTGTGCTGTAAGAAACGGAGAGAGAAGCTATGAACATCCCTCTGAATATTGATTGGCAGCAAATTCTGCTGCACCTGTTCAACTTCTCCATTCTGGTGGGGGGCCTGTATCTGCTGCTGTTCAAGCCGGTGAAGAGCTTCATGGATAAGCGCGTGAAGCACTACGCCGATATGGAGTCCGCCGCCGCAGAGCGCGAGAAGGCCACCCGCGAGCTGGAGGCGTCCATGCAGCGGCGCGAGGCTGCGCTGGACGCGGAGCTGGACGAAAAGCGCACCGCCGCCGCCAAGGAGGCCGAGACCTATGCCCAGCAGCAGCGCGACGCCGCCCGGGAGCAGGCCGATAAGATCGTGGCCGCCGCCCGGGAGAACGCGGAGAACGACCGCAAGAAGATCGTGGCCGAGGCCAACCGCGAGGCTGTGTCCATCGCCGAGGCCGCCATGGAGAAGCTGCTGGCGAAGGAAACTTCCCGCGCCTATGACGCGTTTGTGAACGCAGCCGAAGGGGAGGAGAAGCATGAGCACGAATGATCCCCGCCTGACCGCCACTCTGTTCAGCGCCTGCCCGCCTGACAGCGCCCAGCAGCGCCGTCTGGAGGAGGTACTGACGAAGAAATACGGCCGGCCGGTGACCCTTTCGTGGCAGGGGGACAAAACAGCCTCCGGCGGCTTCCGCATTCAGCTTGGCGCCGAGGTGATCGACTGGACCGCCGAGGGCCGTCTGGACCAGCTGAAGGAGCGTCTGGCCGCCCTGAAGGCCGGCGGCCAGTCCGTCATTCCCCTGATCCGCGACACCGTTCGGGACTGGGTGCCCGAGGTCTGCGCCCGCGAGGTGGGCAGCGTGCTGTCCGTGGCGGACGGCATCGCCTATGTGGGCGGTCTGGACAACGCGGCCTACGGCGAGATCCTCCTCTTTGAAGGCGGCATCCGCGGTATGGTGCAGGAGCTGCGGGGCCACCGCATCGGCTGCATCCTGTTCGGCCGCGTGGAGGAGGTCAGCGAGGGAAGCGCCGTCTACCGCACCGGCAAGACCGCCGGCATCGGCGTGTCCGATGCCATGATCGGCCGCGTGGTCAACGCGCTGGGCGCACCCATCGACGATGGCGGCGACATCCCCGCCGACGAGTACCGCATGATCGAAAGTCCGGCCCCCGGCATCATCGACCGTCAGCCGGTCAACACCCCCATGCAGACCGGCATTCTGTCCATCGACTCCATGTTTCCCATCGGCCGCGGCCAGCGCGAGCTGATCATCGGCGACCGCCAGACCGGCAAAACATCCATCGCCATTGACACCATCCTGAACCAGAAGGGCAAGGACATGATCTGCATCTACGTTGCCATCGGCCAGAAGGCCAGCTCCGTGGCGCAGATCGCCGAGCTGCTGCGAAAGCACGATGCCATGGCGTACACCATCATCGTCTGCGCCAGCGCCGGTGAGTCCGCCTCCATGCAGTATATCGCGCCCTACGCCGGCGCGTCCATCGGCGAGTATTTCATGAACAAGGGGAAGGACGTGCTCATCGTCTACGACGATCTTTCCAAGCACGCCATTGCCTACCGCGCATTGAGCCTGCTGCTGGGACGCTCTCCCGGCCGTGAGGCCTACCCCGGCGACGTGTTCTATCTGCACTCCCGCCTGCTGGAGCGGGCCGCCCGCCTCAGCGATGCCCGGGGCGGCGGCAGCATGACCGCCCTGCCCATCGTGGAGACCCAGGCCGGCGACGTGTCCGCCTATATCCCCACCAACATCATCTCCATCACCGACGGTCAGATCTTCCTGGAGAGCAGTCTGTTCTTCTCCGGCCACCGCCCCGCCGTCAACGTGGGCCTTTCCGTGTCCCGTGTGGGCGGCGCGGCCCAGACGAAGGCCATGAAGAAGGCCGTGGGCACGCTGCGTCTCGACCTGGCCCAGTACCGCGAGATGGAGGTCTTTACCCAGTTCTCCAGCGACCTGGACGAGGAGACGAAGAGCCAGCTGGCCTACGGCCAGAGCCTGATGTATATCCTGCGGCAGGGGCGCAGTGCTCCGCTGAGCCAGGGACAGCAGATCGTCACGCTGGTGACGGCCATGGCGCACCTCTATCAGCAGGTGCCGGTGGCCCAGGTGTGCGCCCTGCGGGACTTCCTGCTGGGCGAGTTCGCCGCGCAGCGGCAGAGCCTGATGCTCCAGCTGGAGCAGGGCGCGGCGCTGGACGACGAGCTGCGTGGCCAGATCAACGACTTTGCAAAGACGGCGCTGGAGAAATTCAAGCGCGCAGGCGGGCGGTGAGCGCATGGCCAGCACCAGTGAGATCCGCCGGCGCATCGGAGGCGTACGGCAGACCCAGAAGATCACCCACGCCATGTATCTGATCTCCCAGGCGAAGCTGCGGAAGGCCAAACAGGATCTGGACAACACACGGCCTTATTTCCAGGCATTGCAGACGGAGATCGGCCGCGTGTTCAACGCGGACAGCACTATAGAGAGCCGGTATGTGGATCCGGTGGATCCCAACGCCAAGCCCCTGCCCGGCGTGCCGGCGTGCCTGCTGATCACGGCGGACAAGGGACTGGCCGGCGCGTACAACCAGAACGCCATCCGGCAGGCGCAGCAGCTGCTGACCGCCCACGGCGACGCGGCGCTGTATGTGGTGGGCGAGTACGGCCGGCGCTGGTTCAGCCAGCGGGGGATCGCCATCGAGGAGAGCTTTCACTACACGGCGCAGAACCCTACGCTGGACCGGGCGCGGCACATCGCGGAGCTGCTGCTGGAACGGTTCGACGCGGGAGAGATCAGCGCGGTATGGGTCATCTATACCGACATGAAGAACGGCCTGGAGGCTGTGGTGCGGCAGGAGAGGATCCTGCCGATGCACCGGGAGCACTTTCACGCCGCCGCGGCGGCTGCCGCCGGGGATAAGGCGTATGAGTTCGTGCCGTCCGCAGGGGCGGTGCTGGACAACGCCGCCCGCAGCTGCCTGACCGGCTATATTTACAGCGCGCTGGTGGACAGCTTCTGCAGCGAGCAGAGCGCCCGCATGACCGCCATGAACGCGGCGGATCAGAACGCGGAGGAGCTGCTGAAGGACCTGTCCGTTCAATTCAACCGGGCGCGCCAGGCCGCCATCACCCAGGAGATCACCGAGGTCTCCGCCGGTGAGCGCGCCCAGCGCAGCAAGAAAGAAAAGGAGGGCTGACCTCAATGAAACAAGGAACCATCACGGGCATTTCAGGCCCCGTGATCGACGTACATTTCCCGGAGGGGAGCCTGCCCGCCATCAATGAGGCGCTGACCGTGGAGGCAAACGGCACGCGCTACACCATGGAGGTGGAGCAGCATCTGGAGAACAAGACGGTGCGCTGCGTCATGATGGCCGGCAGCGACGGCCTCAGCCGGGGCCTGACCGTTACCGCCACCGGCCACGGCATCTCCGTACCGGTGGGCGAGGTCACGCTGGGCCGTATGTTCAACGTGCTGGGCGACCCCATCGACGGAGAAGCGCCGGTGAGCGCCGACGCCCCCCGCTGGGAGATCCACCGCAGCGCCCCCACCTTTGCCGAGCAGATGCCCGCCGCCGACATTCTGGAAACGGGCATCAAGGTCATCGACCTCATCGAGCCGTACCCCAAGGGCGGCAAGATCGGCCTGTTCGGCGGCGCCGGCGTGGGCAAGACCGTGCTGATCCAGGAGCTGATCCACAACGTGGCCATGGAGCACGGCGGCTATTCCATCTTCACCGGCGTGGGCGAGCGCAGCCGCGAGGGCAACGACCTGTGGGGCGAGATGCAGGAGAGCGGCGTGTCCGACAAGACGGCGCTGGTCTTCGGCCAGATGAACGAGTCCCCCGGCGTCCGTATGCGCGTGGCGCTGTCTGGCCTGACCATGGCGGAGTATTTCCGCGATGTGGAGCACAAGGACGTGCTGCTGTTCATCGACAACATCTTCCGCTTCGTCCAGGCGGGCAGTGAGGTGTCCACGCTGCTGGGCCGTATGCCCTCCGCCGTGGGCTACCAGCCCACGCTGGCCGGCGAGATGGGCGCGCTGCAGGAGCGCATCACCTCCACCAAGGACGGCTCCGTCACCTCCGTGCAGGCGGTGTATGTCCCCGCCGACGACCTGACCGACCCCGCCCCCGCCACCACGTTCTCCCATCTGGACGCCACCACCGTGCTGAGCCGTAAGATCGCGGAGCAGGGCATCTACCCCGCCGTGGATCCGCTGGAGTCCACCTCCCGCATTCTGGAGCCGGACATCGTGGGCGAGGAGCATTACAACATCGCCCGCGCCGTCCAGTCCACGCTGCAAAAGTACCGTGAGCTGCAGGATATCATCGCCATTCTGGGTATGGAGGAGCTGAGCGACGAGGATAAAAAGACCGTCGCCCGCGCCCGCCGCATCCAGCGTTTCCTGTCCCAGCCCTTCTACGTGGCGGAGAAGTTCAGCGGCGCACCCGGCGTGTTCGTGCCGCTGCACGAGACGCTCCGCGGCTTCCGCGAGATCCTCTCCGGCAGCATGGACGACTATCCCGAGGCGGCCTTCTTCAACGCCGGTACCATCGACGACGTCATCCGCAAGGCCGAGCAGCTGAAGAAAGGCGGTATGTGATGGCAGCCCCGTTCCATCTGGATATTCTGGCGGCCAGCGTCCCGTTTTACCGCGGCGACTGCGTATCGCTGGTGGTCCCCACCGCCGACGGCGAGTTCGGCATTCTGGCGGATCACTGCAACGCCGTGGGCGCCATCTGCGCCGGCGAGCTGCGGTTTGAAACGGCGGAGGGCGAGGTGCGCCGCGCCGCCGTGGCCCCGGGCCTGTTCAAGATCGAGGATGGCCGCGTGCTGCTGCTGGTGGACGCCGCCGAGCGTCCCGAGGATATCGACGTGAACCGCGCCCTCCGCGCCCGCGAGGAGGCGGAGGAGCAGCTGCGCCAGAAGCGCAGCATGGCGGAGTATCAGCTGGCGCAGGGCAATCTGGCCCGCGCCCTGAACCGTCTGCGCGTCAGCGGCAAAATGTAATGTCACACAAAAAAGGAAGCGCTCCGTCCGGAGCGCTTCCTTTTTTGTGTTTTTTTCTTACAGCAGGCGGCTGACGCCCACAAACGCGCAGCCCAGACTGAAGAACGCGGCCAGCAGCAGCGCGATCACCGGCCAGAACCGCTTCCCCATCACCTGCGGGTCCATGAAGGGGTAGGGATAGCAGTGCTTTGTGTGGCCGATGGGCTTTCCCGTGGCGCCCCGCGCCATGCCGAAGGCGAAGTACGCCAGCGGCAGCACCAGCCACCACGCCGCGTGCCCCACCGTCAGGCCGCTCTTGTCCTGCCACAGCAGCCACTGCGCCACCGTCAGCCACGGCACGGCGTAGTGGACGCACAGGTTTCCGAAGCCGCTGAACCCGATGTCGGACAGGGCCTTGCCGCTCCTTTTGGCCGCCGGCACCAGCACCCACTGGTAGATCAGGTGCGTTACGAGAATGCACAGCGTCATGCTCAGCGCCACACCGGCGGAGCTGAGCCACCGGAACACGCCGCACTGGGGATCGTGGCCGCTGACCCACAGCGCCAGCTGATAGACCGCCAGCAGCGCGTTGCTCAGATTGGTATAGAACACGAAAAATCCGGGCCGGATATGGCCCGTCTTGGGCAGCGTGGAGTGGCAATACAGCCCCGCCGCGCCCAGCAGGAACAAAGCCAGATCAGACCGGCGCAGCATCATTCCGTTCTCAGCTCCTTCAGCCGCGCGATCTCCCGGGCATATCCCGCCAGATCGTTGGGCGTTTCCAGCACGAGGGGCAGATCCCGCAGGGCGGGATGGTTGATGATGCGCCCGAAGGCCGCCTCTCCCAGATAGCCCTCGCCGATGCGGGCGTGCCGGTCCTTGTGAGCGCCCAGCGGATTCATGCTGTCGTTGATGTGCACCGCCTTCAGCCGCTCCAGTCCGATGATCCGGTCGAACGCCGTCAGCACGCCGTCCAGATCCCCCGCGATGTCGTAGCCCGCATCGGACACGTGGCAGGTGTCCAGACATACGCCCAGCTTCTCCCGCAGGTCCACGCGGTCGATGATCTCCCGCAGCTCCTCAAACCGCCCGCCCACCTCCGAGCCCTTGCCGGACATGGTCTCCAGCAGCACGGTGGTCCGGTATTCCGGCTTCAGGATGGCGTTGAGCGTGGCGGCGATCTGGCCGATGCCCACCTCCGCGCCCTGCTCCGTGTGGCTCCCGGGATGGAAGTTGTAGAGATTCCCGGGCAGGTGCTCCATCCGCTTCAGATCGTCCGCCAGCGTCATGCGGGCAAACTCGCGGGTATGCTCCGATTTGGAGCAGGGATTGATGGTGTACGGCGCGTGGGCCACCAGCGGCCCGAAGCCGTTGGCGGCCATGAGGTCCATGAGCGCCGCGGCGTCCGCGGGGTCAATGGCCTTGGCCCTGCTGCCCCGGGGATTGCGGGTAAAGAACTGGAAGGTGTTGGCGCCGATGGAAAGCGCCGTCTGTCCCATGGCCAGAAAGCCGTCGGAGGAGGACAGGTGGCAGCCGATGGTCAGCATAGTCGTTTCTCCTTTCAAAGGGCCAGCGTTTTCACGTCCGCCCTGCCGTTTTCAATGGTCAGTACGCCGCAGGTGGGGCGCAGGGGGTCCCCCGCCGCCCCGGGGTTCAGCACCAGCAGCGACCCGTCGTTGTCCACCAGAGGCCGGTGGGTGTGGCCGAACAGCAGCACCTGCGCGCCGCACTCCCGAGCGGCCCACACCGCCCGCATCACGTCGGACTTCACGCCCCGGGTGTGACCGTGGAGCATGAGGATACGCACGCCGCCCAGCTCGATGAGCCGCTCCGGCGCGTCAAAGCTGCCGTAGTCGCAGTTGCCCGGCACGCCCTCCATGGGCACCGCGGGATAGGCCCGCCGCAGCGCCTCCAGATCCCGCTGCACGTCGCCCAGATGCAGCACATAGTCGGGCTGGGTCAGCTCCGCCGCCCGTATCAGGTTGTCCACGTTTCCGTGGGAGTCGGATACCACCAGAACGATCATAGGTCTCTCGCCGCCTGCTCTCCCGCGCCCTCCGGCGCGTTTTTCTCGTCAATGGAAGGTATTTTACCACAAAACGGTTGAAAACACAATTCGTTTCCCGTATGATTAGGCAAAAGGAGGGAGGTGCTGGGATGACAGGCGGCGTTGTGGAGCTGGATCTCCACGGAATGAATACCTATCAGGCGCAGATCGCGGTGGACGCGGCGCTGCGCCGCGCCGGCGCAGGCACCTATCGCCTGCGGCTGATCCACGGCTATCGCGGCGGCACGGCCATTCGGGATATGCTGTGGCTGACCTATGGCCGCCGCAGCCAGGTCAAGCGTATGGTCAGCATCAGCGAGGGCGTGACGGAGCTGGTGCTCCGCGAGTACTGAGAAACGGGGGGAAAAGCCATGAAGCTGGCACAGATACAGATGCACGTCACGGCGGACAAGGCGGAGAACCTGCGCCATGCTGCGGCGCTGCTGGCGCAGGCGCGGGGCGCGGACATGGCGGTGCTGCCGGAGATGTTCTGCTGTCCCTATGACAACGCCTGCTTCCGCACCTACGGCGAGGCGGAGGGCGGCGCGGCGTGGCAGATGCTCTCCCGCGCCGCCCGGGAAAACCGTCTCTGGGTGGTGGGCGGCTCCCTGCCGGAGCTGTCCGGCGGCAGGGTCTACAACACCAGCTACGTCTTCGATCCCACAGGCCGCCAGGCGGCCCGCCACCGGAAGCTGCACCTCTTTGACATCGACGTGTCCGGCGGCCAGCGCTTTCGGGAGTCCGACACGCTGACGGCGGGGGACAAGGTGACGGTGTTCGATACCCCTTGGGGCAAAATGGGCCTTTGCATCTGCTTCGACCTGCGGTTTCAGGAGCTGGCGCGGCTTATGACGCTGGCGGGGGCGCAGGTGCTGCTGGTGCCGGCGGCGTTCAACAGCACCACGGGACCGGCCCACTGGGAGCTGCTGTTCCGCCAGCGGGCCGTGGACAACCAGCTCTTCACCGTGGGCACCTCACCGGCGCGGGACGAAGCGGCATCCTATGCGGCGTGGGGCCACTCCATCGTCTGCGACCCGTGGGGCACGGTGCTTCACCAGTGCGGCACGGGGGAGGAGCTGGCCGTGACGGAGCTGGAGCTGTCCCGCGTGTCCGCCATACGCAGACAGCTTCCCATTCTGTCCGCCCGCCGGACGGACATCTATGAAATTTCTGAAAAGTGATTGCCAAGGTATGGCAAAGCGTGTATAATCGCAAAAAATGCGGCGGGAGGTCGTTCATGATGAAGAAGAAGTATACAGAGATGACAAAGCCTGAGCGGCAGGCGGAATACGCGGCGCTGCGGGCGGAATTTGACGGGGCGAAGGGGCTTCATCTTGCACTGAACATGGCGCGGGGCAAGCCCAGCCGCGCCCAGCTGGATCTGGTGACGCCCATTTTCGGCCTGCTGACGGAGCCGGAGCAGTTCCTGTCCGACGGCGTGGAGACCCGAAACTATGGCGAGGTGTCCGGCATCCCCGCCGCCAAAAGGCTGTTCGCCGATATTCTGGGCTGCCGTCCGGAGCAGGTGTTCGTGGGCGGCAACGCCAGCCTGCAGCTGATGTACGACGCCGTGTCCAAGGCCTTTACCAACGGCCTGCTCCACAGCGAGAGGCCGTGGGCCAAGCTGGACAAGGTGAAATGGCTCTGCCCTGTGCCCGGCTATGACCGGCACTTCCGCGTGACGGAGAGCTTCGGCGTGGAGATGATCAATGTCCCCATGACCGAAACAGGCCCCGATATGGACATGGTGGAGGCGCTCATCAGGGACCCCGCCGTGAAGGGTATGTGGAACGTGCCCAAGTACTCCAATCCCGAGGGCGTGGTGTACTCTGACGAGACGGTCCGTCGTCTGGCGGCCATGAGGCCCGCCGCGCCGGACTTCATGCTCATGTGGGACAACGCCTACTGCATCCACGAGTTTGACGGCGATTTCCAGCCGTTCCCCGACATCATCGGCCTGTGCGCCCAGTACGGCAATGCCGACATGGTCTACGAGTTCGCCTCCACCAGCAAGGTGACGTTCCCCGGTGCGGGCGTGGCCGTTATGGCCGCCAGCGAGGACAACATCGCCTATTTCAGCAAGCTCATCAATGTCCAGACCATCGGCTTTGACAAGATCAATCAGCTGCGCCACGTCCTGTTTTTGCAGGATCGGGACCACACGCTGGCGCTGATGAAGCGGCACGCGGCCATTCTGGCCCCCAAGTTCCACGCGGTGCTGGACGCGCTGGACCGCGAGATCGCCCCGCTGGGCATCGCATCGTACAAGCGGCCGGTGGGCGGCTATTTCATCAGCCTGGATACCATGCCCGACTGTGCCAAGCGGACGCTGGCGCTGTGCAGGGAGGCGGGCGTGACCATGACCGGCGCAGGCGCTACCTTCCCCTACGGCAGGGACCCGCAGGACAGCAACATCCGCATTGCACCGTCTCTCCCGCCGGTGGCGGAGTTGGAGCAGGCCATCAAGGTGTTCTGCCTCTGCCTGCGTATGGCGGCGCTGGAGAAGCTGGGCGTCTGAGCGCTTTGGAGGAAAAGAGGAGCGCCGCCGCGCGGAAGCGCGGCGGCGCTTTTTTTATTGCCTCCGGCGGCCCCATTTCTTTCAATAGCCGTGTAGGAGCTGTTCCGCGCTCCGGCGCGACCCACTTCTTATTGCCTCCGGCAGCACAAGAGCTGTTCCGCGCCTGCGGGCGCGGGGCGCTTCCTTTTCCTGCCTCCGGCGGCCCCATTTCTTTCAGCAGCGAAAGAAATGGGGGAAAGAACGCCGCCAAAAACCCATGGTTTTTGGATTTCCTTCCGCCGCTGGCCGGTGCAGAGGGTATCGTCCGAAATGTTGAATTGACTTCTTTCTCTGAGCGCTGCCGCTTTTACTCAAAAATGTAGAACTGCACATTCCTACATTTCGCACTTTGAGCGGCAGCGGGGATAGAAGCAGAAGCAATTCCACATTTAGAGAGATTTGTGGCGAGCCAACAGCGCGAGGGACGCAGGATAGCAAATATAATTGCGCGGGGCGCGAGCGGATTTTCAAACCGCAGGTTTGAACGGCGTTTTTGCCCACTTTTGCCGACGAGGGCAAAAGTGGGTCGCGCCGCAGCGCGAAATGTCCCTAAAAACGACAACAAAACGTATTATTTGACAGAAAAATCACCCTGCGTATTGAAAACGCAGGGTGATTTTGACGATGCCGGCTGTTGCGGACGGGGTCAATAGCCGATCTTCCGGTTTACATAACGCTTCAATGGGCGGCCGTTGGCATAGTTCTCCAGATCCTCGCAGAAGAGGGCCACGTTCTTGTCGCGGGTATAGCCAAGGGTCATCTGACCGGAGATGTGGGGCGTAATCAGAAGATTTCTGGCGGTCCAGATGGGGTCGCCGTCGGGAATGGGCTCCTGGGCAAAAACGTCCAGCGCCGCACCGGCGATCCGGCCGTCGTTCAGCGCCGCCGTCAGCGCGGGCTGGTCGATGGCCGTACCGCGCCCCACATTGACAACGTAGGCGCGAGAGGGCAGGAGGGCGATGCGGTCCGCCGACAGAATGTGGAAGGTGTCGGGGGTGGAGGGCAGCGCCATCACCAGAATGTCCGTGTCGGGCAGGAGGGCGTCCAGCTCGTCGTGGGTGTGGACGGAGTCGAAGGCGGGGTCGGCGGCTGCCCGTGTGCGGCGGACGCCACGGATGGCCCGGGGGCCCATGGCCCTGGCGCGGCGGGCAAACTCGGTGCCGATGTCGCCGGTACCCAGCACGGTGATGGTGCTGCCGATGAGGGAACGCATGGGCAGCACATCGCCCCAGCGATGGGCATCGGCATGGCGCAGATAGGTGGGGGCATGGCGCAGCAGCATCAGCGTGACCATGATGAGATGCTCGGCGATGGTGACGCCGTAAGCGCCGGAGGAGTTGGACAGCACCACCTCCGGCGAGGGATAGAGGGCCTCGTCCAGATAGGCGTCCACACCGGCGAAGCTGCCGCAGAACCATCTCAGGCCGGTGAAGGCCTTCAGGTCCGCGGGACGGGGCATCCCGTACACCACCTCATACTGGCCCGCCAGCTCCGCGGGCACGCGGCTGTCGGGGAAGTAGTCCGCGGCGAAGCCGCAGCGGGCGGCGGTGCTGTCGATGAGCGCGTGGTGAGACGGCTCCAGAAAGCTTCCGAGAACGGCGATCTTTTTCATCTGTATACCTCCAGTAATTTTTCCGCGCAGCGCATCCCATCGGCGGCGGCGGAGAGGATACCGCCGGCGTAGCCGGCGCCCTCGCCGCAGGGGTACAGGCCGCGGATATTGGCCTCGTAACGGTCGTCCCGCACCAGCCGCACCGGCGAGGACGAGCGGGTCTCCACACCGGTCAGCAGGGCATCGGGGTCGTCGTAGCCCCGCAGCTTTTTCCCCAGCTCCGGCAGGGCCAGCGCCAGCGTCTCGCTGAGAAACGGCGGCAGGCAGCGGTGCAGGTCGGTATAGGCAACGGCGGGACGGTAGCTGGGGCGGACCGCGCCGCAGCCCGTGGAGGGACGGCCCGCCAGAAAATCCTCCACCCGCTGGCAGGGGGCGCGGTAGTCGCCGCCGCCCAGCGCATAGGCGGCGTCCTCCAGCTGCCGCTGGAGCCGGACGCCGGACAGAGGGTGGCTGTCGGGAAAATCGGCGGGGGTGACGTTCACCAGCAGCGCGCCGTTGATGTTCTCCCCGTCGCGGGCGTACTCGCTCATGCCGTTGGTGACCACGCGCCGCGCTTCCGACGCGGCGGCCACCACCTGTCCGCCGGGACAGACACAGAAGGAAAAGGCGCTGCGTCCGTTGGGCAGGTGGCAGGACAGCTTGTAGGTGGCGGGAGGCAGGGAGGGGTGACCCGCCAGCCTTCGGTAGCGGGCGGCGTCCACCGCCGACTGCCGGTGCTCGATGCGCACCCCCATGGCGAAGGGCTTCTGCTCCATGGCAACACCTGCGTCGTACAGCATCTCGAAGGTATCACGGGCGCTGTGACCCAGCGCCAGCACGACCTGCCGGGCGGGGAGGGTGTAAAGCTGCTCCCCCTGCCGGACGGTGACGGCGGTGAGGGCATCGTCCTGCACCGTCAGCCCCTCCAGCCGCGCGCCGAAGCGGATGTCCGCGCCCAGCGCCAGCAGCTGCCGCCGCAGGGCTTGCAGGGCGATGTGGAGCTTGTCGGTACCCACATGGGGCAGCGCGTCGGTGAGGATGCTCTCCGGCGCGCCGCAGGACACCAGCTCCTCCATGATGAAGCGGTGGCGCAGGTCGCGGGTGCCGGTGTTCAGCTTGCCGTCGGAAAACGCCCCGGCGCCGCCCTCACCGAACTGGACGTTGCTCTCCGTGTCCAGCTCACCGGTGGCCCAGAAACACTGTACGTCCCGCTGCCGCTGCTCCACGCACTGTCCCCGCTCCAGCAGGATGGGGCGTGCGCCGCATTTTGCCAGCACCAGCGCGGCAAACAGTCCGGCAGGCCCCGCGCCTACTACGATGGGGCGCACCTCCGGCGGGGAGACGGGGGCGGGGAGCGCGTACTGCTCCGGCGTGTAGGCGGTGACGCGCTTATCCCGGCAGCGGCGCAGCAGCGCGGCCTCCTGCGGGGCGGAGACCGCC
Organism: uncultured Oscillospiraceae bacterium; assembly: GCA_934589835.1. Taxonomy (GTDB): domain Bacteria; phylum Bacillota; class Clostridia; order Oscillospirales; family Oscillospiraceae; genus Vescimonas. The sequence continues at coordinate 40,076 of CAKTOK010000008.1, read as the reverse complement.
ACGGTGTACACGAAGGTCAGGCTCTCCCGTGCGTCGATGGCGCGGCGCAGCACCGTCAGGCCCGTCAGCGCCGACGCCTCCACCCGCAGCAGCCGGGCGCACTTATGCAGCAGCACATCTTCCGATTCATCCGGCAGCAGCCGCAGCTGGTCGATCCGCAGCATGACGTTCACCTCGTTTTCAAAAAGTTAAAATTTCCAGCGAAAACTTAAAGCTTGGATTAAGGAAACTGTTTATCCTAATAGACATAGAAAAGAAAACAGCTTCCGGCGGCGGTATCATACCACGATTTGCCCGCCGCTACAAGCCAAAACACAGAACTTGCCGAAAAAGGAGGCATTCTTTATGTACTACAACGACGATTTCAGAAACAGCGACCAGTACCGCTACACCAACCGGGATCAGCTGCCCCACGACGACTATGCCCCCGATCCCAACCGGGTGCCGGTACAGCCGCCGGTGCAGCCGAAGAAGCAGGGCTTCTTCCACCGCGCCGCCGTAAAGGTGACGGCGCTGATCCTGGCCTGTGCCGTGGCAGGCGGTCTGGCGGGCTGGGGCGGCGCGGCCATCGCCGGCAGCGGCAGCAACAGCGGCAAGACCACCATCCAGCAGAGCGACCGCCAGCCGGTAACGGTGCAGGTGAAGAAGGTGGACGGCCAGACGAAGATGGATCCGGCGACGGTGTACGCCTCCGTGGTGAACAGCGCCGTGTCCATCAACTGCTCCGCCACCAGCACCAACATCTTCGGCCAGCAGACCCAGACTGCCTCCTCCGGCAGCGGCTTCATCATCACCGAGGATGGCTATGTGGTCACCAACTACCATGTGGTCAGCGGCGCCAGCTCCGTGCAGGTGACACTGTATAACGGCGACACCTATGATGCCACCGTCATCGGCGGCGACAGCGACTACGATGTGGCGGTGCTGAAGATCAACGCCTCCGGCTTGCAGCCTGTGACGCTGGGCGAGAGCGCCGACGTCAACGTGGGCGACACCGTGCTGGCCATCGGCAACCCGCTGGGCGAGCTGACGTTCTCCATGAGCGAGGGCATCGTGTCCAGCTGTGACCGCGCCATCAACGTGGACGGCACGCCCTTCAATATGATCCAGGTGGACTGCTCCATCAACCCCGGCAACTCCGGCGGCCCGCTGGTGAACCTGTACGGCGAGGTGGTGGGCATCGTGTCCGCCAAGTACTCCAGCTATTCCAGCACCACCGTGGAGGGCTTGGGCTTCGCCATTCCCATCAGCGACGTGCGTAGCATCATCACCGATATCATGGAGAACGGCGCGGTGACGGATAAGGCCTACATGGCCATCACCGCCGGTACCATGACCGAGAAGATGGCGGCGCAGTACAGCATCGACATCACCCAGGGCGTGTTCGTCTACTCCGCGGCGGACGGCGGCGCCGGCGACAAGGCCGGTCTGCGGCTGGGCGACGTGATCACCAAGTTGGGCGACAAGACCCTGACCTCGCTGCAGGATCTGTCCGCAGCCATGAAGGGCTATCGCGCCGGTGATACGGTGACGCTCACCGTCTACCGCGACGGGCAGTATATTGAGACGGAGCTGACCTTCGATGCCCAGCCTCAGACCACCGGCTCAGAGGAGGATACTACCCAGAGCGGCGGCAATAACGGCAGCGGCGGCTATGGCGGCTACGGCCAGATGCCCGACAACTGGCAGGACTTCTACAACTACTTCTTCGGCAATCGAGGCTGAAAAAGCGGCGAAATAAGGAAAACGGGGAGCGGCGCGCCGCTCCCCGTTTTTCCGCGCCTGCGGGCGGGGCAGGCCAAGGACGATGGCGGGGAGGATCACGCCTCTGCCGCCACCGCTCCTGAAGACTCTCTTGCGCTTTCCGCAGATTCCTCTTATCATGGCGGCGCAAAGCGGAGATTGGAGCAGATCGGGGCTGCACTTTCCGGCGGCGAATGGTAAAATGAAACGCTGAAAGTGAGAAAAGGAGGAGTTCCTTTATGAAATTAGGTATCGTCGAAAGTGAGCCTGTTTCTGAAACTCTCCGCAAACGCACAAATGCCGATAAGGATTGATATGAGGATGACGTTGCCGAGCTGAAAGCACGGCAGACCGAGATCTGGGAGCTGCTGAAAGCGCGGCAAAAGGAAGAGCTTTGACCACAACGGTCTTTTCCATGTGTGGATTTTCCGTCACCGGTTTTCGGACGGCGGACAAGCTGACGCTCCGGAGCGTTCCGCAACCGGATTTCAGGACGACGGTTTTTGTGCCGCTGCCGAGGTTCCTTCTCCAAGACGAAGCCCTGCGGGACATCAGCAACGACGCAAAGGTGCTCTACGCGCTGCTGCCGGACGGCGTTTGCCCGCCGCTCCCCTTTTCTGGTACCTAAAGCGGTGTACCGGTAAAGGGCATGCCTCCGATTTACAAGCAGTTACTGCTATGGTATAATCAAAAAACAAACGATATAGGAGGCAATATGAAAAAGCTGGTTACTTTACTGTTTGCTTTTGCGCTATTGGTATTACCTGCCTGTGCAGCTACTAAGGACCCTTCTCCGCCAGAAGATACTATCGTTGACAGCACCCAAGACCCTTTTCTGGAAGAAGATGATATCGTTGACAGTACCCAGGATATTGTGATCGATTTTGCCGCGTTTTTGGAAGAACGCAATGCCGCACATAAGGTACAGTTGGACGAAAAATACACCGAGGAATTTTTCAAAACATACGGACCCGATTTTTATGAAGAGTTAAACCTCGTTTCCGAAGAAGAAGCTGCGTTGCTCTTGAGCACACCGGAAAATGACTCTTTGCAGACGCCGTATCCCAAGGCGGATATTCTGGAGGATGTGGATTTGCTTTTCCGTGTATTCAAAAGCTTTTACGGCCCCTATTACTACTATGGGGGCGATGAAGCCTTTGAGGCAGCCAAAGCGCGGATTGAAACGGAAATCAATGCTGTTTCCGACCAGCTGACGCTGGAAGATGTGATTGCCATTCTGTCAAAAAACCTGTTCTTCATCAAAGACCGACACATGAACATCGGCCCGGAGCTGCTGTGCGAAACGAACAAAATCGCAGTCCACGACTATTATGTGGAAAATCTTTGGCTTTACGAAGATGATGCAGGATACTACACAAAGAAGGAGGGCAGAAAATGGTATCTTTCTTCGGTAGGAAGCGATGAAAATGTCAACGAGTATCTAAAGGTCACCATTGATGAAAAGGGGCAGCTTTGCTATATGCTGGGCCTTACGGTGCCGGTGGATGACGCCCGGCTCTCCCTTGATGCCATCACCCTCTGCCGTGGAGAGCGCATCGTCAGTATCCCGATTGTCTGGACGGAATTCTCTGCGCGGGCAGGTTATTCTCTGGAAGAAACCATCACGGTAAAGGATGGCATCCCCCTTCTGGAAACGGTTCCCCGGCCGCTGCGTAATTACTCCGGTGAGGAAGAGGAGGCTGCACAGAATCGCCTGCGGAACATGGGGAAGGATATTCTGACCCAGGATGTTGTGATCGTGAATCTGAACAGCGGCTGCGGTTGGCAAAGCCTGTTTGAATCCATTGACCACCAGATACATGCACTTGCCATGTTCAGGCTGAGTAAAACCGCCGAGCAGCTGGGTCGAAGGAATATGCCCTGGCAGGAGGGAAATTACGGCGAGTATGTGGTTCGGTATTTCAGCGGTAAATGGGGAGAAAATGACACGTTGATATTCGCTGTGCAGGACAAGTGCAATTTTTCTGCTGCGGAGGACACCATCGCTGACATTCGTTCCATAGAAAACGTAGTGCTGGTAGGCGGCAGTACAGGCGGAACGGTGGGCCCCAGCGGGGGGACCAATCAGCGGATGTTTCTGCCCAGAACAGGACTGCCGGTTCACTTCGGAGCGTCCCTAATGATCGATCCCGGTTATACGGAGGATGGGCACTGCTTTGATCCGGATATCTGGATAGACCCCGATGATGCCGTGGATGCCATCTATCGTATGTGCCAGTTTTACGGGATCAGCAATACTGCAGACACCGCTGCCTTGGACAAATATATATCCGCCTCCTGATACGCAAAGCGGAGAGCTGCAAAGCGGAAAAGCGGAGAGCGCAGATCGGGGTTGCACTTTCCGGCGGCGAATGGTAAAATGAAACGCTGAAAGTGAGAAAAGGAGGAGTTCCTTTATGAAATTAGGTATCGTGGGACTGCCCAACGTGGGCAAGAGCACTCTGTTCAACGCCATTACCAACGCCGGCGCGGAGAGCGCCAACTACCCGTTCTGCACCATCGAGCCCAACGTGGGCGTGGTGGCCGTGCCGGATGCGCGGCTGGACAAGCTGGCGGAGATGTATCAGCCGGACAAGAAAACGCCCGCCGTCATTGAGTTCGTGGACATCGCCGGACTGGTGAAGGGCGCCAGCCAGGGCGCGGGCCTTGGCAACAAGTTCCTGGAGAATATCCGCCGCACCGATGCCATTGTACACGTCGTGCGCTGCTTCGACGACGAGAACATCATGCATGTCGTGGCGGACGCCAGCCAAAACGTACCGGTGGATCCGCTGGGCGACATCGGCACCATCGATCTGGAGCTGATCATGGCCGATCTGGAGATGGTGAACCGCCGCGTGGAGAAGGCGGCAAAGGCCGCCAAGGGCGACAAGAGATTCCTCCGTGAGGCCGAGGTGTTCAAGGCGCTGGCGGCCCATCTGGACGGCGGCAAGTCCGCCCGCACCTTCCCCTGCGACAAGGAGGATCGCGCCATCGTGGAGACGGCGGACCTGCTGAGCCTGAAGCCCATCATCTACGCCGCCAATATGGATGAGGACGGCTTCGCCCACTACGAGGACAACGGCTATTTCCGGTCCGTCCGCGATCTGGCGGAGCAGGAGGGCGCGCAGGTGCTGCCCATCTGCGCCAAGCTGGAGCAGGACATCGCCGAGCTGGACGATCCCGAGGAGCGGGCCATGTTCCTGGCGGATCTGGGCATCGAGAAGTCCGGCCTCGACCGGCTGATCCAGTGCAGCTACGACCTGCTGGGGCTGATCTCCTTCCTGACCTACGGCAAGGACGAGTGCCGCGCGTGGACCATCAAGAAGGGCACTAAGGCGCCGCAGGCCGCCGGCAAGATCCACTCCGACATTGAGCGGGGCTTCATCCGCGCGGAGACCATCAATTTTGATGAGATGATGGCCTGCGGCGGCAGCGTGGCCGCCGCCAAGGAGAAGGGCCTGCTGCGGTCCGAGGGCAAGGAGTATGTGGTTAAGGACGGCGATATGATCTACTTCCGCTTCAACGTATAAGCGGTGCATCAATCGTGTATGAAAGAACGGCGCGGGTCGCATCCGCGCCGTTCTTTTTCGTGCAAAACCGGCAGAACGGAGAGACGGCGGAGGAGAGGCGGAGCCGTCTTCTTCCGCACGGCGGCCAAAATGCCGTTCCGACGGAATGCGCCGCGCTTCGCGGGGCGGCGGTGGTATTATGGCGGCAGCAAACGACAGGGGGGGACGGCCATGGAACAGGCGAGGACCGGCGCGGCGGAGATGACGCGGGAGGAGGTGCGGCAGCGGAACAGGCATCTGGCGCTGGCGCTGCTGCTGCGGCTGGGCGCGACAGCGGCGGCGCTGGCGGTGCTGCTGGGGGCGGTGCTGCTGGTGACGCGGGCGCAGGGGCAGGAGATGCTTCCGGCGGTGAAGGACGGGGATCTGCTGATCGCCTACCGGCTCCAGCGCCGGTGGGCGCAGGACGATGTGGTGCTGTACCGGCAGGGGGAGCGGCTGCGGGTGGGCCGTGTAGCCGCCGTGGGCGGCGATATCGTGACGCTGGACGACAGCGGCGAGCTGCGGGTCAACGGGACGCTGCACAGCGGCGAGATCCTGTATCCCACCTATCCGGCGGAGGGGCTGACCTACCCCTATACGGTGCCGGAGGGACGCCTGTTCGTGCTGAACGACAGCCGCACCCGAGGCGAGGACAGCCGCCACTTCGGCCCTGTGCCGGAGGACGCTGCGGCGGGGAAGGTCATCACCCTCCTGCGCCGCCGCGGCCTGTAAAGGGGGGGGTGACATCATGCGGGTCTATCGGGCGCTGCGGTTTCTGGACGGCCTGACCAGCGCGCTGGCGGCGCTGCTGCTGATGCTGCTGGCGGTGTACGCGGGATATGCCCTGTGGGACAACGGACAGGTGTACGCCGCGGCGGAGACGGTGCGCGTGTCCATGCTGGAGCTGAAGCCGGAGGCGGAGGAGCCGTCCTTCACGGCGCTGCGGGCGGTGAATCCGGATGTGTGCGCGTGGGTGACGCTGGACGGCACAGGCGTGGACTATCCGGTGGTGCAGGGGCGGGACAATCTGACGTATGTGAACACCGATGTGTACGGGCAGTTCTCGCTGGCGGGCAGTATTTTTCTGGACAGCCGCTGTACGCCGGACTTCGCAGGGCCGTACAGCCTGCTGTACGGCCACCACATGGTCGGCGGGCAGATGTTCGGCGATTTGGAAAAGTATCAGGACGGGGTGTTCCTGCGGGAGCACACGGCGGGGACGCTGCTGCTGCCGGACGGCGCCTGCCGGCTGGAGGTGTTTGCCTGCCTGCTGGTGTCCGCGTCGGAGCCCCATATTTTCAGCGCGGAGCAGACGGACACCGCGGCGCTGCTGGCGTGGGCAGAGGGGGAGGCCCTGTGCTGGCAGGAGGGGGCTGCGCCGGAGCGGGTGCTGGCCATGTCCACCTGCTCGTCGGCATACACAGACGCCCGTACCGTGGTGCTGGCGGCCATACGGCCGGAAGAGGGGTGAGACAAGGTCTCATCCCTCTTGTCATGAGCGGCGCGGCGTGCTATGATAGGCGGCGGGCGCTGCACCGGCCCTGTCCGGCCTGCCGCCCCATCTGAGGAAGGGAAAAAGAACGATGAAATACAAAGCGATCCTGTTTGATATGGACGGCACGCTGCTGGATACGCTGGCGGATATGGTCAGCGCGGTGAACCACATCCTGTCCGCTCACGGCTGGCCCTGCCGTACCACCGAGGAGGTGCGGGCCTTCGTGGGCAACGGCGCGCGGCGGCTCATGGAGCGGGCCGTGCCGCCGGAGATCACCGGCGCGGCCTTTGAGACGGTGCTGGCGGAGTACCGCGCGTGGTATCAGGCCCACAACTGCGTGGAGACCGCGCCCTACGCCGGTATCCCCGCGGTGCTGGAGACGCTGCGGGCCGCGGGGGTGAAGACGGCGGTGGTGTCCAACAAGCCGGACGCCACCACCAAAGCGCTGGCGGAGCGGTTCTTCCCGGGGCTGCCCGCCTTCGGCCAGCGGGACGATGTGCCGCCCAAGCCGTCGCCGGAGCTGGTGTACCGTGCGCTGGCGACGCTGGGCGTGGACGGCGGAGCCGCTGCTTATGTGGGCGACAGCGAGGTGGACGTGGCCACGGCGCGGAACGCGGGTTTGCCGCTGGCGGCGGTGAGCTGGGGCTTCCGAGGCCGTCAGGCGCTGGCAGAGGCCGGCGCGGAGACCATTGTGGATACGGCGGCGGAGCTGCTGGCCGTGCTGCAATAAAACCGGCGGCGCCGTGCAGCTGCGGGAAAATGCCGGCACGGGAGCATTGACAAACCGCGAAAAGCGGTTTATACTGTTCACCATCCAAAAGCGATGACGGAGAAGAAGCCGCTGCCAACGGCAGCAGAGAGGGACGCCGAGGGCTGTGAGCGTCCCGCCTGACGGCGCGGCCTGTACCACTCCCGAGCGGCCTGCGATGAGCGGGACGGGTCCTCCCGTTACAGAGGACACGAGCGACGGCGTATGCCGGACCTCTTCCGCCGATACTGTGTTGCAGGAGCTTGAAATACAGACCGTATTCCTGCGCTCCTGCGCCTTGTCTCGACGAAAGATGTCTCGCCATCCGCAGCGATATGAAAAACGCTGTGCGTGCCGTAAGCAGGGTGGAACCGTGGAGTAAAGTCATTTACCTCACCCCTGAAACACATCAGGGGTGGGGTTATTTTTATACCCGCCCCCAAAACAAGGAGGACTGTACCATGAGCGAGGAAAACATCTACACGTTTGAAAACGAGCAGTACCGCAAGACGTACTGGCATACCTGCTCCCACATTCTGGCGCAGGCGGTGAAGCGCCTGTGGCCGGAGGTGAAGCTGGCCATCGGCCCCAGCATCGACAACGGCTTTTACTACGATCTGGACGCGCCCTTTGCCTTCACCCCCGATCACCTGACGGAGATCGAGGCGGAGATGCGGAGGATCTGCAAGGAGAAGCTGAAGCTGGAGCGCTTTGAGCTGCCCCGCGCCGAGGCCATCCGGTTCATGGAGGAGAAAGAGGAGCCCTACAAGGTGGAGCTGATCAACGATCTGCCGGAGGATGCCCACATCTCCTTCTACAAGCAGGGCGAGTTCGTGGATCTGTGCGCCGGCCCCCATGTGGACTCCACCGGCCGCATCAAGGGCAGCGGCCTCAAGCTCACCGCCTGCAACGCCGCCTACTGGCGGGGCGATTCCAGCCGCAAGCAGCTCCAGCGTATCTACGGCGTGGCCTTCCCCAACAAGGAGGAGCTGGAGGTCTATCTGAAGGAGCGCGAGGAGGCCGTGAAGCGCGACCACAACAAGCTGGGCCGCGAGCTGGAGTATTTCACCACCGTGGACTACGTGGGGCAGGGCCTGCCGATCCTGCTGCCCAAGGGCGCCCGGGTCATCCAGCTGCTGCAGCGCTGGGTGGAGGACACCGAGCAGCAGCGCGGCTATCTGCTGACCAAGACACCCCTGATGGCCAAGCGCGAGCTGTACAAGATCTCCGGTCACTGGGACCACTATCTGGATGGTATGTTCATTCTGGGCGACCCGGCGGACGAGACGAAGGAGTGCTTCGCGCTGCGGCCCATGACCTGCCCGTTCCAGTATCAGGTCTATCTGAACCGCGGCCGCAGCTACCGCGACCTGCCCATGCGTCTGGGCGAGACATCCACGCTGTTCCGCAACGAGGATTCCGGCGAGATGCACGGCCTCATCCGTGTCCGCCAGTTCACCATTTCCGAGGGCCATCTGGTGCTGCGTCCCGACCAGCTGGAGGAGGAGTTCAAGGGCTGTCTGGATCTGGCCAAGTACTGCCTGGGCACCGTGGGCCTGCTGGACAAGTGTACGTTCCGCTTCTCCCAGTGGGACCCCGCCAATCCCAACAACAAGTACGAGGGCACCAAGGAGCAGTGGGACCATGCCCAGTCCGTCATGGAGCGCATCCTGAAGGATCTGGACGTGGAGTACACCGTGGGCATCGACGAGGCTGCATTCTACGGTCCCAAGCTGGATATCCAGTACAAGAACGTGTACGGCAAGGAGGATACGCTGGTCACCATCCAGATCGATATGCTGCTGGCCGAGCGCTTCGGAATGTACTATATCGATGAGAACGGCAACAAGGCCCTGCCCTATATCATCCACCGCACGTCTCTGGGCTGCTATGAGCGGACGCTGGCCTACCTCATCGAGGAGTACGCCGGTGCGCTGCCCACGTGGATGATGCCGGAGCAGGTGCGCTTCCTGCCCATTACCGACCGCGCCGCCGACTACTGCGCCCAGCAGGCCGCGGAGCTGCGTAAGCAGGGCTTCCGCGTGGAGGTGGACAGCCGCAACGAGAAGGTAGGCAAGAAGATCCGCGAGGCCACGCTGGAGAAGATCCCCTATATGCTGGTGGTGGGCGACCGCGACATGGAGGCGGGCACCGTCTCTGTCCGCACCCGTACCGGCGAGGATCTGGGCGCCATGCCGCTGGCGGATTTCGGCAAGCTGCTGCGTGACGTGGTGGACAGCAAGGCCCGCCGGTAAGGCCTCCCGCGAGGTCCCGCTCCGGAGGACAGCCCCTGCGCGTCCCTTCAAGAGAAAAGAGCTGCCGCGCTTCTGCGCGGCGGCTCTTTTCTTGCATTTTACAAGCTGAATTTGCAGGGTAAAGAAAATTTTCATGCATTTTTGAAGCGGTGGCAGACTGCATGGGATTCTACTGCTTTAGCTGGCGAAAGCGTATATTGTGACGATTATGCATCAAAACAGCGTATATGCATAAAAACAAACGCAAGAATCGGCGACGGCAAATAGAGGGACGTAAAAAACCTCTCGATAAAAATGAATTTTTTGCGATTTAGATATTGCAAAATAGAAACGGCGGCGTTATACTTACCCAGTAAGCATCAAGCCCCTCGATCGGAGGGGCGTATTTAAGGAGAGGACAACTATGAAAAAACTGATGAGTCTGATGCTGGCGCTGGTCATGGCGCTGAGCCTCGCGGCCTGCGGCGACAAGGGCGGCGACAGCGATGTGGCCAAGGCCGAGCATACCGACACCACCACCGTGGCGGTGGGCGCGGTGATCCTGGCCCGTGACGATGTGGCCGAGGAGGACGTCTACAACTTCGTGGCCGACATCTTCGACAACGCCGCCGATCTGGTGAGCAGCCACGCCAAGTACGGCGAGCTGAGCCTGGAGTACGGCGCGTCCATCACCTCCGTGCCCTATCATCCCGGCGCGGCCAAGTACTTCGCTGAGAAGGGCTTCACCGTGGCGTCCGTGAAGGACGGCGCAGGCACCGGCGCTTCCCGCAACCTGCGGTTCGTCACCGGCGGCGAGTCCGGCACCTACTATGCCTTCGGCTCCGTCATCGCCCAGCACGCGTCCAACAACGCGGGCGTGCAGGTGGTGGGTCTGGTGGGCAACGGCTCTCAGGCCAACGTGCAGGAGCTGGTGGACGGCACCGCCGACTTCGCCTTCTGCCAGTCCGACGTGATGGCCTATGCCTATAACGGCACCAACCTGTTCACCGAGAAGGTGGAGGGCTTCTCCACCGTGGCCGCCCTGTACATGGAGCAGGTGCAGATCGTCACCACCAACCCCGCCATCAAGACTGTGGCGGATCTGGCGGGCAAGTCCGTGTCCATCGGCGCTCCCGGCTCCGGCGTGTACTTCAACGCTGTGGATGTGCTGGGCGCGTATGGCCTGACTGAGGCGGACATCAAGCCCACCTACCAGTCCTTCGGCGACAGCGCCGACGCCCTGAAGAACGGTCAGATCGACGCCGCCTTCATTGTGGCCGGCGCCCCCACCGTGGCCGTGACCGACCTGGCCACCACCAAGGACACCTATCTGGTGAGTCTGGACGACGAGCACATTGCCAAGCTGCTGGAGACCTCCGACTATTACACCAAGACCGTCATCGCCAAGGACGTTTACTTCGGCGACTGATCCTTAACGCAGATTTGACGCTTTTCGAGGCTGCGGCGGGGCTCCCCGCCGTAGCCCTCGCCTTATTCTGAAAAATTTGGAGAGAAAGACTATGAGTTTGGACAAGAAAAAGCCGGATACCCGTCCGGCGGCGGGCGCGGAGCCGGCTGCCGAGGAGTCTCCGGATCTGGACGCGGTGATGCGGAAGTATGACCGCGAATCCGCCACCCGCATGTGGGAGGGCACGCCGCAGCGCATCATCCGTATCCTGATGGCGGCCTTCGGCCTGTTCTGCATCGCCATGACCCTGTTTTCCAAGGATATGCCGGAGATCCGGCTCACCCTGTTCGTGGGCTGCATCGTCATCATCGGCTTCCTGACCTACCCTGCCAACAAGCATCATGTGCGGGTGAACTACCTGCCGTGGTACGATATCGTGCTGATGCTGGTGGGCGCGGGCTGCTTCTTCTACTTCGCACTGAACGCCATGACGCTGGTGCGCCTGTCCACCCGCATCGAGCCGGTCCACGTCATCATCGGTGTTGTCGGCATTCTGGTCCTGATGGAGCTGTGCCGCCGCTGTGTGGGCGTGCCCATCCTGTGCGTGGCCGGCGCGCTGATCGTGTACGCGTTCATCAACCAGCTGAGCTACGCCGGCGCCGTCAACGGCGCCACGCTGTATGACGCGCTGAAGACCATTATCTACAAGCTGTTCTATACGACCTCCGGCGTCATCGGCACGCCCATCAGCGTCTGCTACACCTACATCGTGCTGTTTATCATCTTCGGCGCGTTTCTGGAGCGCACGGGGATTGCCAATTTCTTCATCAGCTTTGCCAACCGGCTGGCCGGCTGGTCCAGCGGCGGTCCGGCCAAGGTGGCCGTCATCAGCTCCGCGCTGTGCGGCATGGTGTCCGGCTCCTCTGTGGGCAACACCGTGACCACCGGCTCCTTTACCATTCCCATGATGAAGAAAACCGGCTACAAGCCGGAATTCGCCGGCGCCGTGGAGGCTGCGGCCTCTACCGGCGGCCAGATCATGCCGCCCATCATGGGCGCGGCCGCGTTCCTGATGGCGGAATACATGAAGCTGCCCTATGCACAGGTGGCAGTGAAGGCCATCCTGCCCGCCATTCTGTACTTCACCGGCATCTTTATCGCCGTCCATCTGGAGGCCAAGAAGCTGGGCCTGAAGGGCGTGCCCCGTGAGGAGCTGCCCAAGTGGAAGGTGCTGGCCCGTGACTGCTACCTCATTATCCCGCTGATCCTGCTGGTGTGGCTGGTGTCCTCCGGCAGCAAGACCATGTCCCACTCGGCGGCCTACTCCATTCTGGCGGCCATCGCCGTGGGTTTCGTCAACTTCTTCCTGCAGAGCAAGCGCGGCGACGAGGAGAACGCGCCCCAGTCCGCCGGCAAGGCGCTGGGCGCCGCCGGTAAGCGCTCCTTCTTCTCCGCGGTGGAGTCTCTGGAGGCGGGATCCCGCGGCGCTATCACCGTAGCTGTGGCCTGCAGCATGGCGGGCGTCATCGCCGGCTGCATCACCGTCACCGGTCTTGCCTCCATCCTCATCAACGCCATCGTGCGGCTGGCGGGCAACGCCACCATCATCGGTCTGGTGCTGACCATGCTGTGCTGCATCGTGCTGGGCATGGGCGTGCCCACCACCGCCAACTACTGCATCATGGCCTCCACCTGCGCGCCTATCCTGATCCAGCTGAACTTCCCTGTGGTGGCGGCGCACTTTTTCGTGTTTTACTTCGGCATCGTGGCTGACATCACGCCTCCCGTGGCGCTGGCGGCCTACGCCGGCTCGGCCATCGCCAAGTCCGACCCCATGAAAACGGGCCTGAACGCCACAAAGCTGGCCATCGCGGCCTTTATCGTGCCCTACATCTTCGCGTACAGCCCGGCGCTGCTCTTTGAGAACATTACCGGCTGGTGGGAGGTGGTGCAGATCTGCGTCAGCGCTCTGCTGGGCATCTTCGGCATCGCGGCGGCGCTGAACGGCCACCTGTACAGGAAGGTCGCGTGGCCGCTGCGGATCCTGCTGGTGGCGGGAGGCCTTGGCATGATGATCCCGGGCACCGTCACGGATCTGGCGGGTCTTGTGCTGGTGGGTGCCATCGTGGTTTACCAATACCTGTCCAACAAGCGCGGCAGCGCTTCTGCGGCAGCGTAATAGTCCTCTCCAAAAGGCAGAACAGGCGTCCGGCTTCACCGGACGCCTGTTCTGCCTTGTTTCCTGCGGCGTAATTTATGATGAAATGATATTGTGCAAAATGACAACATCTCTTCGAGGATGCAGAAAGCGACGCAGGAAAAATGGAAAGAATATACCAAAAAGAATTTCCGTATATTTTGCGGAGAATTTTTTCTTTTTATACGAAAAAAATTGCAAAAAAATTTTTAGGTCTGGAGATGCAGGCACGACACGGCGCAGAAAATGACAGAATTCTGTCAAGAAAAAGAAATGAAACGTGGGAAAACAAACTGAAAATGGAAAAATATAATCTATTCACGCGAAAATAGTTACGGGTAAAATGACGAACAAAAAGCCACAATTTTTCAGATGCATACAAAAAATGTGTGAAAATTTGACGGGAAAATAGAATTTTTTTATAATACAGCGTGGAACAAAAAAGTGAATATCCCCCGCTGCGGGGGAGGAAAGAGGAAAACACACATGGAAAAATACCTGGTCCTTGCCACATTCGTTGGCTCCGTCATCGCGCTGCTGTTCGCGTTTTTCACGGGGAAACGGGTGCTGCGCTTTGAGGAGGGCACCCCTCTGATGAGCAAGATCTCCCGTTCGATCCGCGAGGGCGCCAACGCCTACCTGCGGCGGCAGTACACCGTCGTCGGTATTTTCTTCGCCTGCATGATCGTGGTGCTGTGCATCATGGCCGCCTGCGATCTGCTGACCTGGTTCGTGCCCTTTGCCTTCCTGACCGGCGGCTTCTTCTCCGGTCTCAGCGGCTTCGTGGGCATGCGCATCGCCACCAAGGCCAACTGCCGCACCGCCAACGCCTGCCGCGACGGCCTGAACAAGGGCCTGCGGGTGGCGTTCTCCGCCGGCAGCGTCATGGGCTTCACCGTGGTGGGCCTGGGCCTGTTCGACATCTCCGTCTGGTTCATGCTGCTGCGCTTCGTGTTCCATCTGGAGGCGGCTGATATCACCAGCGCTATGCTGACCTTCGGCATGGGCGCCAGCTCCATGGCGCTGTTCGCCCGCGTGGGCGGCGGCATCTTCACCAAGGCGGCTGACGTGGGCGCCGATCTGGTGGGCAAGGTGGAGGCCGGTATCCCCGAGGACGACCCCCGCAACCCCGCCGTCATCGCCGACAACGTGGGCGACAACGTGGGCGATGTGGCCGGTATGGGCGCGGACCTGTATGAGTCCTACGTCGGCTCTATCATCTCCGCTTCCGCGCTGGGCGTGGCCGCCTTCTCCGAGCAGGCCTTCAAGGCCATGGCCATCCCCATGGTCATGGCGGCGGTGGGCATCCTCTGCTCCATCATCGGCTCCTTCTTCGTCAAGACCGAGGAGAACGCCGACCAGCGCACGCTGCTGAAGGCGCTGTCCCGCGGCACCAACCTGTCCGCGATCCTTATCGCCATCATCTCCTTCTTCCTGGTGTGGGCCCTGCTGGGGCTGGAGCACTGGGGCCTGTATGTGGCCATCCTGTCCGGTCTGGTGGCCGGCGTGCTCATCGGCAAGGCCACGGAATACTACACCTCCGACACCTTTAAGCCCACCCAGGAGCTGAGCGGCAAGAGCCAGACAGGCTCCGCCACCATCATCATCGGCGGTCTGGGTCTGGGTATGCTGTCCACCGCGCTGCCCATTATCATCGTGGCAGTCTGCATCCTGCTGGCGTTCTTCCTGTCCGGCGGCAGCGCTGACGCCGGTATGGGCCTGTACGGCATCGCGCTGGCGGCCGTGGGTATGCTGAGCACGCTGGGCATCACGCTGGCTACCGACGCCTACGGCCCCGTGGCGGATAACGCCGGCGGCATCGCCGAGATGGCCGGTCTGGAGCCGGAGGTCCGCAAGCGCACAGACGCGCTGGACTCTCTGGGCAACACCACCGCTGCCACCGGCAAGGGCTTCGCCATCGGCTCCGCCGCTTTGACCGCGCTGGCCCTGATGGCCTCCTACATTGAGAAGGTCAAGGAGGTGGGCGCCGATGTGACGTTCAACGACTTCTCCCTGATGAACCCGCTGGTGCTGGTGGGCCTGTTCATCGGCGCCTGCCTGCCCTTCGTTTTCGCCGCGCTGACCATGAACTCTGTGGGCCGCGCGGCCCAGAGCGTGGTGCTGGAGGTTCGCCGCCAGTTCCGCGAGATCGCGGGCCTGATGGACGGCAAGGCCGATCCCGACTACGCCCGCTGCGTGGACCTGTGCACCAGAGCCAGCCTGAAGGAGATGGTCCTGCCCACCGTCATCGCGGTGGTAACGCCCATCGTGGTGGGAATGATTCTGGGCTACAAGGGCGTTGTGGGCCTGCTGGCCGGCGCTACCGTCACCGGCTTCCTGATGGCCATTTACATGGCCAACGCCGGCGGCGCGTGGGACAACGCCAAGAAGTACATTGAGGCCGGCAACTTCGGCGGTAAGGGCAGCGAGTGCCACAAGGCCGGCGTTGTGGGCGACACCGTGGGCGATCCCTTCAAGGACACCTCCGGCCCCGCCATCAACATCCTCATCAAGCTGCTGAGCATGGTGTCCATCGTGTTTGCCGGCCTGATCGTCAACTACTCCCTCCTGTAAGAGTCCTCCCAAGCGGGCGACGATAGAGAACGGCAGAAGCACCGGCCTTTTGGCTGGTGCTTCTGCTTGCTCTGCGGAAAATAAGATGCGGGACGGAGCGGCGTCAGCACAGCGTCTCCGCGTTGGCGGTGAACAGCGCGTCGTTGATCTCCGCCAGCGTCAGACCATGGCTCAGACCGTAGATGAGGATGGCGTCCCGCCGGTCCCGCGGATACAGCGGCGCGTAGTGTCCCGCCTGTAAGAGCGTCTGCGCCTCCTCTATATCGACCCGCAGGCCGAAGCACAGGCACAGCAGCCGGTTCCGGGACGGGGAGCGCCGTCCGGAAAAGACCTGATGCAGATAGACCTCGCTGATGCCGGACTCCTTGGCCAGCGAGGATTTTGTCAGCGCCCGCCGGTCAAACAGCTCCTGCAGCGTCTCCGGCAGGCTCCCCTCCCGAAAGGTGCTGGTATTGTCCGACAGGACGCGGTCCAGATCGTTGGATTCCATCAGCTCCTGCAAGAGCGCGCCGGTGTTCTTGTGTTTCATGCCACATACCCCTTTGCTTGTCGTTGCTTCTATTGTAGCCGCCCGCCGGCGGAAAAACAATATGCGGGCTGCATAGGGTGGGCATCTTTTTCCCGAAAAGGGCCGCCAATGCTTTACAGGGCCGCTTTTTTTGACTATACTGGAGGAAAACAGGGGGGGGACGGCTATGTATCAGGAGCTGCTGCGGGCGGCGGCGCAATATTTTGACGAGATCAAGGTGCTCAAGCGCGGCGCGCGCGGCACCGTGACGCTGCTGCGCCACCGGACCACGGGGAAGCGGTATGTGTTCCGCTGCTTCGACGGCAGCGCCGAGGTGTACCAGCGGCTGCTGACGGTGGACTGCCCTCATCTGCCGCGGGTGGAGGAGGTGGCAGCGTCCAACGGCCGCGTGGCCGTGCTGGAGGAGTATGTGCAGGGCGACACGCTGCTGTACCTGCTGGAGGGCGGCCTGCTGGACTGGGCCGAGGCAAAGAAGGTGACGGAGGACATCTGCGCGGCACTGTGGGTGCTGCACAGCATGGGCGCGGTGCACCGCGACGTGAAGGAGAGCAATGTGATCCTGCGGGGCGGCGACGCAGTGCTCATCGACTTTGACGCCTCCCGCATCATCAAGCCCACCTGTCCGGCGGACACGGTGATCCTCGGCACCACGGGCTACGCCGCGCCGGAGCAGTTCGGCCTGTCCCAGACCGACGGGCGGGCGGACATCTATTCGCTGGGCGTGCTGCTGAACGTGATGCTGACGGGGCAGCACCCCTCCCGCCGGCTGGCGGCGGGCCATGCGGGGCGGATCGTCCGCCGCTGCACGATGATGAATCCGGACCAGCGGTTCCGAACGGTACTGGAGCTGCGGGATGCATTGTGAGGATATTGTGGAGAAGACAAAGAAATGTATGAGCTGCGGGGCGGCGCTGCCGCCGGACGCAGCGTTTTGCCCCTGCTGCACCGCCAGTCAGGTGGAGCGGCGGCCCATGGCGCCGCCCCGCACCGGCAGGAAGCGGCGGCGTACCGCGTGGCTCTGCGGCGGCGCGGCGGCGCTGGCAGCCGCTGTGCTGTGGGCCGCGCAGCCCCTTCCGGCCCCGCCGCCGGATACGCCGGAGGTGTCGGAGCCGCAGGGTCTGGATGGCGCGATGGAGGCGGATTTCTGCCAGACATGGTATGAGGGGGCGGACGGGCGGCTGTACCATGTGTTTGCCTGCTTCAGTCCCCAGCCGGACGGCGGCGCCCTTCCGGCCAGCCACCGGCGGCTGATGCAGCCGGCGGGGGCGCCGGGGACCAGCCCGCTGTGCGTCTTTGCCGAGGACGCAGAGGACAGCCGCCTTGACGCGCGGGATGCCTTTGCGGCGCTGGTGGACCGCCATACCGTGGTGGCCGTACCGGCGGAGGGCAGCGCCTCCTGCATCATCTACGAGGAGACGCAGAGCTACGCCGACGCAGGGGCGCTGTTTGCCCACGAGCACCAGATCGACAGCAGCTGCACCTATAACGACATCATCTGGACGCTGTACATGAAAAACGGGGATGAGATCACCCTGCGGCAGGTGGTGGAGTGTCAGGAGCAGCCCGCCGCGACCTATAGCTGGGAGGATATCCCCCTGACCACGACAGCGGAGCTGCAGGCCCTGCTGGACCGCCTCACCGAGGAGGTCAGCGCCGAGACGGACGTGACCGTGCTGCTGCCGGCCGCCACCTATGACGAGCCGCTGCACATCCGGCGGGCGGTGCAGCTGCAGGCCCACGCGGACGGAACCACCTTTACCGCGCCGGTGACGGTGGAGTGCCTGCCGGAGAGCATGGAGGTGGATATGCACGTTTCCCTGCAGGAGTGCCGCTTCCTCGGGCAGGGCGGCACCGGCGTGACGGCCCGCGCCCCCACCTATCTGCGGCGCTGCTGGATCAGCGGTTGGGATGTAGGTGCGCTGGCGGCGGACAACGGCTGGATCTGGGTGCAAAGGTCTGAGTTCAGCCGCAACGGCGTGGCCCTGTGCATCGACACCAACGGCAGCAGCTCCTGGAGCAGCGATGTCAACAACGGCAGCTTTGTCCGCAACGATACCGCCGTACAGCTGGTGGAGATACCCGGCGACTGGATGACCCTGCGGCTCCGCAGCTGCACCTTCTACGGCAACACCACGCTGCTGGACAACGTGGGCGGCGTGCGGGCGGAATTGGATGCAGACTGCATCGTGCAGGAGACATGAGAAAGGGACGGTCATACCGGCTCCGCAGGGAGACGGGGTGACCGTCCTTTATTCGCAAAAAAGCCCGTGTCCGGCGTGGGCCGGACACGGGTGAAGGAAAAACGCCCCGTGCAAAGCACATTGTGAGAGAGGTGGGGGAGCTTCCTTAGGAAAAGACAAGTCCTGTGAGGGAGCTTTACTTGACCTGCAGGCGGTTCTCGCTGTCCCAGCTGGCGATGTCCAGATTCTTGTACTGCCGGCGCAGGCGGGTCAGCTCCTCGCTGCTGCCGCCCAGGGCGAGAATGCGGTTCACCGCGGCCAGATCGGCGGCGGACATGGGAAATTCGCTGTCCGTGCCGCAGGAAGCGCAGTGATAGGTCTTCCCATCGTATGCTACATCGCTGCTGCCGCACACAGCGCAGCGGATCGTCTTCGTTACCAGTGCCATAATTCGTTACCTCCATGTATTCTCAGATTTCCTTGTCGACAATAGGAAGTATAGCACAGACATCTTTATTTGTAAAACGCATAATTGTACTTGCAACTATGAGCAAATGTATGATAGAATGGCGGGAGAAACGAGGTGCGGTATGAGCATATCCAAATATCAGATGTTCCTGAAAACGGCGGCCTGCGGCAACTTCTCCAAGGCGGCGGAGGCCATGAACTTTACCCAGTCCGGCGTGAGCCACGCGGTGCAGTCGCTGGAGGAGGAGCTGGGCGTCACCCTGCTCAGCCGCAACCGCGGCGGCGTGGTGCTGACGGCGGACGGGCGGGCGCTGCTGCCCCAGATCGAAAAGCTCTGCGCGGCCCACCATGCGCTGATGCAGTCGGCGGCCAGCCTGAAGGGCATGGACGCAGGCCTTGTGAAGGTGGCCACCTTCTCCAGCGTGTCCGCCCAGTGGCTGCCCTCCATTCTTAAGAGCTTCGGGGAGCGATATCCCAACATCGAGTTTGAGGTGGTCACCAGCGACTTCTATGAGCAGGTGGAGGAGTGGATCCTCAAGGGCACGGTGGACTGCGGCTTCCTGCGATTGCCGTCGGTGAAGCATTTGCAGACCTACGCCCTGCATCGGGATGAGCTGCAGGTCATCGTGCCCTGCGACCACCCGCTGGCGGGCAGGAGCCCGTTCCCGGCATCGTCGCTGGCCACAGAGCCGTTCATCCAGCTGGAGGAGGGCGAGGACTACGAGATCCGCGCCGCCTTCGATGAGATGGGGGTGCGGCCCAACGTGCGCTACAAGGCTCGGGAGGACCGGACCATTCTGGCCATGGTGTCCAAGGGCCTGGGTATCAGCCTGCTGCCGGAGCTGATGGCGCGGCACAGCCCCTACCCCGTGGCAGCCTGCCGCCCGCCCATGACGTTTTACCGCAACATCGGCATCGCGGTGAAGGATGAAAAGGCGCTGTCCGCCTCCACCCGCCGCTTTGTAGAATACGTCCGAGGCTGGGTGGCGGAGAACGGCGAAAAGTGAAAAAGAGGGCCGTATGCCATGCATACGGCCCTCTTTTTTCGATGTCAGGAAAGGGTCACACTGTCGGAGGCGTTGAGCTTCTCCACCTGAAAGGCGGCCTTGGCCAGCTCGCCGCCGCTGCGGTCCGTAACGGTGACAGTGACGGAGAAGATGCGCTCCGCCGCATCATAGCCGGTGAGGTCCACCGTCGCCCGCATTCCGTGGGGGTAAGCCTTCTTAGGCAGGAGCTTGACGCCGCCCAGCAGGATATGGCCGTTCTCGTCGGCTTGAAAGCCGTCCTGCGCCTCCTCGCCGCCGTGGTCCTGGCTGAAAAAGCCCACCAGCCGGCCCTCGCGGTAATACAGCGTGCCGGAATAGCGCAGCTCATCGCTGACGGTGGCCTGCAGGGTGGAGCAGAGGACCTGCGCCTCGGAGTGGGTGACGGAGCGCTCATAGCTTTTCACCGCCAGCGACACGCCCAGCACCATGCAGGCGCTGACCAGCAGCAAAACCGCCAGCGCGCACAGCAGCTCCACCAGCGTCATGCCGGCCTGCTTCTTCTGTTTCACCGGCAGTCACCTCCTGTCGCCGTCAATCTGTGGTGTAGTAGCGGTAGCCGTTGTCCGTGGTGTGGAGCGTCACCGTCTCCGTGAAGCCGGCGTCTCCGGCGTAGATGCCTCTTGGCGTCACCGTCACCGTCTGGGGGGCGGAGGTGCCGCTGCCGTACCGCACGGACACGTCCGTGTCCCGCGCGCCGGCATTGATCCGGGCGGCAGTGACGATGGCCGTGGCCAGAAACGACAGACACAGCACCACGATCAGCAGGGACACCAGCGTTTCCACCAGCGTCTCGCCTCTGCGGGAGCGGAGCTTTTTCATCATGCGCCCTCCTTTCGCTGGATGGTGCCGCCGTCCGTCCAGTGGACGGCAGTGGTGATGACGGTGGTTTTGCAGTAGTCCCGCGCCGTCCAGTCCCAGCGGGTGGATGTGATGGGCTCAGACTCGTCCACCGTGCTGGGCATCACCAGCGTCATGCGGTAGGGGGCGTCCTCGTCCAGACTCTCCAGCGCCGCCGTCAGCACATAGCTGTATTGGCCGCTGCTCAGCGCCTCATAGCGCATGGACAGCGTCACCTGCACGTCGCTGATGCGCTGGTCGTCCAGGTGCAGGGTATAGACCCGCGGCAGCACCGTCTGGCTTTTGCGGAGCTGCTCGACGGCGTAGTTGGCGAAGCCGCTGAACGCCGCATCGGCGGAGATCGGTGTGCTGACCTCATCCGTGTAGTTCCGGCTGGGGTAGTAGGTATATTCGTAAGCGGTAGCGGTAACGGTGTACTTCATATCCTCCGACAGGAAGCTGCTGCGGATCAGCTCCGCGGCGGAGGTGACGGTCAGGGCCGCCTGCTCCTGCGCTCTGTCGGTTTGCAGAGAGGAGACGGCGCCGGAGGCCGCCGCGATCACCACGGCGCTGACTGTCAGCGACACCAGCATCAGCAGTAGGGCCATCAGCAGGGATACGCCCCGCTGATCATTGAGTTTTCGGCGCAGCGCGTCCATGGAGGTCACCTGCCTTTCATCATGTCGTGGGTGTCTCGGGGTCTGTGCCGCAGCCGTAGTCTGTCAGCGGCAGCCGGTAGGTGGCGCCGTCCCGCGTCAGGAGCACTGTGCCGCGGAGGGTCAGCCGCCGCGGCTCACCCATCTCTACGGTCAGCCGCCGGAAGCGGCAGTCGTCCGCCTCCGTCACGTCGCCGACGCGGATGGTCCAGTCATCCGCCGGATCGCCCGCGCTGTCCGTGGCCGTCAGGCCGGAGAAGTCCACGTAGAAGTCGCTGAGCTCGGTGTAGCCCTTGCCGGCAAACAGGTACAGCCCGCCGGCCTGCCGGTCGAACGCCGGCGCGGTGACGCCGCTGCCGTCCGTGCTCTCCGGCGCGCCCGTGTAGGGCAGGTATACGCCGGTAACGGCGGTATGCAGCGCCGTGTCCTCCTGCACGTCGTACACCAGCCCCACCGCATCGCGGACGGAGCGGGCGCTCAGAAGCGTGGAGGCGGCGATGCTCTTCTGTGCGCCGTTTTCCAGATAGATGTAGGTACACGTCACGGTGATGGAGGAGTCGCCTGCGGCGAAGGCCTTCACCGGCAAGGTAAAGGCGCCCGCCTTGCCGGCAACAGACTGAATGTCGTCCTTGCTGCACTCCACGATGGCCGTGCCGTCAGCCAGCTGCTCCGCGGAGACGGCCCACGTGATCAGCTGGCCCTGCGCGGCGTCGGCCGTGACGGGTACGCCCCTGCTGTCCCGCAGAGAC
This sequence comes from uncultured Oscillospiraceae bacterium, assembly GCA_934589835.1. Lineage (GTDB taxonomy): Bacteria > Bacillota > Clostridia > Oscillospirales > Oscillospiraceae > Vescimonas. The sequence goes on along the minus strand of CAKTOK010000008.1, from coordinate 17,661 downwards.
AGCGTCACCGTCTCCGCCGGACCGCCGTAGTACACGGTAAGGCCGTTGGGCTTGTCATTGGACAGCTCCAGCACCGCGCCCACGCGGATGGTGAGCTGCGCGGTAAAGCCGCTGATGGCGGCGCGGGCAATGACCACGCCCTCGTTCCCTGTGCCGGAGGCGGTGAACGTCACCAGCCAGCAGCCCTGCGCGGCGTCGTAGCGCACCACGGAGGCAGCGCCGATCAGGGAGCCGTCCGCCTCGCTGCCGTCCTCGTTCCAGAAGGTGATGTCCGGCATGGAGCCGGTGCTGATGGCGCTGCTCTCCGGATAGAGAGCCACCGTCAGGGAGGGCAGGCTGCCGCTGCCGCCGCGGTCGGCAAAGAGATCCAGCACGGTGCTGGCGCTCTCCCAGTACAGACCGTACATGGGCCACGCGCCGTAGTGGACGCAGACCGTGCGGTCATAGGCGTCCTGCTGGGTCAGGATGGTGGGGAACGGGTAGTTCAGCCCGTTCAGCCGCTGGGCGTCCGCCCCGGGGAAGCTGTACTTGCCGTCGATGCGGGCGCCGTTCTCCTCCACCGTCACCGCATCGAAGTACGGCGCGTCGGCGATGCCGCTGTTCAGCCAATCCCGCAGGTCTGTCTGCATCTGCGCGTAGGAGATGTAGGGAGAGCGCCCGTTGTTATAGAGGGTGCTGGGGCGGGAGGCCTTACCGGCGCCGGTCATGGCGTTGAGATCCACGCCGCCCGTCCAGCCGGTGCGATCGCGGTTGTTCTGATAGTCGTCGGTATTGCCCACGGTATCGGCCAGCGCATAGCAGTTCTTGATGACCGCGTTGGGGTTGGTCACGGTGCCGAAGGCGGAGGCCTGCATCTCGCCGTTGGAGGCGATGGCGTGGGAGGTGCGGATGAGCTTGGAGCCGCTGGCGGGCATCCTCACGAAGCTGTAGCTGTTCTGCACCAGCAGCTCGTTGCTGGCCGCGCCCACCAGCGTGGAGAAGCCGCCCTGATAGCGCAGCATGATGCCGCCCACCAGCCCGCCGGCCCAGATGTTGGTGCCCTTGTCGGGACTGGAGGTGTGGGGCGCGGTGGAGGTGCTGGTGATGGATCCGCCGGCGTAGCACTTGTCCAGCGTGGCGCGGCACACACCGGCGATACCGCCGACGCGGAGGTTGGTATAGGTGTGGTCGTAGGCGACGTTCAGGATGATGTCCGCCGCGGCGGTGCAGCCGGTGATGTTCATGTTGGTGGCGCCCACCAGACCGCCCACACAGCCGCCGCCCCAGCCCGGATAGCTCTCGCGGTTGTCCTGAATGGTGTAGCCGGAGACGGAGCAGTTGGTGAAGGCACTGGTGCTCTTATCGCGGCTTCCGGCAAACCCCGCCAAACCGCCCAGCGCGTACCAGTTCTTGCCGTCGGCCTTCCCCTCGATGACGCTGTTCTTGTCGGAATACATGATAATGTCCTTCAGCTGAGCGCCGGCGGTGATGCCGAACAGCCCCACGCACTGGGACGCGCTGTGGATCTCGATGTTCCGGATGGTATAGGCCTGCCCGTCATAGCGCCCCGCAAAGAAGGCCGTAAAGGGCTTGGATTTGTCGGAGCCAAGCTCCATCAGGTCGTGGAAGCTGCCGATGGGGGTGAAAGCCTTTACGGTATTGCCTGCCTCGGCGTAGGCGTCCACATCGTGGGTCTGCCGCCAGCACAGATCCTCGCCGCTGGCGGAGATCAGCGTCACCTGCGCGTCGCGCCACTCGCTCCAGCCGCTGTTGGTGGTGTTGGCGGTATTCGTGGGCCGGTATCGGACCAGATAGGGATAGCTGCTCCATGCTGTGCCGCTGGGGACCGTCTGCACGTCGGCGGTGATGGACGTGGCAGCGCTGCGCGTCTCATAGTTCCAGTTGATGTTCTGGAGCTGCGCCACGGAGCGGATCTGATAGGCGCTGTCCTCCGCCGCGCCGGGTACGGCGCTGCCGGAGGGGATGGTGCTCGCGCCGATGCTGACGCTGACCAGCGTGATGGCGTCGGCAAAGAACGGGCAGACGGAATAGGTATAGGTGTTGCCGTCGTAAACCAACGTCCACTGGCTGTTGACGTTGGCGTTGGTCAGGAACATGGCGTCCTCCGTTGTGCCCGCCCAGCCGGTCTCATAGGCCACGAAGGAGTAGCCCTTCATCTGGGCCGCCAGCGCCTGCTCCACCTCACCGCGGCGGGAGCCGGTCTTGCAGTTGTCGTGGGTCCACGCGATATCCGCGGCGGAGGTGACGGTATCGTTCTTGTAGAAGTAGCCGTAGCCATAGCGGGTCACGGCGCCGCCGTCGTTGTGCTGGGTACACAGAGAGCTGCCGGAGATGGGGCTGCCGTTGTCGGTGCCCACATAGCTCAGGTGGTAGCCGGTGCTGCCGCCGGATTCGTACTCCCAGTAGAACACGCCCAGCGTGCCGATGTGCTCCAGCGTGGGCCAGTGGCCGTAGTGAGTTACGAGACTGCCCTCGCCCCGTACCACGGCGGGGTACGGGTAGCTGTCCACACCGTCATAGCGGGTGACGGCGGCCTGCGAGAAGCCGGACAGCCGCAGCTTTTCCAGCTCCGCGCCGGTAATGGGCCGCCCCGCTGCGTTGGCGCTGAAGCTGCTGGCGGCGGTATTGTAGGCATAAAGCTTATCCCGATAGGAATACGTGCCGCCGTTGAGGTAGTAGCATTCCATGCTGCTGCCGCCCAGACGGGTCAGGCCGTAGACCTGCGCCTCACCGGCGGCGGTCAGAGCCGCAGCGCTGTAACAGTAGCGCAGGACGCCGCCGCTGTTGTCGCCGGTAAGGCCGCCCAGCAGCACGGTGCTGTTGCTGACATCCTTGGCGTACAGCGAGCCCACGGCGTAGGAGGACTGGATGGTGCCGCCGCTGTTGGTACCGGCCAGACCGCCGGCATAGACCGAGGCGTTGTAGGCGGAAACGGTGACGTCGGGGCAGTTGGATTCACTGGAGAAAATGCCCAGCGTGCCGTTGCGGGAGCTGCCGCTGGCAAAGCTGCCGCCCACCAGCCCGCCGACATAGAGCGTGCTGTAATTATAGGCCACCAGCCCGTAATCATGGCCGTCGGAGACGCCCTTGAAGCCGTAGCCGGAGGCGGCGCAGTTGGCGATAATGCCATAGTTCCGCCCAGCCAGCACACCGGCATAGACCTGAACGGCGCTGCCGTCCAGCCGTCTGGTCAGGCGCACCGCCTCCTGATACTGCCCCAGCACGGTGAGATCGCGCACCTGACCGCTGCGGGCCACGGTGGCAAACAGCCCCACGCTGCTGCCGGTGCCGGAGACGATGGAAACGCCGCTGACGGTATGCCTGCCGCCGTCATACGCCGCCAGGAAGCCGCCGGCGCCGTCAATGGGCGTCTGCTGCTTGACGGCGGCGTAGGGGGTGTAGCCGGTCCAGTCGTAGGTGACGTAATCAATGTCCCGCTCCTGCAGGAACGTGCTGTCGGCGGTAGCGGCGGCATAGCTGCCGTAGTACCGGCTCATGGCGTAGAGATGCCGCGCCGTCCGCAGGCAGATCGTGTCCGGCGTGCCGTCACCGGCGGCGACGGTCTTGGCAAAGAAGGGGTTGAAGGAATAGGTCCGGCCGCCCACGGCGATGGCCTGCCGGAAGGCAGCCTCCGTACCGGCGGGCGCAGTGGCGTTCAGCGAGAAGGACACGGGGAACAGATAGTACGCCTCTCCGTTGGCCACGGCGCGATAGCGGGTGCTGCCGGCATCCAGCGTGAGCGTTTCACCGCCGCAGGAGACGGACAGGCTCCAGTCCGCCGCAGGCGGCTGGGACAGCGCCACGGCATAGCCGTCGCCTACGATGACGCCGTCCTTGCGAAGACTGTCTGCGTTGCCGCCGAAGAAGCCGTAGGTGCCGTCGCGGTAAGCCTCGTAGTACACCAGCGCATCGGACTCGAACTCCGCCTGCCAGTCGCCGTAATGCTCCAGCGCCGTCAGACGGGGATAGGAGTAGGTGCTCAGACCCTGATTCAGCAGGTTGTAGGGGTGGCTGTCGCTGCCGGAGGGTGCGGTGAACGCACCGGAGGACAGCGTATTCATGGCACGCAGGAAAGCATCATCGCCCATCTCCTCGTAGGTCCTGCCCTCCGTGCCGTCCAGCTGACGGTAGGAGCCGGACAGGTCGCTCCGGAGATAGAAGACGTTTTCCACGGAGGCGGCCGCGTGCTGCGCCGCCACGGCGGTGAGATATACCGTGCCTGTGCCGTAGAAGCTGCACGCGCTGTAACAGGACGCGGCGCGTGACAGCGTGCCGTTCACCAGACCGGCAGCCTGCCCGGCGGCGGTCTGATAGCCCGCGGCGTAGCAGCTGACCAGCGTGGCGTCGGCTCCCGCCGCGGCGCTGCCCACCAGCCCGCCGGTGGCGGGAGCCGTCAGGTAGCAGTCGGCATAGGAGCGGGACAGGGACACCTGCCCTCCGGCATAGCCCACCAGCCCGCCTGCGGCGGAGGTGCCGCCGACGGTGGTGGCTGCGAAGCTGCTGCGGACGGTGAGCGCGCCGCCGGCGCCGCCCACCAGCCCGCCGGCCCGTGCGCCGCGGATGCGGGCGGGCACGTCGGCGGGGGAGGCTGCGGAAAGACCGTTCAGGTCGCCGCGCCGGGCGTTGAGGTACACCGCGCAGCTCTCCAGCGTCACCGCGCCGCCGGTGCGGCCGATGAGCGCGCCGGCATAGCCGCCGGTGCTGCTGGCCTGCACCCCGGTGAGGGTCGTGTTGTCGATGCTGCCGGTAAAGGTGGCGAACAGCCCCACATCGGGCACTGCCGCCGATGAGGCGACGTTCAGCCCGTAGATAGCGGAGCGCACAGGGGCGCCCTCCTGCGTCCGGGACAGACCGGTATAGCGCCGCAGAGCGCTGTTGGTAATAGGAGTGAAGGACGGCCCGTAGTAGGAGTACCAGTCCTTTTCGTTGGCGGTATCGTCCAGAAAGGAGATATCGCTGATCTGCATGGCGGCGGTAACGGCGTCCGTCACATGGGACGAGGCGTCCAGATTGGCCAGATGCCGCCCATAGGCCAGCAGCGCCGTTTCACGGCCCACGCCGTAGCCGCTGCGGTCATCGAACAGGCTGTTGGTCACGGCGGACACGGATACCTGGTCCACCAGCGGGTCGTCGCTGCTGGCGGTGAGGGTGACGGTCAGCGCCGTGCCGCAGGTGAGTTTGCCCTCGGTCTGGGCATAGAACCGCGTGCTCTCGCGGGTCAGATCGTCCAGCACCCAGGTATAGCGGTACAGGCGGCTGCCCAGCTGGTTCAGCTGGGCCTGGGGCACCGTGCGGGTATAGGTACGGCTCCCGTCGGACAGCTGGATGGTCAGGGTGATGGGCTGCTCGGTGGGCCGGTTGCAGTAGAACGTGGCGATGAGCTTCTCCGCGTTCTCGATGGTGAGCGAGGGCTGCAGGGTACCGGTCTGCATGGTCTGGGCGATGTCGCCGCCGTAGTAGCCCACCCTCGCGCCCATGCGGCGGCGGTACTGGAAGCTGCGGTAATCGTCGAAGGAGGCGGCGTCCGGCAGCGTATCGGGGCTGTAAAACACCGCGTAGACGCTGCCGCTGTCAGGGGCGTACTCGATGCACCAGCAGCCGCTCCACAGCTCCGCGTCCACGGCGGAGGCAGGCAGCACGGCCAGCGCCGCCGTCGTCTCCTTCTCCGCGCCGGTATTGGCCAGCACATAGCAGAACTGGGTGCTCTGGGAGTCCTCGTCCGCGTCGGAGGGCGGGAAATCCATAGCGGTCACGCCCTCGGAGCCCTTCTGGTAGCGGCCCTCCCAGCCGGCAGCCTTCAGCTCCGCCATCTGGTTCTGGGCGGCCACATAGATCAGCTCCGCCTTGCTGTCCAGCTCCCGCTGGCGCAGGTCGAGGCGCAGTCTGGTCAATGAAAAAACGGCAATAAGGCTCAGCAGGGCGAGGATGGCGACCACCGCCAGCAGCTCGACCATGGTAAAGCCGGAATTTGCCGTTCTTTTCCGCGGATATGTGGTTTTGGGGTGTGTGATACGAGTCATGCTCTGCTCCTGAACGCAGGAGCTGAACAGGAGCCTCCGGCGGCGCGGGTCAGGACGCGCTGCCGGAGCCCTGCAGCTCGAAATAGGTGATGGTAAGGGTGGTCTGGATACCGCTGCGGGCGTCCAGATCCATGGTCAGGTCGGAGATCTGATTGACGTAGTCGCTGCCGTGCAGCGCGTCCAGCACGGCGCGCGCACCCTCATAGGTGGACGCGGTGAACACCAGTGAGATGGGGCGGCAGACGATGCTGCTGCCCTCCTCCAGCGGGTAGGTGGAGGCAAAATTCAGCGTATACTCCACGGCGCCGGAGAGAATGGTATTCAGCTCCACCAGCAGCTGCTCCGCGTTGTCGTAGGCGGGCAGCGGCTTGGCGTCAGGGTCGGCCAGCAGCGTCTCCAGCTCCCGCTTCATCTGCTGCAGGCGGGCCAGCTGCGCGGTGCTTTGCAGCATGGCGTCCTGCTCGGAGCTGGTCTGGGACTGGAGCTGGGCGATGGAGTCGTTGATGGGGGTCAGGATGAGCTTCCAGTAGCCCACGGCGATCAGCAGCACCGCCAGGATCACCAGCAGCACCTTTTCCCGCGTGGTAAAAACGTGTTTCATGCGGCAGCCTCCTTGTCAGCGGGCTGGAGCGTGATGGTAATGGAGAAGTCCAGCTTTTCGCTGCGGTCGGTGCGGGGCGTGGCGGCCAGCGTCAGCGTGGCGCTCTTGACGATGGGCTGAAGCTGCAGCCGCTGGAACATGGCGGAGATCTGCTCCAGATCCATGCCGGACATGGTGACGATGGCCACGTCCTCCTGCACCAGCACGCGGTTCACCGTGCCGTAGGGCATCAGATACGTCTGCAAAAGATCCAGCACCTCCAGCCGGTCCACCGGCACATAGAAGGGGGACTCCTCCGCCTGCATCCATGTGCGGGAATAGGTGCGGTACTGCAATTCCACATCGTCGTAGCCGGCCAGCGCCTGCTGCATCTGGGTGTATTGACTATGTACGGCGCTGTACGCCTGCTCGGCGTCCCGCTGCCGGTCCAGCTGCCGCAGCACGCCGAAATTGGCCACGCAGAAGGACAGCAGCACGATCAGCGCCAGTCCCAGCGACAGCGTCAGCGTCCGGCGGGAATGGGACTCATGCTGGGCCAGATTCACCGTGCGCTTGCTGGGATATTTCGGCGCTCTGGCGGAAAGGCTCTTGCCGCTCCTGTCGATTTTCATAGCAAAGCCTCCTTATTCCTGCAAAGCGCCGCCCAAAGCGCGGACAAGGCGCCACGGGGCCTCCGCCCCCTCCAGCGGGGGCAGCAGCTCCGCCGCCGGAGAGACCTCCAGCTCGGCGACCTGCCGGATGGCGTCGCGGATGTGTGCCACCGCCGCGCCGCCGCCGCAGAGATACACGCGGCGCAGCGCCTGCTGACGGTTGTTGTAGTTATAGAAATTGACGGCCTTGGTGATCTCGGCGGCCATCCGGTGATACAGGTCCAGACTCTCCGGCTCGGACATGGCTCCCTCGTAGTCAGACAGCATGTGGGCCAGCGCGATGTGCTCGTCCACGCCCTGCCGCTGGGAGATGGAGCGGATCAGGTCCCGCATTCCCAGATCGATGACGCGGCGGGTGACGAACTGCCCGTCCCGCAGGATGTACATACGGATGCCTGTGTGGCCCACGTCCACCAGACAGTAGTCGCCGCTCTCCGGCTGCCTGCGGGCCACATAGTCCGTCAGCACCGCGGCGTAGGCCGCCTCCTCCGGCAGCGCCAGCTTCATCCGGAAGCCCGCGCGGGTGAACATATTGCGATAGGATTCAATGGTGTCCTTCAGCGCGGCGCAGGCGAACAGCTTCATCCGCTTTACACCGCCGTCCTCATCCCGCACCAGCTCCTGCACGGCGTAGTCGAAGTAGTAGCGGTTTTTCTCCTGCGTCAGATAGTCCTTGAACTCAAAGGGCAGGTTGTACGTCAGCTGCCCCTCCGTCATGGGCGGCAGCTCGGTGATGCGGGTGAACACCAGCGGCGGCGGCAGCACCACGGCCGCCGCCGCGCTGCGGGGCAGCCCGTGCTCCCGGGCCATCTGGTGGAGAAAGTCGGCCATGGCGTCCATGGAGACGATGGTCCCGCCCCGCACCAGTCCATCGGGGACGGGGGCGGCCGCCGCGGCTCTGCACGCGCCGCCTGCCAGCCATACCAGCTTGACCTGCGCGGAGCCGATATCAAAGGAGACGATATTTCCGGCCATAGGCGGATACCTCGCTTTCAGAAAAGACTCAGATAGGCGGCGATCACGCCGTCGCCCCACAGCAGCGTCACAAGGGCCGCCGCCGCGATGGACGGCCCCCACGGAATGAGCCTGCCGTCCTCCTGCGCCGCCCGCCGCTTCTGGGTGGCCAGCGCGAACACGATGCCCAGCACGCACGCCAGCAGCAGGCACAGCAGATTGCCCTTCCAGCCCAGATACAGGCCGGTCAGCGCCAGCAGCTTGATGTCGCCGCCGCCCATGGCGTCGACCCGCCGCAGCCTCTCGTACCCCAGCACGATCAGCAGCAGCCCGCCGCCCACGGCCACACCGCCCAGCAGGGCGTCAAGGAGCTGCCCCTTCCCATCGGGCAGCAAAAAGAAAAAGGGAACGCGCATCACCGCACCGGCCAGCAAAAACCGGTCGGGAATGATATACCCCTCCAGATCCGCGAAGGCGCAGGCCAGCAGAACGCTGGCAAACAGCAGCGCTTCAAGCATTTGGAGCGAAATATCATACCGCAGCAGCACCGCCACATACACCGCGGCAGCGCCGATCTCGGCCCACATATGGCGGGCGTCCAGCCGCGCGCCGCACCAGCGGCAGCGCCCCTTGTGCAGGACATAGCTCACCACAGGGATGAGATCCCCCGCCGTCAGCACATGGCCGCACACGTCGCAGTGGGACCGCCCGTGCACCACGGACTCCCCATGCACCACCCGCCACGCCATGCAGTTGAGGAAGCTGCCCATGCACGCGCCCAGCAGCGCCGCCACGGCGCAGCAATAGACGGTCAGCCCGACGGACAGGTACAGCATGGCGTTCTCCTTTCAAAGGGTCGTACCCGCACCGGAGGAGCCGCAACCCCTCGGCTCCTCCGGTGCGAGATCAGGTGTATGTGCATGGGTTGCAAAAAGGTCAAGCGAAATCAGGTTGCAGAGTGACCAATGTTGAAGGTGAAGGTGCTGGTTTCGCCAGTCACGGTCTTGCCATAGGTGTAGGTGACGTAGTTGCCCTTGGCCCAGGCAGTCACATTCTGGCCGGCGATCTCAACGGTACCGGAAGGAGTGCCCTGGCACTGGTAAGCATTGGTGGGAGCGGCACCGGCGTTAGCGGCGGCAACAGAGCCGTCCTTCAGCAGGTAGTACACAGCGCCATCGGTGGGCTCAGCCATATCACCGGCCAGAACCTGCACCATGGCGGAAGCATAGCCGGAACGGATGTTGGCCTGATCGGTGGCGACCTTGGCCTTGTTCAGGGAGCTGTTGAAGGTGGGGATGGCGATGGCGACCAGCACGGCGATGATGGCCACGACGATCAGCATCTCCATCAGGGTGAAGCCTTTTTCATTCTTCTTGAGCAGCTTGGAAATCATGATTCATTTCTCCTTTGTTTGTCTGTATATTTTTATGTAACCGCCTGCATTAGGGTTGAGGGAAGGCGGGATACAACGCATTATAGGATGCTGCCGTACATGGTGAACATGGGCAGATACACCGCCAGCAGCAGCACCACCGTGATAATGGCCAGCGCGATGGTGATGGCCGGCTCCAGCAGGGACAGCAGCCGCTGTGTCATGACGCTTACCTCGTTGTCGAAGTAGTCGCCGATGACCGTCAGGGTCTGCTCCAGATTGCCGGACCGCTCGCCCACGCCCGTCATCTCCGTCAGCAGACGGGGAAACGTGGGATCTGCCAGCATACAGTCGGCCAGCTCGCGGCCCTGCTCCACGCCCTGCCGCACGCGGCGCACCGCGTCGGCGAACAGGTCGTTGCTGACGACCCCCGCCGTCACCTCCAGACTCCGCGTCACCGGCAGACCGGCGGTGAGCATAGTGGCCATGGTGGCGGCGAACTGGGACGCGGCGCTCATCTGGTGCAGCCGCCTCAGCGGGGAGCGCTTCAGCTTCCCCGCCGCCAGCCACAGCCGGCCGCTCTCGCTGCGGCGCAGCAGCAGCCGCACGATGCCGATGGCCAGCGCCGCCAGCAGCAGCGTCCACCAGTAGTGCCGGAAGAAGCCGGATACCGCCATCAGGCCCTTGGTGATGCCGGGCAGCTCGCTGCCCATCTCCGCAAAGGTGGCGGTGAACATGGGCACGGCGAACAGCATGATGATGAGAAACACGATGGCTGCCACGATCAGCACCAGCACGGGGTACACCAGCGTGCTCACCAGCTTGGCGTGGGTCTTGGCGGACTTGTCGTAGTATTTGTGGAGCCGCTGGAAGCACAGCTCCAGCGTGCCCGCCTGCTCGCCGGCGCGGATGGTCTCGATGAATGTGACGGGGAACGCCGTGCCGGCGTTGGAAAAGCTCTGGGCCAGACTGTAACCGCCGGACACATCCTCGCCCACACGGCGCAGCACCTGCTGCACCTCGCGGGTGCGGGCCTGCGCCGCCACCATCTCCACGCACCGGACGATGGGCAGGCCGGAGGTCAGGATGATGGCGAACTGGGAACAGAGGATGGCCAGCTCCTGTGCCTTGATGCGGTGGGCGCCCAGCCGGACGCTGCCGCCCGTCTGCTCGGGTACGGCCTCGATCCTTGTGACCACGGAGCACGTCTCCCGCAGCTGGGAGACGGCCTCGAACTCGTCGTATGCCTTGATGACGCCGGATACCTTGGCGCCGTCGGCGGAGATGCCTTTGTACTTATAGGTGGTCAAGGGGGCGTCACCTCACTTGCGGATGGATTCAGAAGGTCCGGCAGGCCTGAAACGCCTGACGGTCGCGGGCGTAGGAGAGGGCGGTGTCGAAGGATACGGCGCCGCTCTGCACCAGCTGCGCCAGCGCCTGATCCATGGTGACGCTGCCGCCCCGCCCGTTCATGGCGATAAAGCTGTCGATCTGCGGGGTCTTGCCCTCGCGGATGAGGTTGCGGATGGCGTCCGTCACCAGCATGATCTCGCAGGCGGCGATGCGCCCGCTGCTGGCCCGTCTGGGCAGCAGCTGCTGGGACAGCACGGCCCGCAGTGTGGTGGACAGCTGCAAGCGGATCTGCTGCTGCTGTCCCTCCGGAAACACGCTCACCACGCGGTCCACGGCGTCGGATGCAGAGCCGGTATGCAGCGTGGCAAACACCAGATGGCCCGTCTCGGCGGCGGTCAGCGCCGTCTCGATGGTATTCAGATCCCGCATCTCGCCGATGAGGATCACATCGGGATCCTCCCGCAGGACGGCTCGCAGGCCGTCGGCATAGGAGCGGGTGTCCGCGCCGATCTCCCGCTGGTTCACGATGCACCGGTCAGGGGTGTAGACGTACTCGATGGGGTCCTCCAGCGTGATGATGTGGCTGTGGCGGGTGTGGTTGATGCGGTCCAGCAGCGCCGCCAGCGTGGTGGACTTGCCGGAGCCCGTCTCACCCGTCACCAGCACGATGCCGCTGCGGTAGGAGGCCAGCTCCGCCACCACGGGGGGCAGCGACAGCTCCTCCAGCGAGGGAATATGGTCGGCCAGCAGCCGGATGGCGGCGGAAACGCTGCCCTGCTGCCGGAACAGATTTACGCGGGCGCGCACACCGCGGGGCAGGGTGCGGGCCAGGTCCAGCTCGCCGATGGCGGCCATCTCCTCGTACCGTCCGCCCGCCAGCTGGCGGGCCAGCGCCTCGCAGTCCGCCGCCGTCAGCACCTCGTCCGACAGGTTGGTAACGTTACCGTCAATGCGGCATTTGACCGGCAGCCCGCACACAAGGTGTACGTCGGAGGCTCGCATGGATAGGGCCCTCTCGATGATCTGGTCCAATGTCAGCATGGCGTCCTCCTCAGTCGATGGTGGAGTGGATGGCGCGGGCGGCCTCGGCGGCGGTGGTCTCGCCGGACAGCACCAGCGTCCGGCAGTTGTCCCGCATGGAGACGAAGTCCTTGGTCTCGGCGGCGGCCTTCAGCAGGGTATCGTAGTCGGCGCCCTGACTGATCAGACGGCGCAGCCGGTCGTTGACCGTCAGGATCTCGAACACGGCGCGGCGGCCGTGATAGCCGGTGTGGCGGCATTCGGGGCAGCCCTCGCCGCGATAGAGCGTGATGTCCGCATCGGCGGGCAGCTTCAGCAGATCCAGCTCCTCGCCGCTGGGGCGATAGGGCTTCCTGCAATGGGGACAGATGCGCCGCACCAGCCGCTGGGAGATGACGCCCCGCAGGGCGTTGGCCACCAGATACGGCTCCACGCCGATGTCCGCCAGACGGGGGATGGCGGAGACGGCGTCGTTGGTGTGCAGCGTGGACAGCACCAGATGGCCGGTGATGGCGGAGCGGATGGCAATGGAGCCCGTCTCGCCGTCGCGGATCTCGCCCACGGAGATGATGTCGGGATCCTGCCGCAGGATGGCCCGCAGACCGGCGGCAAAGGTCATGCCGGTTTTCTCGTTGATCTGGCACTGGCAGGCGCCCGGGATGTCATACTCCACGGGATCCTCCAGTGTCATGATGTTGGTCTCCTCGCTGCAAAGCTCCTGCAGCATGGCGCACATGGTGGTGGATTTGCCGGAGCCGGTGGGGCCCACGATCAGGATCACGCCGGAGCTGTTTTTCAGCAGGGCGTCGTATTTTTGCAGGTCGCCGCCGGTCAGGCCGATGGTGGTCTTGCTGATGTCCTGACGGGACTTGTCCAGCAGGCGCAGCACGATCTTCTCGCCGTAGATGGTGGGCATGGAGGAGATACGCAGATCCAGCTCATGCTGGTGGATGCGGACCATGGCCCGTCCGTCCTGGGGGAGCTTGCGCTCGGAGATGTTCATGCCGCCCATGATCTTCAGGCGGGAGATCACCGTGCCCTGCAAATTGGCGGGGACGGTGAGCATCCGGTGGAGCAGGCCGTCGATACGCATCCGCACCACCATCTCGCCGTCCTGCGGCTCCAGATGGATGTCGCTGGCCCGCTCGGCAAACGCCCGCTCGATCAGGGAGTTGACGAACCGGATGGTGGGCGCCGCATCGGCGGTGTCCTGCCCCGCGGCCATCTGGGCGGGCACGATGTCGGGACTGTTGTCGCCGGCCTCCCGCTTCATCTCCTCGATGACGCGGGCGGTGCCCTCGTTGCCGTACAGCGTGGCGATGGCCTGCTCCACGGCGCGCCGCGTGGCGATCATGGGAATGATCTGCTTGCGGGAGGCGGCCTTCAGCTCCTCCTGAGCCACGAAGTCCAGAGGGTCGCTCATCGCCACATACAGCTCGTCCTTCACCAGCTTTACCGGCACGACGCAGTATTTTCTGGCGATGGTGCGGGGCACATACTTGGCCAGCTCCACGGGGATGGAGACGCGGGTCAGGTCGATATAGTCCACGCCCAGCTGCATCTGCAGGGCGTCGATCAGCTGACGCTGGGTGATGACGCCGCTGTCAATGAGCACGTCGCCCAGCCGCCGGCCGCTCTGCTTCTGTGCCTGCAGGGCATGCTGGAGCTGTTCTTCGGTAATGGCGCCGGCAGCGATCAGCAGATCGCCCAAACGCATATAAGCCATCGAGCGGCCTCCCTTCCGGAAAAATTTGCCAATCTATGGTAGCAGCCCAAGGGACTGAATGCAGTTGCAAATGCATCAGTCCGCAAAAAATCATTTACAGCTCGGCCCGATTCCGGCCGAGGGCTTTGCCCACAAGGCATGGACAAAGCAGGGGGCTTCCTCCGGACAATGAGGAGCGATCTGGAAAAGAATCCCATCTGCCGCTGGAAAGGAATACCATTTTAAGGAAAATATATCACGTTTTCATCCTACTTTTCAATACCTAATCGAAAAAAGCAGGCAGTTTTTCTCACGCTTTTCGGCCCTTTTAGGGAATCTGATGAGAAGCGGCATCATCATAGCACGAAGCGAAACGGGTTGCAAGGGCAGGACCGCAATTTTTCTTAACGATTTTTTGCCGCTGTCTGTGCAGAGTGAACAAAATACGGGTAACACTCTCCTGACCGCCGGATGAAGAACAGGCGGTACGATGCATCGTACCGCCTGTTCTTCATCATGAACGGCCTGCCGCCGCACTTTGCCCTTAATATGATTGCAGTTGTCTTCCTCTCAGATACACGGCGCGGCGCTCCAGCGCCGGACCGCACACCACAAAATCCGCCGGAAGCCCGTCGGCAATGGCCCCTGCCTCGCCGCTGCGCCCGAGCGCCCGGGCGGGAATGGCGGTGGCGGCCAGCACCGCCTCCTCCGCGGGGATGCCGAAGGCCACGGCGTTACGCATACAGTCGTACAGGTTGGCGGCGCTGCCGGCGATGGTCCCGTCGGACAGCCGCGCCACGCCGCCGGAGAGGAACACAGCCTGCCCGCCCAGCGTATACGGCCCGTCCGGCATCCCGCAGCAGCGCAGGGCGTCGGAGATCAGGCAGATCCGGTGGGGAAACAGCCGGAACGCCATACGCACGGCGCTGGGATGGACGTGATGCCCGTCGCAGATCAGCTCCGCCGTGACGCGCTCCCGCTCGGACGCCGCGCCGATGGGGCCGGGGCGGCGGTGATGAATGGCGGGCATGGCGTTATAGAGGTGGGTCAGATGGGAGGCGCCCGCGTCGAAGACGGCGGCGGATTCCTCATAGGATGCGTCGGTGTGGGCCACGGACACGGTGCACTTTTCCGCCGCACGGCGGGCGAAGTCCGCCGCTCCCGCCAGCTCCGGCGCCACGTCCACGATGCACAGCAGACCCTCCGAGGTATCGTACAGCCGCGCGAAGGCCTCGTAATCCGGCAGCCGGAGATACGCCGCGTTCTGCGCGCCCTTTTTCTTCTCGGAGAAGAACGGCCCCTCCATCTGGATGCCCAGCAGGCGGGCGCAGCCCTCCGGCGCCTCTCTGTGCAGCCGTACCGCCGTGCGGAACGCCGTTTCCAGCACGTTGTAGGGCAGCGTCATGGACGCGGGAGCAAAGGCCGTCACGCCGTTTCGGGCCAGATAAGCGGCCATGGCCGCCAGCCCGTCATAGTCGCCGTCGGAGAAGTCCGCGCCGGAGTTGCCGTGGGTGTGGATGTCCACCAGCCCGGGGATGACCCGTGCGCCCTGTAGGTCGATGCGCTCCTCACCCGCCGCCTGCGCCAGCACATGGGTGAAGCGCCCCTGCTCCACGGAGAAGCCGCCCCGGACGAACTGCCCGTTTACGAAAATATCGCCGTTTTCAAATCGCATCTCGCACCTCACGATGCGCCGCGCCGCTCCGGACGGCCTCGGCGCAGAGCGGCATTGCAGCGGGATGGGATTGCAGGAGAGACGCGGGAATTTCCGCCGCGTCCTGTGCGCGCCAAGCCTTCAAATGCAGCATCGTTTCTGCCTCCTTTGCCAATAAGAGGCCCCGCGGTACGCCGCGGGCCTCCGCGTTGTCTGTCCGTAGCATACACCACCTGCGGGGGAAAATGCAAGAGTCAGCCTCCGCCGCTCCTGCGGGGCGGCGCAGCGCCGCCCTGATTTTTTTGCCCGTGCCGCATCGCCGGCTGTCTTGCTTTTTGGGAGCTTGCAGGATATACTGAGAGAACCAAAGGATGGAGGGATGCCCATGGAGCTGCTGATGACGCTGGACCGGAACTATGTTCCGCAACTGAATGTGATGCTATTCTCCGCGCTGCACAGCGACGGCGCTGCGTATTTCGACGTGTACCTGCTGCACGACGAGGGCCTGTCGGAGGCGGATGTGGCGGAAACAAGGGCGCTGCTGGGGCGGCGGGGCGCGCTGCACCTGATACGGGTGGATGAAAGCGGTTTGGCGGACGCGCCCACCTCGGACCGGTATCCAAGGGCCATCTATTACCGCATCTTTGCGGCAAAATATCTGCCGGACACGCTGGAGCGGGTGCTGTACCTCGATCCGGATATCGTGGTGCGCCAAAGCCTGCGGGAGCTGTACGAAATGCCCATGGATACGGCGTTTTTCGCGGCGGCTACCCACATCCGCGGGCTCCTGCACCGCTTCAACGAGCTGCGTCTGGATATGGACGAGGACAGCCCCTATATCAACTCCGGCGTCATGCTGATGAACCTGCGGGCCCTGCGGGCGGAGCAGGATATGGAGGCGGTGTTCGACTATATGGAGGCCCACAAGGGGCGTCTCATGCTGCCGGATCAGGACATCATCAGCGCCCTGTACGGGCAGCGCATCCTGCCGCTGGACCCCATCCGCTACAACATGACGGAGAAGCTGTATTCACGCCACCGGTACAACGGGGACGGTATGACGCTGGAGGACGTGCGGCGGCAGTCCGCGGTCATCCACTACTGCGGACGGAACAAGCCGTGGAGGCCGGGATATCTGGGCGAACTGAACGTGTTCTATGAAGAGACCGTCGCCCGGATGGAGGAGAGCGGCCTGAATTGAAGCGCGACCCTGCCCTCGTCAATCGGTGGTATCGCATAAAGAAACAGCGTGCGGCAGCTCCAACGGGCTGCCGCATTTTTCGGCCGCCCCTGCCCGATACGCCGTCTCCGTGCAGGCCGGCGCGGTGAGAGGAGGGCGGCCGCAACAGCAGAAAGTGTTTTTGTGGTGCGGACAGACGGCGGTGGACGAAAGATGGCGGCGGGATGGTTGTGTATTCTGCATAATTCGTATAGTAGATAATCGTGCAACATGGACGTGATTTGGCGGAATCGCCTGTTGACTTGACAGGGAGAGTTTGCTAAAATCCACTCATCATTTTTGAAGCGAAGGGAGGCGGCCGCAATGACCAAGACCATGAACCGCAGGATGAACAAGACTATGACCGCCGCCTGTGCCGCGGCTGCGTTCTGCTGCGCCTGCGCCGCTTCTTATACTGCCATTCTGTCCGTGCTGGGCGCCATGATTATGGCGTCCATTATTATTTGCGTGCTGGTACTGCTGGTACTGGCTGCTTTGCCCTATGCGCCATTGGCACGGATAACCGCATGATATGCTGACACCGGATACAGCAAAGCGGCTCCGCCATTGGCGGAGCCGCTTTTTTGTATACCTCCGGCAACGGAGGGCGCTTTCACAAACCAACGAAAAGGAGAACAAAAACATGAAAAAGAGAGTATTTGCAATGTTGATGGCCGCTGTGATGGCTTGCAGCCTGATGGCCTGCGGCGATAAGGCCGATAACGGCGGCAGCGGCGGCACAGCCGACACTGCCGAGACCATCAAGCTGGGCGGCGTAGGCCCCCTGACCGGCAGCTACGCCAACTACGGCCTGTCCGTGCAGCACGGCGCGGAGCTGGCCGCCAAGGAGATCAACGCCGCCGGCGGCGTCAGCGGCAAGCAGCTGGAGGTCAACTTCCAGGATTCCCAGGGAGATCCGGAGAGCGCTGTGGCGGCCTACGGCAAGCTGATGGACTGGGGCATGAACGTGAGTCTGGGCGGCGTGCTGTCCGGCGAGACAGCCTCTGTGGTGGCGGCGGCCAAGGCCGACGATATGCTCATCATGGAGACCACCGGCTCCGCCGACAAGTGCATCGACGGCAACGACAAGGCGTTCCGCATCTGCTTCTACGA